>NZ_BAABWW010000008.1:0-207489 GCF_040362795.1 Thalassotalea sp. SU-HH00458
TTTCTGCGCTCAGGTCAAGCCTTTTTTGAAGATTAATTAAAGATTTCGAACTGTTCGATTATTAAGTAAACAATTTACTTAATAAGTGAGCACGCTTGAGTGATTTTTTCAATATATTGGGCTTTTACATGTGAGTTATCATCATATTGACTGGCTAATAAAATACGATTATTTATTCCTGCAGCTGCTGCGGCCTCCATATCTGAGCCTTTATCGCCAATAAATACACTGTGCTTTAAATCTATATCATATTTCTTTGCTGCTTTTAAAATCAAACCTGGCTTAGGCTTACGACATTCGCAAACTTTTAAATACTCATTTATCCCTTTTGTCGGATGATGAGGGCAAAAGTAAACATCATCAATATCAATGTTTTTTGCTTTAAATTGATCAGTCATCCAATGTGTTAACTCTTTAAATTGGTCAACCGTATATTTACCACGGCCAATACCGGACTGATTAGTGATGACAATTAACTTGTACCCTTTATTACTGGCTTCTAAGCATAATTCGAAAATACCATCCGTAAATTCAAAGTTTTCTTTTTGATAAACATAGCCGTGATCAACATTAATAATGCCGTCTCGGTCTAAAAATAAAGCTTTATTCATATTTATATAAATTGTCTGTTTTTGTAAGGATAATAGAAAAAAGCGAGTAAAACTCGCTTTTTATGATATTAACTATTGATGTAATGTCTAAAACTAACGTTACAAAACAATAGAATTACATACATAATCCACCGTCAATTTCTACAACACGGCCGGTAAAAAATTCATTCTCAAAGATATATTTTACCGTATGAGCAATTTCATCCGCTTCACCTAAACGCCCTACTGGTTTCATTTTCTCTAAACGGTCACGCATTTCTGGTTTCATCGCATCAGTCATCGCAGTTCTGATAACGCCTGGGGCAATTGCACCAACACGTATACCATGACGACCTAATTCTCGAGCCCAAGTTACTGTCATAGCAACAACACCTGCTTTTGAAGCAGCATAATTCGTTTGTCCCATATTACCACCGCGAGCAATAGAGGACATGTTTATAATCACGCCTTTTTTGCCAGATTCGATCATATGAACAGCAGCTTCCCGACCACATAAGAAAACTCCCGACAAATTAACATCGATAACTGATTGAAACTGATCTAATGACATTTTCTTAGTTACAACGCCATCTTTTGCTTTGACGAACATTCCGTCACGAAGGATCCCTGCATTATTAATCAAGCCATCAATACCATTAAAGTCCTTGTTGATTTGTGAGAACGTTGTTTCTACGTCTTGCTCAATGGTTACATTGGCTAAATAGTATTTTGCCGATGAGCCTGTTGCTTCTACAAGGCTAACAGTTTCTTTTAATAATTCTTCATTTAAATCGATCAAAGCAAGTTTAGCACCTTGCTCTGCTAAGTTGATTGCCATCGCTCTGCCAAGGCCTTGACCACCACCAGTGATAACAATTGTTTTATCGTTAAGATTCATAACTTACTTTACCCTTTTTCTTAAATTTTTTGCCTAATTTTTTTTGTTAAATCAGACTTTATTGTTTTATCGGTTTAAATAACCTTCAATGATTAAAGATTATTGATGGCTAAATTTATTTTTCAATTGACGTAAAAAACCATGCTACTTGCTGATTATCAACCGTCTCTATATTTTTATATAACCAATTAGGCTGTTTGTCTTTATCCACCAATAGTGCTCTTACACCTTCGGTAAATTCAGAAAACTGACAACAGCGAATAGACAAATTAAACTCTTTTTCAAAACATTGTGCTAATGTTAACGTCTGACAATTCTTTAATTGCTGGTAAATAATATGTGCACTTAATGGACTACCTTGGTTTAGCTTTTGCTGAGCCTTGTTAAACCAAGCACTGCTTGTTTTTTCGTTGACAATCGCGTGGTATATATCAACGACATTATCATAAGCGGTAACCTTTTGTATCTTCCTTATTTCATTATCAATTAAGCCAACATTCTGCACTTTACTTTGCACACTATAGCTATTCAACAATGCCGAAACTCGTTGATGGTTATCACCTTCATTCATCGTTAATTCAAGCTGAAAAAGAGCATTGACTAAAACATCAATATGCTCACTATCAATAACATAGTCAGCCAGTTTTAATCGCTTTGCATCCGCGCCATTAAAAGTCATGCCCGTTAAACCGAGAAATAAGCCAACACCTTTTGGCATTTGATTTAAAAACCAACTTGCGCCGACATCTGGATATAAGCCAATGGTGATTTCTGGCATTGCCATCACTGTTTTTTCGGTAACAATACGATGACTTGCCCCTGCAACTAAACCTATGCCGCCTCCCATAACGTAACCGTTCGCTAACATTACTATCGGTTTGCTTGCATTGTGAATGAGTTGATCTAACTGATATTCTTTAGTGAAAAACTCCACACCTAAACACGCTGAAATTTCATCATCGTTTAAGGTGTTTCTTGCGTTATTTTTATGTTTAGTAATAAGGTCACGATAAACACTTACCACGTCTCCACCTGCACAAAAGGCTTTATCTCCAGAGCCTTGAAAAACAATAACAGCAACGGCATCATCAGCTAACCAAGCTTTTAATTGCGGCAGCAATAAATCAATCATAGGTAAACTAAGGGCATTTAAACTTTTACCCGCATTTAACGTAGCAAAAGCAATTTTTATCCCGTTGTCTACAATATGCTCGGTTAAAATTACAGGTAATTCATTCGAAGGCTTTATCATGTTTTACCTATCATCTTCTCTATGAATTCAATATTAAATAACTTATGCAAGCGTATCATCGATAGCAAGAACGGTTCTTCCTGTGACACTTCCTTGAACATAAGCATCAAAAGCATTCGGTAAATCAGAAAACGCGATCGTTGTTGGCGAGATCACATCAAGTTTGCTAGGTTTTAAATCAGTTGCTAAACGTTGCCACGCTTTAGTACGAACAGAAACAGGCATTTCAACAGAGTTAATACCAAGTAAACTAACCCCTCGTAAAATAAATGGCATTACGGTGGAATCTAACTTTATCCCCCCCGCTAAACCGATAGAGGCAATATTGCCCCAAATATTTGTGGTACGAGTTAGCCAAGATAGTGTTTCACCGCCGACATTATCAACAGCGCCTCCCCACTGAATACTTTCAAGTGGTTTCGTCCCCATTTCCACATCATGACGATTTAATAAACGTGATGCCCCCAGCGATGTTAAATAGTCTTTTTGCTCTGTTTTACCCGTAAAGGCCACGACTTCGTAACCAAGTTCAGCCAGCATATTGATCGCAAAACTGCCGACACCACCTGTCGCACCGGTAACAAGAATAGGACCAAACTCTGGCTTTTGGCCATTATCTTCCATGCGTTGAATGGCTATTGCCGCAGTGTAACCTGCTGTACCAAGCGCCATTGCGTCACGCAAACTTATCTCCTCAGGTAAGTTCACCACAGAATTAGCTTTTACTCGGGCATATTCACTGTAACCACCATCATATAATTCGGAAAGCTGTGCACCACAAACCAGTACTTTATCGCCTTGTATAAATCGACTATCACTTGACGTAACAACAACCCCCGATAAATCAATACCGCCAACAAGCGGATAAGTTCGTAAGATCCGCCCTTTACCTGTAGCCGCTAGCGCATCTTTATAATTAATATCAGAGTAAGCAACTTTGATAACCACTTCGCCTTCAGTTAAATCATCCAGACTTATTTTTTCAAAGCCGCTAGTTATCGTTTTGTTATCACCATTAATATTTTGATGAATACGAAAGGCCGTAAATTTTTGTGGCATGTTTTTTATCGATGGGGTCATATTCTTGCTCTCAAATAGATTGAAATTGCCAACTAACATAACCTGCCAAAAGCAACACAGATAGTCGACTTTAGTCCTAGAACCAACATTAACATTTTGTTCATGACTCACGCTAAAATTAATTAAAACATGCTTAATTATGTTTTAGCGTGAATTATTTGATTAATAGTCCACTAATTACATATTACGGCGGTACTGACCGCCCGCTTCAAATAATGAGTTAACAATTTGTCCAAGAGAACAGACTTTACAAGCGTCCATCATTAATTCAAAAATATTTTCATGATTAATTGCCGCCGTTTGTAAACGCTTTAATAATACAGTTGTTTCGACTTCATTGGCTTTATGTAAACTTGCTAACATATCAATTTGATAATTTTTTTCTTCCTCTGTCGCTCGTATTACTTCATCAGGGACAACCGTTGGAGAGCCTTTTGAGCTTAAGAAAGTATTCACACCTATAATCGGATATTCGCCAGAATGTTTTAAGTGTTCGTAATGAAGACTTTCTTCTTGAATTTTTCCGCGCTGATACATAGTTTCCATCGCACCAAGCACACCACCACGTTCGTTAATTCTGTCGAATTCCGTCAATACCGCTTCTTCAACTAAATCGGTTAATTCTTCTATAATGAAAGCCCCTTGAATTGGGTTTTCATTTTTAGATAAGCCTAATTCGCGGTTAATGATCAATTGAATTGCCATGGCGCGACGAACACTGTCTTCAGTTGGTGTTGTGATCGCTTCATCGTACGCATTAGTGTGCAAAGAATTACAGTTATCATTGATGGCATAAAGTGCTTGTAACGTTGTACGAATATCATTGAAATCAATTTCTTGTGCATGTAACGAGCGTCCAGAGGTTTGAATATGATATTTCAACATTTGCGCACGAGCATTCGCGCCATATTTGTTTTTCATCGCTTTTGACCAAATACGACGGGCAACACGACCAATAACCGCATATTCAGGGTCGATACCATTTGAAAAGAAAAAGGATAAATTTGGTCCAAATTCGTTAATGTCCATACCACGGCTTAAATAGTATTCTACAAACGTAAAGCCATTAGCTAACGTAAGCGCTAATTGCGTGATAGGGTTCGCACCTGCTTCAGCAATATGGTATCCAGAAATAGAGACTGAATAGAAATTACGTACACCTTTTTCGATAAAGTATTCTTGAACGTCACCCATTAAACGCAAGGCAAACTCTGTAGAGAAAATACAAGTATTTTGCGCTTGATCTTCTTTTAAAATATCCGCCTGAACTGTGCCTCGCACTTGCGTTAAAGTTTTAGCTTTGATCTCTTGATATATTGCTGGGGGTAGAACTTGATCGCCTGTAACTCCTAACAGCATTAAACCTAGGCCGTCATTTCCTTCCGGTAATTCGCCTTGATAAGTAGGACGTTCACAGCCTTTATCTTTATAAATTTTAGTAATCAACGCCTGAGTTTCTTTTTCTAAACCATGCTCAGTAATATAACGTTCACATTGTTGATCAATAGCCGCATTTAAAAAGAAACCTAACAACATCGGCGCCGGCCCGTTAATGGTCATAGATACCGAAGTCATAGCATCTGCTAAATCAAAACCTGAATACAGTTTTTTCGCGTCATCTAAACAACAAATAGACACACCGGCATTTCCGATTTTTCCATAAATATCAGGACGAATAGCAGGGTCATTACCGTATAACGTTACCGAGTCAAATGCGGTTGATAACCGTTTTGCCGGCATGCCTTTTGATACATAATGAAAACGACGGTTAGTACGTTCTGGGCCGCCTTCACCAGCAAACATTCTCGTAGGATCTTCACCTTCACGTTTAAAAGGAAACAATCCTGCCGTATAAGGAAACTCACCCGGCACATTTTCTTGTAAGCTCCACTTTAAGATATCTCCCCAACCTTGGTATTTAGGCATACTAATTTTCGGGATATTAGTATCAGACAACGATTTTGCATGGGTTTCGATAGAAAGTTCTTTATTACGTACTTTAAATTTAAATTCTGGATCCTTATATCGCTGAACCTTATTTGCCCACTCTTCCAGCAATAGTTTATTTTTAGGATCTAGGTCTAATTCCACCTTGGCGTATAAGGTTTCAAGTTGATGAATAAGCTGTTCTGAAACATCGGTGTCTGATTCTTTCGCCGTTTCAATCGCTTGATGAATACCATAAAGCTTTTGAGCCACCTGAGTTTGCTTTTCAACCCAAGCATCGTAACCCCGGTTATTTTCAGAAATTTCAGACAAATAACGAATGCGGCTACCAGGAATAACACTACTTTTGTTAGCCAAAGTGCCATCTATTGATAAAACATCACCAACCGTTAATCCAGCTTTATGGTTTAACTCAGTGATCACCGCATTATAAAGCTCTGTCATACCGCGATCGTTAAATTGTGAAGCTATGGTGCCAAATACTGGTACCTCATCATCGCCTGCTTCGAACATGCCACGATTACGTTTGTATTGTTTTTTCACGTCACGTAATGCGTCTAAAGCACCACGCTTATCAAATTTGTTTAACGCAATAATATCGGCAAAATCGAGCATATCGATCTTTTCTAATTGCGTTGCCGCACCATATTCTGGCGTCATCACATATAAAGATACATCTGAATGTTCTTCTATTTCTGTATCTGACTGGCCGATACCAGAAGTTTCTAAAATAATTAAATCAAAATCCGTCGCTTTTAAAATCTCTAAGGTGTCGTTGACATATACCGATAAAGCTAAGTTCGACTGTCGTGTCGCTAATGAACGCATGTAAACACGATCATTATTGACGGCATTCATCCGAATACGATCACCCAATAATGCGCCGCCGGTTTTACGTTTTGAAGGATCAACTGAAACAATTGCGATTTTACTGTCAGGCGTTGCCATTAAGAAACGTCGAATTAATTCATCCACTAATGAAGACTTACCTGCGCCGCCGGTTCCGGTAATACCAAGTACAGGTGTTTTACTCGCAGTAGAAATTTTACGAATTTTATCAAGTGCTGCTTTATTTTCTTCTGGCGCGTTTTCTGCAGCTGAAATTAAACGTGCGATGGCTTGTTTATCATTTTTTTTAAGATTGGCCACATCTTCTTTTTTAACATTGGTACCTGTTTTAAAATCACAACGTTCAAGCATGTCATCTATCATGCCTAATAAACCTAATTCACGACCGTCATCAGGAGAGTAAATACGGGTGATACCATAATCATGCAACATGGCAATCTCTTCAGGTAAAATAACGCCACCGCCACCACCAACGATACGAATATGTTCACAGCCTCGTTCTTTTAAAAGGTCATACATATACTTGAAATATTCGTTATGGCCACCTTGGTATGAAGTCATGGCAATCGCATTCGCATCTTCTTGAATCGCAGTATTAACTACTTCTTCAACACTTCTATCATGACCAAGATGAATAACTTCAGCACCACTTGATTGCAAAATTCTACGCATAATATTAATCGCCGCGTCATGGCCATCAAACAGCGAAGCTGCGGTAACAATTCTAATTTTATTCTTTAATTGGTAACGTTCGGTCGTCATAACAAACTCACTTTTGGTGTTATTTATTAATTACTAGCGCGTAAATTAGGTAATAGATAAAGCAACTAGATCTTATATTTAGTGTTTTCTTGTCAAAAATATTTACATTAGTCATATTTGAACACACTACAAACCACGTTAAAATTGATTTTATTGTTAATTTAATGGACTATATTGTTATTGATTACTTTTTAAATAACGAAGTAAATGGCTACTAGTACACCAATCATCAAGTCAACAATTATTCACCAAGATCAAAATGATCATATTCGCTTGGTAATTCCATTGTTTTTGTTGAAGAAACTTAAACTACATCCACTTACAGCAGGGCTTTATCCTTTGGCTCTGGGAAAATCAACCAGTCATAATAAACTCAATATAAAACAAAATAATGCGCATCATCACAGTTTAATTTATTGCCAATCAGGTAGTGGAATATTAGACCACAAAAGTAAAAAACGAGAAGTTAAACGAGGCGATTTAGTCATATGTTGTCCACATCAAGCTTTTACGTTCTCAACAAATACCGCAGTAAAATCACAAAAAGAAAATAGCTTTTATTGGATAAACTTCACCGGCAAGTTAGCAGATGATTTTGCTGAAAGGCTTTTGATGAAAATGGATGATGGATTAGCCCATGTAGGCTTATTAGCGAATATTGTTGAAGATTTTGATAATTTACTGGCACTAGGCACTCGAGGATATACCGCTACCAATGTCATCCATGGTGTGCATTTATTACAACAAGCATTAAGCTCTCTTGCCTTACAATTAAGACTGACAGCTTTTAATCAAAATAGTCATTTTGATATTGATGCCGTTGAGAGCTTAATGCGCAATAATATCCATCAAGAATTAAGTTTGGATACACTGGCTCATTATAGCCAACTTTCGAAGTTTCATTTTTCAAAAAAATTCAAAGAGTTAACTGATACCTCTCCCATACAACATTTCATTAATATGAAGATGCAATATGCCTGTAACGAACTTGACAATAAAAATGATTCAATAAAGCATATTGCTGAGTCACTAGGCTATGCAGATCCCTACTATTTTTCACGATTATTTAAAAAAATAGTTGGCATGTCTCCGAAGCAATATAGAGATTCACATTTTACAGAAAAATAAGTCGTGAATAAGTGATTTAAAGCTCATTAAATTTTAATTTTTTCCCGATCATGTTTAATACTTTATATAATTTTTTCTCTAACAATCCTGCCATTAATTTGGGATGTTCATCAAGCAAATGATGTTCAATCTCAGTTATTGCAACGAAACAGGTTTGAAATTGATTGTTTTGCTCTGTGGCATACAAAACATCATCAGCAAGTTCATCTTTTATCGCCGGATAATTGGAACTGATCTCTCGAAAACTTTCAGCTGTTTCAATTGAAAAGTAAAGCGAAAGTATGTTTTCTTCATCGCCATACCATCCTGCAGTCATGGTTTGAAAATTTAGCTGTGATTCTAATCGATTAGCAATGGAGTTTAACGTCGTGAATTTTTCTGTAAGTAAACTATTTACTTTTATTGAGATAGGTAACTGAGTTTCCATAAAGATAACTAGCGATGAAAAGGATAAAGAACAGTAACGTATCTAATAACAAATTCAAAGTAATTCAAGTTCCGACAAAGTTTACATTTATCCACTATACTGAAATTTATTAATGCTGATTAATAGATACAAATGAAGTTAACCCTCTATTTCGTTCTTTGCATATTTAGCCTTTTTAAACAGGCTTTTGCTGAAGAAATAAAAGCCCCCTTTATTATCAGTTATGTCGAGCATGACTCAATCATTAATTTTTATGTCCCTTTATTGGATAGAGCTTACCGTTCGATAGGCATTACACCTGAATTTATTCAAATTAATGATAAACGAGCCTTAAAATTATTAAACCAAGGTGAAATCGATGCAGATACGGCTAAATCAGGTGAGGTATTTACCCTGTATCCTAATATTATCAAAGTACCAACGCCAATCAGCAAAATTCAAGTGATGCTCATTTGTCAGTTACAGTTAAACTGTGATCTGAGTGTACTAAAATCAGCCAATAAAATGTTAGGACTTATTGCCGGAGATGAGTTTTACAGCAACTTATTAGGCAATAGTAAAATTCGTATAACGGAAGTGAGCAGTTTCAAAATATTATTAGCAATGTTTAAACAAAAAAGAGTCGATTATATTTTTATGGTTTTTGATGAAAAAGATATTGAAGCGAAAAACTCTTTTAAGAATAAATTCTTAATTGAAGAAAAAATTGGTTTTCATATTTTGCATAAAAAACACCGAAAACTGCTCCCTAGATTAGATAAGGCAATAAAATTATTATTGAATACTCCTTTCCCACAAACGATTCATTAATAACTACCTAGTTAAAAATCAACGCTAAAAAAAATCGTAAGCGGTTGAGCGCTTACGATTTTACCAAGATGCATAGCCGTATTAAAAACTATAACATTTCAACCGCAATTGCTGTCGCTTCACCACCACCAATACAAAGTGAAGCAACCCCTTTAGATAAACCTTTGTTTTTTAACGCATGAATTAATGTCACCATAATACGTGCGCCACTAGCACCTAAAGGATGCCCTAAAGCACAAGCACCACCATTAATATTAACTTTTTCAGCATCGAGTTCTAACGCTTTCATGCCCAGCATAGTTACCATGGCAAAGGCTTCGTTAATTTCAAATAAATCAACGTCCTTAGTTGTCCAACTTGCTTTATCTAACACCTTTTTCATTGCGCCAACCGGTGCAACGGTGAATTCTTCTGGTTTTTGTGCATGAGTGGCATGTGCCACAACTTTGCATAATGGCGTTAAGCCACGTTTTTCGGCTTCAGATAGCTTCATCATCACTAATGCTGCAGCACCATCAGATATTGAACTTGAATTAGCGGCAGTAATAGTACCGTCTTTTTTAAAGGCAGCTCTTAATGAAGGAATTTTATCAGGACGCGCATTACCGGGTTGTTCATCAATTTCAAATATTGAATCACCACGGCGAGATTTTATCGTAACAGGTGCAATTTCATTGATAAATGCACCCGATTCAATAGCAGCATTGGCACGAGATAAAGAACGAATAGCATATTCATCCATAGCTTCACGTGTAAAATTATTTTCATCCGCTGTACCTTGTGCAAAACAGCCCATAGCAATACCGTCATATGCATTTTCTAAACCGTCGGTCATCATATGATCTAATACTTGACCATGGCCCATTTTAATACCGGCTCTTCCCTTTGGTAATAAATGAGGAGCATTAGTCATACTCTCCATACCACCGGCAATGGCGACATCAATTGAGCCAGCAACTAAAGCATCATGCGCTTGCATGGCAGCTTTCATACCTGAACCACACACTTTATTAATAGTGGTACAAACAGTTGATAAATCTAAATCTGCCGCCAATGCTGCTTGACGTGCAGGTGCTTGTTTTAAGCCTGCAGGAAGCACACATCCCATGATCACTTCATCTACTTGATCATTTTTCAGATTTGCTTCTTCAAGTGCAGCTCGAATAGCCGTGGCCCCTAAAGTAGGTGCGGTAACGGTAGATAAACCTCCCATAAAACCGCCCATTGGCGTTCTTTTGGCAGATACAATAACAATAGGATCAACAGTAGACATAAAACTCTCCAGCGAAAATTCGCAACATAATATTTTTCAAACAGTTGTTCGACATAATACCCGAGGAACTAGTTAACGCCAACGTTAACCCGGTAGTTAATTAGTACTAGTATCAGATAAATGTACTAAATTATTGCCAGTTAATATCGCGTAAAACACAGAAAAGTTTACGTTTACGTAAACTTCATGATATCGTAAGAATATAATAATTAAATTTGAGTATTTTATGAGTAAGCATACCACCGTTTCCTACTCTATTGGCGAGTTAGCAAAAGAATTCGATATTACCACGAGAAGTATTCGTTTTTACGAAGACCAAGGACTAATTTTACCAACTCGCAAAGGTCAAACACGAATTTATAACCAAAGAGACAAAGTTAGACTAAAGTTAATTCTACGCGGCAAACGATTAGGCTTTTCATTAGCAGAAACGGGCCGACTTTTTGAACTCTACGATGCAGATAAAAGTAGTGCCACGCAATTAAAAACGATTATGGATCTTATCGCTCAGAAAAAAAATGACCTTAATCAGCAGTTAGAAGATATCCAAGCCGTATTAATAGAATTAACCGGCTTAGAAAAAAATTGTCAAGATGCGTTAAATCTCATCAAAAAATAAAACAATAATGCATCAGTAACACTAAATTATATCAATAAGGAACCGTCATGATTTCAAGTTTTTCATCTCTCAATTTTAACTTAGGCGAAACGGTGGACATGATCCGCGATCAAGTAAACGCTTTTTCGCGTGACGAAATTGCACCTCGAGCCGAGCAGATCGATCTAGATAACGAATTTCCACACGACTTATGGCGTAAATTTGGCGACATGGGATTATTAGGAATGACCGTAGATGAGCAATACGGTGGTTCTGGCCTAGGTTATTTAGAGCATATGGTGGCAATGCAAGAAATTAGTAGAGCTTCTGCTTCTGTCGGCTTAAGTTATGGCGCCATGTCTAACCTTTGTTTAAATCAACTAAACAAAAATGGTAACCACGAACAAAAACAAAAATATTTACCAAAACTGTGTACCGGCGAACATATTGGTGCCTTAGCCATGAGTGAGCCTAATGCAGGCTCTGACGTAGTAAGTATGAAACTACGTGCCGATAAAAAAGGTGATAAGTACGTTTTAAATGGTAATAAAATGTGGATCACCAATGGCCCAGATGCGCATGTTTACGTGATATATGCAAAAACTGATACGGCAGCCGGCTCAAAAGGCATCACAGCTTTTATCGTTGAGCGAGATTATCCGGGTTTTAGTCGTCATCAAAAACTAGATAAATTAGGCATGCGCGGTTCAAATACTTGTGAATTAGTGTTTGAAGATTGTGAAGTACCTGCAGAGAACATTTTAGGTGAAGAAGGTAAAGGCGTACGAGTATTAATGTCTGGCCTTGATTATGAACGTTTAGTTTTAACTGGTGGACCATTAGGTATTATGGATGCATGTATGGACCTAGTTGTCCCTTATATACACGATCGTAAACAATTTGGTCAATCTATCGGCGAATTCCAATTAGTGCAAGGAAAAATTGCCGATATGTACACTCAAATGAACGCGGCTAAATCTTATGCTTATATGTGTGCTCAAGCGGCAGATCGTGGTGAAACAACACGTAAAGATGCTGCTGGTGTAATTTTATATGCTGCAGAGCTTGCCACAAAAATGGCCCTTGATGCTATCCAATTACTCGGTGGCAACGGCTATATCAATGAATTTCCTGCCGGGCGTTTACTACGTGATGCAAAACTGTATGAAATTGGCGCTGGTACTTCTGAAATCCGTCGTATGCTAATTGGCCGTGAATTATTTAACGAATCTAATTAATTTGGCATGTTCAGTAGGCTGTAAAAAACAGCCTACTGAAATACTCATGATGATAATCACAATTTCCACAATAAAGGTAGATAGTCGTGGCGAAGATAATATCTAAAGTTAATCCCCGTAATCCTGAGTTCATCGAAAACGCTCAAGCAATGCAAGAACAAGTTCGTGACTTAAAAGAAAAACTTGCAGAAATAAAACTAGGAGGCGGTGAACGAAGCCGTGAACGCCATTTATCACGTGGTAAATTACTGCCTAGAGATAGAGTCAATGCCCTGCTCGACTCAGGTTCGCCATTTCTAGAATTATCACAATTGGCCGCTTATGACGTTTATGAAGACAATGTACCATCAGCAGGGATCATTACCGGTATTGGTCGTGTTGGTGGCCAAGAATGTATTATTGTTGCCAATGACGCTACCGTAAAAGGAGGAACTTATTATCCCCTTACGGTTAAAAAACACCTTCGTGCACAAACTATCGCCCAAGAAAACAATTTACCCTGCATATACCTAGTCGACTCTGGTGGTGCTAATTTACCAAACCAAGATGATGTCTTCCCAGATAGAGAGCATTTTGGTCGAATCTTTTTTAACCAAGCGAATATGTCAGCACAAGCAATTCCGCAAATAGCCGTTGTGATGGGCTCTTGTACTGCCGGAGGGGCTTACGTACCAGCAATGGCTGATGAGTCAATCATTGTGAAAGAGCAAGGTACGATATTTTTAGCAGGACCTCCGTTAGTAAAGGCAGCCACGGGTGAAGTTGTTAGTGCTGAAGAGTTAGGCGGTGCCGATGTACATTGTCGTACTTCAGGGGTAGCAGATCATTATGCACAAAATGATCATCACGCTTTAAAAATAGCAAAAACCGCGATTGCAAACTTAAATAGAACTAAGCCCGTTGAAATGAACATTCAACCTATTATCGAGCCGGCTTATGACAGCGAAGAAATTTACGGCATTATCCCGAAAGACTCTCGTCAACCTTTTGATATTCGTGAAATTATCGCCCGTGTTGTTGACGGTAGCGACTTTGATGAATTTAAAGCTTTATACGGAACCACTTTAGTCTGCGGATTTTCAAGGATTTTCGGTTATCCGGTCGGCATTGTAGCTAATAATGGCATCCTTTTCGGTGAATCCGCTCAAAAAGGAGCACATTTTATTGAGCTATGTGCTCAACGAAAAATTCCGTTAGTATTTTTGCAAAACATTACCGGCTTTATGGTTGGGCAACAATATGAAGCCGGTGGTATTGCCAAACATGGCGCAAAAATGGTGACAGCGGTTGCTACCGCACAAGTCCCTAAATTTACCGTGTTAATTGGCGGAAGCTTTGGTGCAGGGAATTATGGTATGTGTGGGCGTGCTTACGATCCTCGATTCTTGTTCATGTGGCCGAATGCCCGTATTTCAGTTATGGGGGGTGAACAAGCCGCCGGAGTACTAGCTCAAGTTAAACGTGATCAAAAAGAGAAACGCGGCGAAACTTGGTCAACACAAGATGAAGCTGATTTTAAACAACCCATCATTGACAACTATGAACATCAAGGTCATCCATATTACGCATCAGCAAGGCTTTGGGATGACGGCATTATTGATCCAGCAGAAACTCGACAAGTTTTAGGGTTAGCGATTTCAGCATCCCTTAATAAACCTATTGAAGAGACAAAATTTGGCATTTTTAGAATGTAGGCGACAAGATGACTCAGATAGAAAATAGTTTAAATATTGATAATACCAAGGTGCTCTTAACCATAGACAGTTCTGGAGTAGCAACCGTTACCTTAAATAACCCCGAAAAGCACAATGCTTTTGATGATGAGGTTATCACAACGCTTACCAAGATTTTTATGCACCTCAGCAAACGTGATGATGTTCGCATTATGGTGTTAACGTCAACTGGAAAAAGTTTTTCTGCAGGTGCGGATCTTGGCTGGATGAAACGTATGGCGAGTTATAGTTATGAAGAAAACTTAGCGGATGCCAATGCATTAGCCAACATGCTAAAAACTTTAAATTTTATGCCACAAACGACCATTGCTCAAATACAAGGAGCAGCTTTTGGCGGTGCGGTTGGATTAGCAAGCTGTTGTGATATTGTTATTGCCAGTAATAAAGCCAGCTTTTGCCTTAGTGAAGTAAAGCTCGGACTTATTCCTGCCACGATTAGCCCTTATGTTGTCAACACGATGGGCCAAAAAGCCAGTCGTCGTTATTTTCAAACGGCAGAGCGCTTTTTCGCTGATAAAGCCTTAAGCCTTGGTTTGGTTGATGAAGTGGTTGAATTAAATGAATTACCAGCCGCTGTTGAAAACATGATAAGCACACTTCTAAGTAATAGTCCTGCTGCAGTTAGACAAGCAAAACAGCTTGCCTTAGATGTTGCTTTTCAAGACATAGATGATGCATTACTCGATGTTACCAGTGAGCGCATCGCATCCATTCGAGTTTCACGAGAAGGTCAAGAAGGTTTAAGCGCATTCTTCGAAAAACGCGCGCCACAATGGCAACAAGAGTCTTCGAAACAAGGATCATAACATGTCGCATTCTACTAATAATCTAACCACTAGGTCTGATAAAATGTTTACCAAAATTCTTATTGCTAATCGCGGCGAAATAGCTTGTCGAGTCATAAAAACAGCACGAAAAATGGGCATATTAACGGTTGCCGTTTATTCAGATGCTGACAGTGATGCCTTGCATGTCAATATGGCTGATGAAGCCATTTATCTCGGTCCTTCACCTTCAAGAGAAAGCTATTTAGTGGCGGAAAAAGTCATTGAAGCCGCAAAACGAACTGGCGCTCAAGCGATCCATCCTGGTTATGGCTTTTTATCAGAGAATGCTGATTTTTGTCGGATGTGTGAGCAAGAAAATATTAAGTTTATTGGCCCTCCGGTAGCCGCAATTGAAGCGATGGGCTCAAAATCAGCGGCAAAAAACATTATGGAAAAAGCGCAAGTCCCACTTGTGCCTGGCTATCACGGTGAAGATCAATCCGAAGCAGTGATAAAAAAAGCAGCTGATGATATGGGATACCCTGTGCTATTAAAAGCAACTGCTGGCGGCGGAGGCAAAGGTATGCGTCAAGTTTGGAGTGAAGCCGAGTTTTCAGAAGGTTTCGCTGCGGCTAAACGCGAAGCACAATCGTCCTTTGGTGACGATACCATGTTAGTGGAAAAATATTTAACTCAACCTCGACATGTTGAAATTCAAGTCTTTTGTGATAATCATAATAACGCGGTGTATTTATTTGAGCGTGATTGCTCAGTACAACGACGTCATCAGAAAGTGATTGAAGAAGCCCCAGCATTTGGCATGTCTGAATCACTTCGTCAAAAAATGGGTGAGTCAGCCATCAAATCGGCGCAAGCAATAGGTTATCAAGGTGCTGGTACCGTTGAGTTTTTACTAGACGTTGATGGTTCATTTTACTTTATGGAAATGAATACTCGCCTTCAAGTTGAACACCCTGTTACAGAATTAATTACAGGTCAAGATCTCGTGGAATGGCAACTTCGTGTCGCCGCAGGTGAAGTACTGCCTAAAACACAACAAGAATTAGTCATAAAAGGCCATGCTTTTGAAGCTCGTATTTACGCAGAAGATGCCAATAACGATTTTTTACCGGCTACCGGCAAACTTAATTTTTTACAACCGCCAGTAGAAAGTGCTCACGTGCGAGTAGATACCGGAGTCAGACAAGGTGATGAGGTGAGTGTTTTTTACGATCCGATGATCGCAAAATTAATTGTCTGGGATGAAAATAGAGAAAAAGCCTTACAACGTCTAAGTAAGGCTCTTTCAGAATACCGTATTAGCGGTGTCACAACGAATATAGATTTCTTATATAATTTAGCCACTTGCCCTGCATTCATTCACGAAGATATTGATACTGGTTTTATCGAAAAACATCAGAACGATATTTTTCATGAGGATGAACAAACCTTGGCTGATGAGTTACCTATTGCAGCGTTATATTTAGTTTTATCGTTAGCAGATAAAGCCAAAGCAAATGCGGCAGATACTTTAGATCCATACTCCCCTTGGAACAACACAAATGCATGGCGATTAAACGAAGCTCATATCCATCAATTAACCTTGGCTCATAATGATACTGATTACCCAGTAACCGTTGAACAAAAAAGGCAAGGGAGCGACAGTTATTATTTAATCACAGTGTCAAATAAAACCCTTGATTGCCAAGGGAGAATTTCAGCTGACACCTTGTACGTGAGTATTGACGGTTACCGAAGCCATGCCACGATTGCTAGAAATGGCAATGAAATCAGCTTATATCGTCAAAATGGTGTTTTTAATTTCACTTACATTGAGCCTGAATGTGGCAATGAAGATATCAGTAATGACTTAGGTGGCTTACTTGCGCCGATGAATGGCACTATGGTTAGCGTGTTAGTAAAAGAGGGAGATACAGTTAAAAAAGATCAACCGTTAATGATAATGGAAGCGATGAAAATGGAACATACGATTAAAGCGCCCGAAGATGGCATGATTGACGCTTTATACTACGCTACTGGCGACATGGTAGACGGCGGCTGTGAATTATTAGCATTTAACGCGCAGGAAATATCATGAATCAATTCCCTCAAAGCGTAAAAATTGTTGAAGTAGGCCCCAGAGATGGCTTACAAAATGAAAAAACATTAATCACTGCGCAAGACAAAATCACATTAATAAATAAACTCGCAGATGCAGGACTTAAAACTATTGAAAGCGGAAGTTTCGTGTCACCTAAGTGGGTGCCGCAAATGGCGACATCAACCGACGTTTTTAATGGGTTAACACGCCAACACAACGTGAGTTATGCCGCGCTAACGCCAAATTTAAAAGGATTTGAAGCGGCCATTTCTGCTAAAGCCGATGAAGTCGCCATATTTGGTGCAGCTTCTGAAGGATTTAGTCAAAAAAATATTAATTGTTCCATCGCTGAAAGTTTAGAGCGATTCGAACCGGTGATGGCTGCGGCAAAGAAAGCCAATATTCCAGTAAGGGGTTATGTTTCATGCGTTATAGCCTGCCCTTATGATGGTGATATAGAGCCAGAGCAAGTTGCTGATGTTGCTGAAAAACTATTCAAAATGGGCTGTTATGAAATCTCATTAGGAGACACTATTGGTGTGGGAACAGCCGCAAGTGTACATAAGATGTTACAAGCCGTATCAGCCCGTATTCCGAGAGAAAAACTAGCCGTTCACTTTCATGATACATACGGTCAAGCGTTAACGAATATTTACACTGCATTACAAAATGGCATCACGGTTATTGATAGCGCCATTGCTGGTTTGGGTGGTTGCCCATATGCTAAAGGCGCTTCAGGTAATGTAGCTACAGAAGATGTCGTGTACTTATTAAATGGGCTAGGTATTGAAACGGGCATAGATTTAAAAAAATTACTGACCGCAGGATGGTTTATTAGTGACGTTTTAGGTAAAGCACCGGTCTCTAAAGTATCTACCGCGATTCGCGCACAATAATCATCAAATAGAATAGAGTTAAGGAGTATTACATGGCTGGATTTGACAAAGTTGTGTCAAGCTATGAAGAAGCGATGGCTGGTCTCGAAGATAATATGACTATTATTTCGGGTGGTTTTGGGCTTTGTGGAATTGCTGAAAATCTCATCGCAGAGATAAAACGAAAAGGCACTACGGGATTGACCATGGTTTCCAATAATTGTGGCGTTGATGATTTTGGTTTAGGGGTGTTATTACCGAACCGACAAATAAAAAAAATAATCGCCTCGTATGTCGGTGAAAATGCAGAATTTGAACGCCAAATGATGAGTGGAGAACTTGAAGTTGAATTAACCCCTCAGGGCACGCTTGCAGAAAAAATGCGTGCTGGTGGTGCGGGTATCCCAGCTTTTTTTACTGCAACAGGTTACGGGACCCCCGTTGCAGAAGGTAAAGAAGAACGAGAATTTAACGGCAAGCATTATATTTTAGAAGAAGCCATTACTGGTGATTTTGCGATAGTCAAAGCATGGAAAGCAGACCGATACGGTAATTTAGTGTTTCGTAAAACCGCACGTAATTTTAACCCTTTGGCCGCTACAGCAGGGAAAATCACTGTTGTTGAAGTAGAAGAAATTGTTGAACCTGGCGAGTTGGATCCTGATCATATCCATACCCCTGGTATCTATGTTAACCGTGTTATAAAAGGCACGTTCGAAAAACGTATTGAGCAACGAACTATTCGTTCTAATACTAAGTGAGGAGATAGCAATGGCATTAACAAGAGAACAATTAGCACAAAGAGTTGCTCAAGAATTACAGGATGGTTATTACGTTAATTTAGGCATTGGCATCCCAACGTTAGTCGCAAATTATGTACCGGCAGGCATGGAAGTCATGTTGCAATCAGAAAATGGTTTACTTGGTATGGGCCAGTTTCCTTCCGAAGATGAGATTGATGCAGATTTAATTAACGCAGGTAAGCAAACCGTAACTATGGCAACTGGTGCTTCAATCTTTGACTCAGCTGAGTCTTTTGCGATGATCCGTGGTGGTCATGTTGACCTAACTGTATTAGGTGCATTTGAAGTAGATGTGAATGGTAATATTGCCTCTTATATGATCCCCGGTAAGCTGATTAAGGGTATGGGTGGAGCAATGGATTTAGTGGCTGGTGCAGATAATATTATTGTTACCATGACTCATGCTTCTAAGCACGGCGTTTCAAAATTATTGCCTCATTGCACACTACCATTAACAGGTAAAGGCTGTATCAAAAAAGTATTAACAGATCTGGCATTTCTTGAAATTAAAGACGGCGCATTTCACTTATTAGAGCGAGCACCTGGTGTTTCAATAGAAGAAATTAGTCAATTAACCGCCGGAAAACTGGTAATTCCTGAAGATGTTCCTGAAATGATTTTCTAAATTAATTTATTATAACTTATTGTAAATTATATAAATTAAATTAACTCATGGTGAATGTCTTACATGAAATAATGTAATATCTCAACAGATGGTTGCATTTTTGTTTTATTTTGGTAATACTAAAAGTGACAAAGAAAAGGCAAGGTGCGCGAAAACGTACTACGCAAAACCACCGGTCTAAGGGTTTATCTTGAATAAATCTATGACAGCGGAGTTACCATGTTATTAGGTACATCCCGTGGTTTTTTCTTTTACTAACTCAATTTACTTATTAAGGTTATTAAAATGAAAAAATTATTACTAGTTTCTACAATTACTGCTTTAACATTAACGTCTGTCGTATCAGCCCCAAAAGCTGAAGCTGCTAACATAGCCCAGAGCTTATGTGAGTATGTTGCCGCCGATGACAAGAAACGCATGCGTTCATTTTTAAAGGCGAATAAATTAAAAATTCGCAGTATCTTCGATGGTATTCAATGTAATGGTAAAAACCTGTTGGTCTTTGCAGCTGATAGGGGTTCAGAAAAAACTGGCTCTTTGATGATCAACAAGCTGCCTAAGAAAGTTGTTTCAGCTAACTTGGCACTTTTGCAAAGCGGATCGCAACCGTTAATAGACGCTGCTAACGAACGCGTTAGTAGTTAAATTATTTTTTAGTAGGCGTTATTTGTTCATGCAATAAAATGTTTTACTAGTCAATAATTCTATGTCGATTTAAAAAGCCAGCTTATGCTGGCTTTTTCTTTGCTATTTTTCAGCATATTTCATCAGTCTAGTCGTAATATTTCATTTATCAAATAAATTTGTGCTGGTTTATCTTTTTAAACACATTACAATAAATTTATTGTGCTTAAATCAAAAAGTTAGATGTCAAAAAAATACAATATAAAACATAGTAAAAACGCATTAATTTTAACTGGTGGTGGCGCAAGAGCTGCTTATCAAGTTGGCGTACTTTCAGCTATCAGTAAATTTAGTCCTCGGCATTATCCAGTCCCCTTTCCCATCATTTGTGGGACATCGGCTGGTGCTATCAATGCTACCGGTTTAGCCTGCTATGCTTCGTGTTTTCAACTGGGCGTCAAAAAATTAGAATGGGTTTGGAATAGCTTAAAAACAGACAGGGTTTATCACAGTGACCCATTAAGAGTGGGAAGTCATATTCTCAGTGGTATTCTTGGAAGTTTTCAAGCTGATTATGCCAATAAAACTGCACGAAGTTTATTAAATAACACGCCGTTGCGTAACTTACTCAGTAATGTTGTGGATTATAGTCGCATTGACCAAAATATTTTAAAAGGGGATTTATCTGCGCTTTCTATAACCGCGTCGAGTTACTCTAATGGAAATTCTATTAGTTTTTATCAATCTCATGATTCAATAAAACCTTGGTTTAGAGCAAAACGCAGTGGTATTCCAACACAAATTAGTTCTGATCATTTATTAGCATCAGCGGCAATACCCTTAATTTTTCCTTCCGTTAAAATCAAAAGAAATCACTTTGGTGATGGTTCAATTCATCAATTATCACCATTAAGCCCAGCGATTCACCTTGGCGGTGAGAAACTATTTATTGTCGGTGTAGAACAACCCAAAGAAACTCTTCATATCAATGAAAACAACCCTCATCCGCCAACGACTGCTACAATAGCAGGTCACCTTCTTGATGGTATATTTTCAGATACTTTACAAAGTGATTTAGAACGTATGCACCGAGTGAATAACACCCTATCGTTGATCACAGATGAAAGTAAGCACAATAATGAAGGATTAAAAAATATTGACTCGTTAGTGCTAAATCCGAGCCATAATTTTAACTCGATGGCGGTAGAGTATTATCAAGAGCTTCCCTACACCATTCGTATGTTATTACGCGGTATAGGTATTACTAACGATCAAGAGTCGAGTATTTTAAGCTACTTATTGTTTGATAAAGCCTATTGTAAACAATTAATAAAACTTGGCTTTGACGATGCGCTTGAGCAAGAAGCAAATATCCGTCAATTTTTAAATCTTTAAAACCATCGTTTAATTTTTTCTCATTCAGGTGTTTAGCTGCACTTAATGAACGGAAAACTTATCGCCCTTCTTGCATATAGCGTTCAAAACGCTCTACACGACGAGGTTTCCCCCTAACAACTAACGTATCTTGTACCTTTAAAATAACATCGTCTTCAGGCTCTTCTATTTCAACACCATCCCTTCGCAACGCGACCACATTAACTCTTCTAGACTGAAGATTCAGCGACTTTAATGAGTGGCCTACACAAAATGAATCGTCCGTTATAATAATAGCATTAGCAAACTCAATACGATCAATAGCATCAGGACTCATATCAGTATGCTCCCCTTGGAAAAAACCATGGAGGTGATTGTAATGATTTTTCCGCTCTTTTTGCACACGGCGCATAATGCGTGAAAACGGTACGCCCGTTAATGACAATACCTGTGAAACTAACATTAAGCTCCCTTCTAAGCTTTCAGGAACAACTTGATTTGCGCCAGCTTCTTGTAGAGCATCCAGTTGATCATCGTTGCGTGTGCGAACTAAAATAGGAACATCTGGTGACATAGAACGTACTTTTTGGATCACATCAATAGATTGTTTATCTTGCCCAAAGGCTATCACCACTAACTTTGCTGTTGATAAATGTGCCGCTTCTAATAATTCATTTTGCCTTGATGAGCCAAACAATACGTTTTCACCTGCTTCTCGCGCTTTGGTTGTTCTTAAAGGATCAATATCTATGGCGACAAAATCAATCGCTTCTTGTTTTAAAAAGCGACTGACCGTTTGACCAATGCGGCCAAAACCACAAATAATGACATGGTCTTTTAATTCATTGTTATTAGGTAAAGTTGATAATTCTTGAGTATCATCAGGTTGTTCATTACTTAACCACAAGCCCATTTGTCGTGCATGATCTATCATATATGGCGTTATAGCCATACTAATAACCCCTACTCCCAGTAATAATGAGGCAATATCTGGGGGTAATATATTGACTTGTGTTGCCAAGGCGATGAGTACGAAACCAAACTCGCCCATTTGCGCTAACATAATTGCTGACGCCCAAGCATCTTTTGTTTGTTCTCCTGCTTTAATCGCTAAAGTTTTAATCACTAAAATCTTAACCAGCATAAAACCAATTAACAAACTAAACATGGTGAAAGGTGACGCAAACAAAACGGCTAAATTTAACTTCATACCCACAGTTACGAAAAACAAACCAAGTAAAATGTCTCGATAAGGCCTTATATCTGCTTCAAGTTGATGTTTATACTGACTTTCGCCAAGCATCATTCCGGCTAAAAATGCACCTAACGCCATAGATAAGCCAAACCATTGTGTTAAAGCTGAAGCAACTAATGTGACTAATAAGGTCGTTAAAACAAATAGCTCATCTGTTCTCACTTGTGCGACTAAATTAAATAACCGAGGTAAAACCCATTTACCTACCGAAAGTAAAATCCCAACGACAAAAACACCTTTAACCAAGGCAAAAAGCAATGCATAAATCATCGATGTATCAGAGTCTTGAGCAAACATCGGAATAATGATTAATAAAGGAACTACGGCAACATCTTGAAACAACAACACCGCTACAGCGATTTGACCTGATTTTCTTTTCATCGCACCAGTTTCACTTAATTGCCTGATCACAATAGCGGTTGAAGATAGAGCTAAAATTCCGCCAATGACTAATGAACTGGCAAAGCTTTGTCCTAAAAACAAGGCAATAATAAGAAAAACGATTAAAGAGATGCCTACTTGTAAACTACCAACAGCAACCACCAGATGTCGCATTGCCATTAATTTCGGCAATGAGAATTCTAAACCTAAAGTGAATAGCAAGAACACGATGCCAAGCTCGGCAAAATGTTCATAATCAACATGCTCATGCGCTAAAGCAAGACCATGCTCGCCAACTAGCATACCAGCAACAAGGTAAGCGAGAATTGCAGGTAAATGTAACCGTCTGAACAACCAAACGATAAGAACAGCACTTGTCAGGATAGCTAAAATTTCAAGATGGCTAGACACAAAACCTCTATATAAAAATAAATTAACATGATATTAATCAGTTAAGTATATCTGATAATTGAGAAAATTATTCTCAAATATAAAAAATATCTAAAGTGGCAACAATTTGCCGACATCTTTTTGACGTATAATTTCACTTTCTTTATTTCACCGCGTTAACTTAAAGCAAACAAGTATAAATTATTGATATTTTTATCAAATATTTAAGAGGCATATTTTTTGCTTTGAATAGCCAGAACAGTGGTATAAAGGTGAAGATATGCAGACATTAAATGTAGTTGAGAGTGCAAATGTAGAATTTAATGCATTTAAATTATTTGATATTCGCGATCATGAAGATAATTATCGAAAGCTAGCTTTAACTGAACAATTACAAACAAGTTTAGAATTAAAGACTTTACTTAATATATTTGCAATGGAAGCATCAAAGTTTGTCAATTTTTCTGGTTTATATTTTAAACAAGAAAGTATGTCTGCTGCCGCTCGAGGGAGTAAACCAGGAAAAAGTGAGCGTTCTTTTGAATTGAAAATTAACAATGAATATATAGGGACACTCACCTATGCTCTTAACGCCCCTATTAGTTTAACAAATAGAAGAATTCTGCAAGAACTACATCAATTACTTATTCACCCAATAAATAACGCGATAAAATACCAAAACGCGATAAAACTAGCGATGCAAGATGGTTTAACCGGCTTAGGTAATCGTCGATATTTTGATGAGCAACTTCATCGTGCTATGCATCATGCCAATCGACAACGAACGAAAGTCGGATTAATGGTGTGTGATTTAAATAAATTTAAACAGATCAATGATACGTTTGGACATGATATTGGTGATGAAATTTTAGTAAATTTTGCTAAAGCACTAACCCACTCTGTGCGAGACTCAGATAGTACTTTTAGATTCGGAGGAGATGAGTTTGCTATTATTGTTGAAGATGCCAGTGAACAATCACTAATAATTATCGAAGAAAGAATTAAATCAGCATTATCTAACAATAGTTTATTAGCAAAGTATCAGGTCGCTTGTGCGCTAGGCTATACCTTTATGAGTAGAGACGATGATGCCTCAAGTTTCTTTAAACGTGCGGATAATTTGTTATACCGTCATAAAATAATCTCTAACAAAAAATTAAGTTTGATCTAAAGATTAATACAACTGAAGATGAAAAAATTAATTATTCATCTTCAATTAAATTTTTTAATGCCGCTTTTCTTTCGTTAGGCGTTGTCCCAACTAATAAACGGCAAAATCTCACTGCATATGCGAACCTTTCAAGTCCAACAGCGACTAAAACTTCTTTAAAAAAATCTACAGGTATAAAAAATGCTTGGGCATAATGATTTATTGCATCGTCAATGCAAGGGTATTCTATATTATCAAAACTAAAGCTTTTTTCTTCACTGTATTGTAATTCTTCAATATTGATACCATCAACAATCAGAGGCCAGCCTTGAAAATTTACTCGTTTTTTCGCGACTTCATACATAAACCAAGCACTGCGTTGAAAACCGGCAAAATTTCCGCCTTCAAATTCGCTATTCGCTAGTTCTTCTTGTGTCCAATTAATGCCAATAGCGAGATCTTTCTGATATTGTTTAATAAGAAAGCTTTTTACTTCTTTAAAAACGAACCAAATAGCATTCGCTCGACTTTTATTGGCTGGTAAATAACATTCTTGGCAAGTGCGCAAGCTTAACGGGGGATGAGGACAATTGAATACATAGTTATTGCTTTGAGGGAAATGTAAAACCTTTGCTGCTGGCTCTGCACAAAACCAACAACAATTTCGAAAACTAAATGGGGTTTCAATAAATGAATAACCGTTTTCCAAAGGCTCATTAAGCATGATTACTTACGCTTTTTCTTGGCAACTTTACCTTTTTTACCTTTTTTAGCTTTGCCTTTTAAAACCTTTAACGCCGACTTTTCTTTCTTACGGGCTACTTCTTGATTTTTTTCTTGTGTGGCTTGATAGCGATTTTTCTTCACAAGCGGCTCTTCAACCTCATTATATTGTTGAGGTAAAGGTCGATTTAGTTCATAGCCGGGTACAACTATACGCTCAAATTTCCTTTCTATTAGTGCCTCGATATTTTCAAGAAAACGCTCATCTTTCGGGCTCACCAATGAAATTGCTGTACCTGATTTTCCTGCTCGACCTGTACGACCAATTCGGTGAACATAATCTTCTGCTAAAAAAGGCAAATGAAAATTCACAACATAAGGTAAGTCTGCAATATCTAATCCTCTTGCAGCAACATCCGTTGCAACTAATACTCGCACTGAGCCATCAATAAATTGTTCAAGAGCTTTGTTTCTAGCCCCTTGCGTTTTGTCGCCATGACACAACGCGGCTTTAATACCATCAAGCTTTAATTCTTTAGCAAGGATATTAGCACTTTCACGAGTCCCAGCAAAAACAAGCACTTGTTGCCAATTGTTAACGCCAATCAACTCAGATAACAGTTCTCTTTTACGCTGTTCACTCACCCAGTAAACAGATTGCTTAACTTTACCTGAGGTCGTGTTTTGTTTAGCAACTTCGATAGTTTTTGGCGTGTTAAGAATTTGATTAGCTAAACTTTTTACTTTATTAGAAAAAGTTGCTGAGAACATAAGCGTTTGATGCTTACTTTTGATCAAAGGTAAAATACGTTCTATTTCTGTTAAAAAGCCCATATCTAACATGCGGTCGGCTTCATCTAACACTAAAAAGTTTAGTTGCGAGACATCAATATGACGTAATGCTATATGTTCTAGAAGCCTACCGGGTGTCGCAACTAAAATATCTAAACCAGATTTTAATAATTTTGTTTGCGCTGGCATATTAACACCACCAAAGATTACCCCTGACTTAATCGGCATAAACTGGCTATACCTCGCAATATTTTCTGCTACTTGTGAGGCTAATTCTCGTGTGGGAGTTAAAATTAATGCTTGTAAATTACCCGTCGACTTATTTTTAGCGATCGTATCTAAAATAGGCAAAGTAAACGCAGCCGTTTTTCCTGTGCCCGTTTGCGCACTAGCGAGTAGATCTGAGCCTGAACGAATCACCGGAATTGCCCGTTGTTGTATTGGCGTTAAATTTTTATAGCCACACGCCTTTACCGCTTTTAATAAATCGGCCGACAAACCAATTGCATCTACACTCACATTATCACCTAAAATCACTCTCACACAAATTGCTGCGGATTATAGCAGCCTTATCGCGAATAAACATAAATCGCGTTAGTATTATTTACACAATTATTTTTAACTATTTAATCATACGAGCTAAACATTTAGATTACCTCATCAAGATTGGTAATTAGGGTCGCATCATCATAAAGTCATGAACAAAAAAAAGCTGACATATTGTGCCAGCCTTTAGTTGAAATAATGATTTATGCTAAATAAAGTTAATGATTATAACACCAATTTATTCACTTAATTACTTTTGCCAAATCCCTTTGGTTAAATGATATTTACTATGCTCTTTTTCATCAGGCATATATTCAGGTAACTGGCCCGCTGAGCTTTGCTGATGATAGTTTTTAGCAACATTCACAATCACTTTGGTCAGCAAAAATAACGCACAAACATTTAATACTGTCATTAAACCTGTAGATAAATCAGCTAATGCAATCACTTCAGGCAAACTCGCAACTGAGCCAAACACTAACATAGCCAAAAAACCGATACGTAAAAACCAATGTCCGGCTTTATTATCGAGCTTTAAGTATTTTAAATTGTTTTCTGCATAAGCAAAGTTAGCAACAATAGAAGTAAAAGCAAAAAGCATGATAGCAATGGTAATAAAATCACTTCCCCATTCGCCAACTTGAAAGGCTAACGCTTGTTGTGTTAATTGTATTCCTTGGATTTCGCCAGAAGCACCGTCAAACAGTAAAATTAAAAAAGCCGTACACGAACAAATAACAATCGTGTCAAAAAACACAGCCAGCATTTGAATATATCCTTGAGAAACAGGATGTGGTGGATGTGGAATGGCAGCTGCAGCAACGTTTGGCGCGCTTCCCATACCAGCTTCATTTGAATATAAACCTCGTTTTACCCCTTGAACAATAGCAGCACCTACTAAACCACTCCCCGCTTCTTTTAACCCTAATGCGGATGTAAAAATATCGGCAATAATCGCCGGAATCGCATGAATATTTAGCCCTATGACGACCAAACAGACACAAAGATATGCAACTCCCATTAGCGGAACGGTTAATTCGGCAAATCGAGCAATGTTTTTTAAACCACCAAAGATAATAAAGGCGGCTACAATTGTAATCACAATGCCTGTACTGATCGGCTCTATTCCGTAAGAACCGTAGAACGCATCGGTGATCGAATTAGCTTGAACGGAACTAAAAACAAAACCATAACCAAAAAATAAGCATAATGAAAAAGCAATCGCGAGCTTTTTATTTTGAAGCCCTTTACTCATGTAATAAGCAGGACCACCTCGAAAATTACCTAAACTATCTTTTTCTTTATATAGTTGACCTAAAGTGCTTTCAGCGAACGCCGTTGCCATACCGACTAATGCAATAAGCCACATCCAAAAAACAGCACCTGCGCCCCCCAAAGAGATCGCAACAGCCACACCCATCAAATTACCCGTACCCACTCTTGCCGCTAACGATGTACATAATGCTTGAAAAGATGAAATACCATGAGCATTTGCTTTTCGACTAGATTTCAGTAAAACAAACATGTGTGAAAACTTGGTCAGCTGAATGCCTTTTAATCTAACGGTAAACCAAATGCCACAACCTGTCAGAAGATAAATAAGCACACTTCCCCACAGGTATCCATTTATGGTACCAACCCACTGCTCAATCAATTGAATCTCCTAACAATTTTTTATTTATTCTATGCTAATGAAGGGTATAAATGAAGTAAACAACCTTTTCCTAAAAAAGTTAATTGATAACTTGCAACTCCAGTCTCTTGATCAGATAAAGTTTCTTCAACAATCCCTTTATCCACTAGAAATGCTAGAACAGAACTTGCTAGTTCTTGGCGCTTAATTTTAGTTGAAATTTCAACACAAGTGGCAAAGCCTTTAAACGAATAAAGTGCTTTCATGACTAAAGCTTCTGCATCGGTAATTTTAGGTAACGCCCCTTCATATGGGGGAAACTGCAAAGCTATAAATTTGCCTGCAACTCGTTTATAAGATGCTTGGATAGCTTGAATATCCTCTTCCTTCTCTCCTGTAATTTGAAAAGAATGAAAAACACCAGCTTCTTTTATACGGTAATCAACTTTTGCAAGAAAAATAGGAATATTACAACTTTGGGCTACGTGATAAAAACCCGTTTTCCATTTCTGTGTTTTTGAGCGAGTGCCTTCAGGGGTAAATAAAAAGAACACTTTCTTGTCCTTTTGTCGAACAACAAATTGGTTAATTAACTCAACTTGTCCTTTTCCTTTTGAAGACCGGTCAATTGGTATCGCGCCTAACCACATCATAAAATTACCGATAACAGGGATACGACACCAACTGTCTTTTATTGAAAAATAGATTTTGGTATCTTGCAAAATCGCCGCTCCTAGAGCATAAATAAAATCCCAATTAGAAGTATGAGGCGCTGCAATAGCAACTCCTGCTCCATGACTAGTTGCTTGAGTAACTTTCCAACCGGCTAGCTTAAACCAAAGTGAGAAAATCGACTTCAAAAAATACCGGGTAATTACGCCATCAAATATCGTTTGCTCACGAATGGTTAATACTTTTTTACTCATTAGAATGTCACTTTAAATTGGCTAGGAATTGGAGGATGGCAAATTTTGAAGTGTTTAATATAGCACATAAAGACAAATTTAACGTATAAAAAAGCCATAACACACGTTATGGCTGGTAAAATTTAATGGGGAAATGACTATAGCGCTTTGGAAATTTTCTCCACTGATTCTTTGGCATCTCCAAAAAGCATTTGACTATTATCTTTAAAAAACAATGGATTTTGTACCCCAGCATAACCTGTATTCATTGAACGTTTAAATACAATTACTTTTTTGGCGTGCCATACTTCTAATACTGGCATTCCGGCAATTGGACTACTAGGATCTTCACTTGCAGCCGGATTTACCGTATCGTTAGCACCAATTACTAATACAACATCAGTTTGAGCAAAATCTTCATTTATTTCATCCATGCCTAAAACAATATCATAAGGGACTTTTGCCTCTGCTAATAATACATTCATATGACCAGGTAACCTACCGGCGACAGGATGAATGCCAAAGCGCACGTTAACGCCTTTACTGATTAATTTCTGTGTTAACTCATAAACAGGATATTGAGCTTGTGCGACAGCCATACCATAACCTGGAGTGATAATAACGGATTTAGCTTGCGACAACATATCAGCGACGTCTTCCGCTTGCGCTTCGCTGTGTTCACCGTAATCTTTATCATTATCAACAACGACGTCAGTGCCAAAGCCACCTGCAATAACACTAATAAAAGAGCGATTCATCGCCTTACACATAATATACGATAAAATTGCACCAGAAGACCCAACAAGTGCCCCGGTAACAATCAGTAAATCATTGCTTAACATAAAACCAGCAGCAGCAGCGGCCCAACCTGAATAAGAATTCAGCATAGAAACAACTACCGGCATATCAGCGCCACCAATAGATGCCACAAGATGCCAACCAAATATTAATGCGATTACAGTCATAAGATATAGCGCAGCATTACCTCCACCATTTTGTACAAAGATGATCATTAAGATAAATGACACTATCCCTGCCGCTAAATTTAATTTATGACGATGCGGTAACATTAACGCGGCAGAATTTATCACGCCGCGTAATTTAGCAAAAGCAACAACAGAGCCCGTAAAAGTTACAGCGCCAATAAACACACCTAAAAACACTTCAACTAAATGGATATTAATCGCCATTTGTTGTTCTGCAGTAAAGACAATGTGCTCACTATGCCCCATACCAAAATAACTATTAAAACCTACTAATACGGCTGCTAAACCGACAAAACTGTGCAAAATAGCGACAAGCTCAGGCATTTCAGTCATTTCAACTTTTTTAGCAAGTCTTAACCCTATAAAACTACCAATAGCCATAGCACCAATAATAACAGCAACATTACTCACTCTTGGATCAGCAATGGTCGCAATTAATGCGATAAACATACCGACAATACCGTACCAGTTACCCGTTTCAGCACTTTCTTGTTTACTCAACCCTGCTAAACTGAAAATAAATAATAACGCCGCAATGATATAAGCAGCACTGATCAAACCTTGAGAAAACTCCATGATCTTGCTCCTTATTTTCTAAACATTTTTAACATACGTTTGGTAACGACAAAGCCACCAACGATATTTATTGTGGCAATTAAAACCGCAATCCCCGCTAACACTTGAATAACAGTATTATCTTGGCCTACTTGCAATAAGGCTCCGACAATAATAATCCCTGAAATAGCATTAGTAACACTCATTAACGGCGTATGAAGTGAATGACTAACATTCCAAACAACGTGATAACCAATCACACAGGCCAAAACAAATACCGTAAAGTGAGAGAGAAAATCAGCAGGTGCAACGCTGGCGATCCATGCAAATAACCCCCCTGCTGCAGCCATCCACCAATGTTTTTTACTCGGAGATTTATCTTCGTTTACTTCAGTTTTTATGCTTTGAGTTTTAGGCGCTTTTACTGGTTGTGGTGCAACACTTACTTGAATTGGCGGTGGTGGAAAGGTAATTTCACCTTGATGAACAACCGTCATATTTCGGATCACTTGATCATCAAGATCTATCTCAATATTTCCGTCACTTGCTTTTGTTAAAAGCTTCATCAAGTTCACTAAGTTATTGGCATACAGTTGTGAAGCTTGGTTTGGTAATCGAGAGACTAAATCGGTATAACCAATAATTTTAACACCGTTTACATCGGTAATTTTTCCAGCAACCGTTAACTCACAGTTTCCACCGCCACCTGCGGCTAAATCAACAATTACACTACCGGTTTTCATGGATTGAACCATTTCCTCTGTAATAAGCTTAGGCGCTGGTTTGCCGGGGATCATTGCAGTAGTAATAATGATATCAACGTCTTTGGCTTGTTCGGCAAACAATGCCATTTCCGCATCTATAAAGGCTTTACTCATTTCTTTGGCGTAGCCATCACCTGAGCCAGTATCTTCTTCTTCGTAATCAAGTTCTAAAAACTCAGCGCCCATACTTTCAATTTGTTCTTTTACTTCTGGGCGAGTATCAAAAGCGCGAACAATAGCACCTAGACTTCCGGCTGTGCCAATGGCAGCCAAGCCAGCAACACCAGCGCCAATGATCATTACTTTTGCAGGCGGTAAATTACCTGCTGCGGTGATTTGTCCTGTTAAAAAACGCCCAAAAGCATTAGTCGCTTCAATAACCGCACGATAACCGGCAATATTCGCCATAGAGCTCAATGCATCGAGTGATTGAGATCGAGTCATGCGAGGTACCATTTCCATGGCAAGGGTATTAACCGATTTTTCTTTTAATAAAGATAATAATTCAGGGCTTTGTGAAGGCGCAATAAAGCTCACTAAAGTGGCGCCATCTACTAATTGAGCGGCTTCGTCTAAAGTCGGTGCATTTACTTTAAAAATAATGCTATTTTCCCAACACTTTTTCTTAGTCACTATGTTGGCACCGGCATCAATAAATTCTTGGTCGGTGAAGCTGGCTTTCACCCCAGCACCTTTTTGTACATGGACACTATATCCAAGTTTGATAAGCGCCTTAACAGCATTGGGAGAAGTCGCAACACGGTTTTCGCCGCGAAGAGATTCCTTAGGGATTCCTATATTCATAAACCACCTTTTGATTATGCGTTTTGTATTTTATTTTTATTAGTACAATGTTTTACCACTAATAGCACAATAATCAAACACAAAAATCGCTTAAAAAACAGACTTTAAGTTATAAGATAGAAGATATGAATGTGAATAAAAATGTGCTTATTTGAAGGAAGTTAAGGAAAAAACGAGTGATATTCACTGGTAATCAATGCTTGATTAACACCCGTATTATGACTATGACAGGCTTGATATTTAAAGCTTAGATTATCAATTACTTAACAATCTAAGCTAAAAAGCGGCAGGATTATTTATCCTTTATTGAGTAATGAGCTCTTCTTTTTTGCTCTAAGAGCGTAGAGATTTTATCAACATCTTGATGGTTGATAAAATCGGAAAATGCCTTTTTCGCGTATTCTGCCATTTCAAATTCAAACTCTAAGTCAAAGTATTGGCTATGATAATGTGCCGCTTCAAAAATTTCCGCTGTTTTTTTAATAATAGGGCGTCCATCAATCCTCGCTGATTGTTTTGGAGAAAAAGTGGATAGGCGTTCATTTATAAAAACTTGTGTCTCATTGGTATTAAAAAACTGTAAAAAAGGAATTAAATGCGATTTTTTGGCGCCATTGTTAGTCAAGGCAATAACAGACATAGGTGCCAATACACTATTTTCATTCTTATCAGTGATAGTTGGAAATGGAAAAAAACCAATATCGGTTTGATTCTTGATCGGTAAACTACTCAATGAAAAACTGCCAATTAAATTAATCCCAACCACTTCGCGGTAAATTAATGGCATTAACTCATCTCCATCAAAGAAACGGTGTTGAGCAAAAAAATATTTTTTATTTAATAAATTTTTCCAATAATTAAATACTAACACCACTTCGTCAGACGTATAAGCAAGCTCGCCTTTCACTAATTGTTTGTATTTCTCAGCCCCATGTAAACGCAACATCAAGTAATCAAACCAACCTGCAATTTGCCATGGGTATTTAGTACCAAGGGCAATTGGCGCAATTTGATTCTGCTCAAGAGTATCTAATAAATGAATAAACTCAGGCCAAGTTTTTGGAGGTTTAATGCCTAAACGCTTAAATAAGGATATTTTATAGTAGAATCCCCAAATATATGACGTTAATGGAATACCATAAACTTTATTATTAAATAATACTTGTTCTTTGGAGGCATGTTTAAACTGAAAATCTAAATAGTTTTCCTGCCAATAATCATTAATATCTACGACAAAACCATTATCAACAAGCGTTTTTAAACGATTACTAGCAAACCAATTAATAACATCGACTTCATCTCTTATCGCCAGCAATTCGGCTAATAAATCAGGGTAATTTTTTGAATGTAAACGAATTAAACGGACTTTTATATTAGGATGTATGATTTCAAAATCTCGTGCCCTATCTCGATATATTTGCTCTTTGATTTTTGTATTTGCTAACACAGCAAAGTTAATAACCTGCTGCTCACTCATCGCATAAACAAGGAAAGTTTTTAGAAAAAGTACGCTAAAAAGAAGTAATGAAATAAGGGGTCTAACGTTAATTATATGAATCATCAGTTTTTAACCCTAATCAATATCGTTTAATGGCCAACTCACAATATAATCTTCAAAGAAATCTATATCAACTTCACTGTCTTTTACTATTTTGCCACGTACAGACATGCCTGCTTTATGCATCGCTGTCTTTTTCCCCTTATGAAGCAACGGATGCCAAGATGGTATTCCTCTGCCTTCTTTTAAACGACGGTAAGTGCAACTTGGCGGCATAAAAAAGATGGCGTCTAAATTATCTTGTGTCAATTGAACACAGTCAGGAACAAGTTTTGTCCGTTTATCATATTGAGTACATTGGCAACTTTTATCATTTAACAAATAGCAAGCAATGTTTGAATAACTCATTTGCTCGCCTTCTTTAATATGCGTAGTTGGCATTAATTCTGTTTCTTCGGTTGTGTCTTCGTCATCAATGAATTTATGCAAACAGCACTTAGCACAACCATCACATAATGACTCCCATTCACTGCGAGTCATCTCTGATAATGATTTAGTTTGCCAAAATTTTTCAGTCATAGTTTTAATTACTAACGTGATTAATGAATAGGAGGAAATTTAATACGATCAGAAAGATGTCCCACTGAACTAACAAAGTAATACGATAAATTCCAATGCATTAAGCTTTTATAGTTATCATAGGCTAAATATACGCGGCCTTTTTCATCATCAGGAAAAACCAACGCTGCTTTTACATTTACTAAAGGTAAATTCGTGCCATCTGCTCGTCTAACACCTAACGCTTGCCATTCACTAAGTGATTTTTCACGGTTACTCCAGGCTTTTAACCAGTTTTTTCGACTTCCGGTATTTTTAGGTATTGCCAAATTAACATCGAAATTTGCGGGTAATTTAACTTGTCTTCCCCATGTTAAAGCGTCATTCCACCCTTCTTTTTTGAGATAATTTGCCATAGAAGCAAAAACATCATGAAGATTACCCCAAATGTCTTTTTTACCATCCCCATCACCATCAACCGCATAAGCTAAAAATGACGTCGGCATAAATTGGTTTTGTCCCATAGCACCCGCCCAAGAGCCTTTCATTGCTTCGATCGTGATATGCCCTTCTTGCAATATTGTTAAAGCTGCCCACAATTGCTTTTTAAAAAAGGCTTCTCGGCGACCTTCATAGCTTAGGGTAGTTAACGCAGAAATCACGTTATAATTCCCCATTATTTTGCCGAAATTCGTTTCAAGCCCCCACAAAGCAACAATAAAACGTGGTTGAACATTATATTGTTCGGATACTTTTTCTAAAATACCAAGGTGTTCTTTATATTGGCTGCGGGCTTTGTCGACTTTCCATTGAGGGACTCTTTTCGGTAAATACGTGTCTAATGTTTCCACCTTTTCTGGCTGATTTCGATCGGCAGCAACCGCACGTTGATGAAACTTAACATGTGAAAAGCTTTGCTCAATAAAATCTTCGCTGTAGCCCTTTTCTTGTGCTTCTTTTTTCAACTCAACAACATATTGCTCAAAACCTGCTTGGCTAAGCTCTTTACTTGCAAAAGCTAAGCCTTGGCTTGAATAACTTATCAAAAAGATGAAACAACTAACAAAAGTGCTTACTTTAACTAAATTCATAAAATACCTAATAATGTCCTTTATACTTGTTGAGATTTAAGCTTCATTTGCTCTTTGTGTTCTTTCAAAAGATCTTCTTGCGGTGGAGGTAACTGTAGATAAAACCCTTGATTATTAAGATTTTCCCTCACTTTATTGATATCAGCTAACGCCAGTTTATCTTTATTATCTAAATTGATAATCGTCACCAAAGTAGGGATACCAAACATCGCCATCAATGCTTCAGGCACATCCTCAAATTTGTCTCTTTGTTTAATAAATAAATATGTTTGTGCCTTTTTAGGGCTTTTATAAATAACGCATAGCATAATACAGGCCTATCTTTTGTAACTGAAAAATCGTAACTGAAAAGTGTTACTGTAATAAATTATAGTTGTGAAAAGTTGGATTTTGCTTCGGCCAATAATTTTTCACCAAAAATGTTCAAGCGCCAATCCCTAAGCACATCAATTTTATCGGCTGGAGTTGTGTCAGTATTCAATTGATAATGCCAAGATAAAAATTGATTAATTTGTTTTTTAGAAGCAAACACTTCAACTTGCTGTTGATGCTGTTTCGCAATATTAGCAATAAACGATTTAATTTTTTTAAAAGTCTGTTTATAACCAGGGTATTCATCTAGCCGTTTAATTTTTTCAGGATAGTGTGTTTCATCAACTTGTTCAGCTTGCTTTAGTACGGCTAACATCGCTTTGCCTTTATGACGAACATCTAACACATCAACCCCTTCAATATTGGCCATGACGCCGACATTTTTAGGTAAGGTTTGCGCAACACCAATAATGGTATGATCTTTGGCGACAAAACTAATAGGCAAATCTCTTTTCTTTGCCTGTTGATAACGCCACTGGCTTAAAAATTTCAACGTATTAAGTTGCTTAGCATTTAGCCGCCAGCTCATTTTTACGTTTAAGTATAATTGGCTATCATCAATCGGAGTAAACTTACGCTCTATCATTAACTGAGTTTCTTGCTGCGCCGCTTCTAGCCAAGGCGTTTGCATTAACTCTTTCTTTAATAAAGGGTAAACTTGATATAAATACTCAACATCAGCGCCGGCATATTCAATTTGACTTGCCGTGAGCGGACGTTTCGTCCAATCGGTTCGTGAATCTGATTTATCGAGTTCTATGTCTAAATAATGTTTTACCATCGCTGCGTAGCCAATCGATAAACCATGTCCCAAAAATGACATCATAATTTGACTATCTATCAAATTATTAGGGCGACAATTAGCTTGCGTTAAAAACACTTCGAGATCTTCAGAGCATGCATGTAACACTTTTTCAATATTTGCATCGGTCATTAACGCCCAAAATGGCGATAAATCATTAATAGCTATCGGGTCAATTAAGGCAACGACTTTACCATCGCATACTTGTAATAAACCTAATCGAGGATAAAGAGTGCGAGTTCTAACAAATTCAGTATCAATCGTTAATACATTAGCTTGAGATAATTGATGACATAATGAAACTAAACTCTCATCATCTTCAATATATTGATTTTGCAAAAAAGTTTCCTTTTATTGATGAACGACAAATCAAACAGCGAATATGCGAGTTAACTTCTACGTCTTCTAGTTGCTTGCTGGTTACGATGTTGATGCTTTTTCACGGAACGGCGAATGCGTCGGCTTTTCGCGTTGTCCATCGCTTTTTCATCCACTTTGACTTTACTTTGCGTTTCAAGAGGAAGTTTCACTAATTTGCGATAGTAATTCACATCCTGCAGATTTAACTCTGTCCAACCACCCGATGGCAGTTGACGTTTCAATTCCATATCGCCATAACGGACACGGATCAAACGGCTTACTTGTACGTCTTGGCTTTCCCATAAACGACGAACTTCGCGATTTCGCCCTTCAGACAATACCACATGAAACCAATGATTACGCCCTTCTCCGCCACGATAAGTGATTTTTTGAAAACGCGCTGGGCCATCTTCTAATTTAACGCCAGCTCTTAACGTTTGTAACATGGCTTCTGTCACTTCTCCAAACACTCGAACAGCATATTCCCGTTCAACTTTTTGTGATGGATGCATTAAACGATTCGCTAATTCACCATCAGTTGTAAAAAGTAACATACCCGAAGTATTTATATCTAATCGTCCTACGGCTATCCAGCGACCAGATTCAAGTTTAGGCAAACGATCAAAAACCGTTGGACGCCCTTCAGGATCTTTACGGGTACACATTTCACCTTCCGGTTTGTTGTACATTAATACCCGACACAACTCATCTTCTTTACTTTGTAGACTCACCGAATGGCCATCTATTTTTATTTGTTCATTACCCTCAACACGATCACCTAAATAAGCAACCTTGCCATTCACGGTAACGCGTCCCGCACTGATGAAAGTTTCCATTTCTCGACGTGAACCTTTACCCGCACGGGCTAATACTTTTTGTAACTTTTCAGACATAGGTCTAACTCTCTTCCGTCAGTAACATCACAACGGCCAGCATTGGCCAATTTTATTGCTTAGTTTCTGTCTCTATTGATTGAGTAATCATTCATTACTCGCCATTATATCTTGCATCGTACCATTAACGATAGAAGATTCTTCTATTGGTATTAATTCTGGTAATTGTTCTAACGACTTTAAAGAAAAATAATCTAAGAACGCTTTAGTTGTTCCATACATAGAAGGCCTGCCGGGAACTTCTTTATGCCCTAATACTTTTATCCATTCGCGTTCAATTAGTGTTTTAATAATTTGACTACTGACAGCTACGCCGCGAACATCTTCAATTTCACTTCGTGTAATAGGTTGTTTATAAGCAATGAGTGCTAAGGTTTCTAATAAAGCTCGTGAATATTTTTGCGGTTTCTCCTCAGTAAGTCGCGCAATATCTTCGTTATGTTCCCCCTTAATTTGAAATTGGAAACCTGATGCAACTTCAACCAAATTGACACCACGAGACTGATAGTGCTTTTCAATATTTGTTATTGCTTGTTTAATGACTGGGTTTGAAACCTCATAATGAGCAAGTAATTTTTCTTTAATATCTTTTACAGATAATGGTTTCACCGAAGAAAATATCGCCGCTTCAATAAGTTGTTCAAGATGTTTAGTGCTGATCATAACTGCTCTCAGCCCCTTTTAATCGAACATGGATCTGCCCTAGATTTTGTACTTGCTGACATTCTATCAGTTGTTCTTTTAATAACTCTAACACGGCTAAAAACGTGACAACAACGCCATGTCGACCTTCACTAACCTCGAACAATGATTCAAATTCAATAAAATGTGTTGTTTTAGTATCTGACAAGCGAGCTAATATCTCACTCATTCGCTGACGAGTTGACAAGGTTTCTTTTGCGATATGATGATGTTCAAAAGCTTGTGTTCTTTTTAATACGCCTTGGAGTGCCGTGACTAAATCGGCTAAATCAACCTCTGCCGCTTGTGTTTTATAAGTAAAAGTATTTGAAAAACTCGCATTTGCAATAGCGATATCACGCTCTAAACGGGGGAGTTCATCGATATTTTGTGCCGCAAGCTTGATCACTTCATACTCTTGTAAGCGACGTACTAACTCAGCACGAGGATCTGCTTCTTCTTCCTCCACTTGCTGCTTAGGTAATAATAAGCGTGATTTAATTTCCGCTAAAATTGCCGCCATGACTAAGTACTCAGCGGCTAATTCCAGTTTGACATCTTTCATCAACTCCACATAGCTCATGTATTGCGTGGTAATGGGAGCTATTGGCAAGTCCAAAATATCAAACTTTTGCTTTTTTATAAGGTATAAAAGTAAATCGAGCGGCCCTTCAAATGACTCTAATATAATTTCTAAAGCATCTGGTGGGATAAATAAATCTTGCGGCTTTTCTACCACGGCTTCACCTCGAATGAAAGCAAACGGCAGTACTTGCTGCTGCATTTCACCCGTTTGTAAATTATCTGTGGTGAGATTATTTATCTGGTCATTTTTAGCGCTATTTTGCATAAATATTGAAACGTTAAGTAAAATGAATTATTCAAAAGGTGCAGGATCGCCCTCTCCTATGCGAATAACTTGTGCATCCCCTTCGGAATAATCGATCACCGTGGTAGGATGCTCGCCTAAATGACCACCATTGATGATCAAATCAACTTGATGTTCTAACATATCACGGATATTTTCAGGATCATATTCCGCCATACTTTTACCCGGCATAATTAAGGTTGTTGACATAATAGGTTCTTCTAGCGCCGCCAATAAACCATGAACAATGGCATTGTCTGGTACTCGAATACCGATAGTGCGTTTTTTCGGATTTAATAATCTTTTAGGCACTTCTTTACTGGCTTTGAAAATAAAAGTGTAAGGCCCTGGGGTATTGTTTTTTAGTGCTCGAAAGGCACTATTATCTACGCGAGTATATTCTGAGAGTTCGGATAAATCTTTACAAACAAGAGTAAAGTTATGATTTTTATCAATATCTCGAATGCGACAAATTCTATCAAGCGCTTTTTTATCGCCAATATGACAACCTAATGCATAACCAGAATCGGTAGGATAAACAATCACTCCGCCTTGACGAATTATCTCAGCGGCTTGTTTCATCAAACGGCCTTGAGGATTATCAGGGTGAACATAGAAAAACTGACTCATAAGTGATTCCTTTTAAAATAACTGCCAAATAGGCGAAACACCTTCTAGCATCACTAAATTTCGACCTAAATCTGACCATTTACTCGGATAATGAAAATCAGAGCCCATCGAAGCATGTAATTCATATTCTAAACAAAAGCTTAGCATTAAACGGCGTTGTTCGTTATTCATTTGTGGTAAAACTATCTCTAAACCATCACCACTAGCTTCTTTAAATTGTACGACGAGTCGACGCAACCACTTTGTCGATAAATCATAACGAATAGGATGAGCCATAACGGCTCGGCCACCTGCCTGATGTATGACATCCACCGCCTGTTCAATCGAGCACCAGGTCGGTTTTACATAGGCACGTTTACCTTTGCCAATATATTTATCAAACGCCGCCTGCATTTTTGGCACACTGCCTTGTTGTAATAATACTTTGGCGAAATGAGCACGAGTAATTGAGCCCTCACCGGCTATCGCCTTTGCTTTTTCATACACGTTGTCAAAACCACATTTAGCAAGCTTGTCTCCCATTGATAACGCGCGGTTTTCTCTGGCTGTTTGTTGTTCTGCAATTAATTGTTTTAACGCCGGCGAAGATTTATCAATATTTAAACCAACAATATGAATTTCAAATCCTTGCCAAGCCGTTGAGATTTCAATTCCTTCGATGAGTTTTATTGGATGATTTTTTTCTACAATATACGCTTTAGCAATATCAAGTGCCGCGGTAGTATCGTGATCTGTAATTGCAAGTACATCAATTTGAAAGTTAACCGCCCGTTCTATCAACTCTTCAGGCGTGAGGCCTCCGTCGGAGCATTTTGTATGACTGTGTAGATCAACACGGCGATTTTTAAAATCGGAAAAATTTTCGGTTGACATCAAAGGCATAATAAGTTCTTCTATAGAGGATTTTTTCGCAAACTCATTTTACTCAGGTTAATAAACGAATGATACCAGTAAAACAAACTAATTCATTAATTTGGTGGTGGCATAACTCTACTTAAGTGGGTTGTGATGGTTTGCTTTTCATAAAAGAAATCGCAAAAATTTTCTGAAAACCCGCTTAGTCACTTAAGCGGGTTTTTCTTTTTAAGACTTTTAAAATTTATAACACATTCAAAATATAAGGGTTAACAATGTTAACAACACGAGTAAAAAGTTGGTTTATATGGTGGCTTCAGCCTATTTACGCTGGTTGACCGAACTTAATAATTTAACAGATTTAGGAAATAATCATGATCATCATATTAAAACCCCAAGCGTCTGAACAAGATGCCAATGAAATTTTAGATAAAATATCCAGCCTTGGTTTAAAGCCTCTTTATATGCCAGGTATTGAGCGCACCGTACTAGGTGCATTAGGCGACGAACGCGTGTTACGTCAACTTCACCTTGATAGCTACCCTATGGTAGATGAAATTAAACCAGTACTTAGCCCCTACAAATTGGTCAGCAGAGAACTTCAAGCTCACGACTCTATCGTCTCTATTGGTGGCGTAAAAGTTGGTGGTGGCAATTTCACTGTCATTGCGGGCCCTTGCTCAGTAGAAAGCCAAGCGCAATTATTTGGCGTCAGCGAGATGATAAAACAACAAGGTGTACCTTTATTACGTGGTGGTGCTTTTAAACCAAGAACTAGCCCATACAGTTTTCAAGGTTTAGGGCTTGAAGGTTTAAAATTACTTAAAGCGGCGAAAGAAAAATATGATCTTCCGGTAGTCTCTGAAATTATCGATCCTAATGATGCTAAATTAATGCATGAATACGTTGATTGTTATCAAATTGGTGCGCGTAACATGCAAAACTTTCGTTTACTCGAAGCCGTTGGTGAACAATCGGACAAAGCCGTTTTATTAAAACGCGGCATGAGTGCAACACTTGAAGAATTATTACTTGCGGCCGAATATATTATCAATGCTGGTAATCCGAATGTCATTTTATGTGAACGTGGTATTCGTACCTTCGAAACCGCCACTCGAAATACCTTAGATTTAAACGCGGTAGCTTATTTAAAAGAGAAATCTCATTTACCTGTGTTTGTCGACCCTTCACATGGTACAGGGGTTAAATCATTAATTAATCCACTTTCTCGTGCTGCTGTTGCGGTTGGTGCTGATGGTATTATTGTGGAAGCGCACTTAAACCCTAAAGAAGCTTTATCAGACGGTCATCAAGCACTGACCGCAGACGACTTTGCGACTTTAATGGCAGATATTAAACCTTTTGTTTCAGCGGCAGGTAAAACATTATGAAGGCAATATTTGACCCTACAGCCCATACTGAAATTGGTTCGGTAAATACCTTATCAAGCAAAGCAAGTTATCAATCAGACCCATTAACGTTGTTTAAAAAACTGTGTGGTAATAAAAGTAATAACCTTTTATTAGAGTCGGCTGAGATTGATAAAAAACATCAATTAAAAAGTTTACTGTTAGTTGATGCGGCAGTGAAAATTGTTTGTCATGGAAACCAAGTCAGTTTTACACCGCTAAGTGTTAATGGTGAAGCCGCGATCAGCTTTACAAAGCAACAATTAGAGAAACATGCAACCGTCACAATTCAGGGTAATAATTTACATGCTAGTTTTGCTGAAACATCACAAAACCTTGATGAAAAATCTCGATTATTGGCCACAAATCCGTTTCATAGTTTACGTATATTTCAACAACTAAAAAATGAAACACATCACCCTTTTGCGGTTTTTCTTGGCGGAGCGTTTGCCTTCGACATGATCACCATGAGCGAGCAATTACCCGCCGTTAAAGACGGTGATAACACTTGCCCTGACTTTGTTTATTATTTAGCTGAAACCTTAGTTGTTATTGATCATGAAAAACGTTCAAGTGAAGTGATTGCCAATGTATTTTCAGGACCACAACAACAAAAATGTCATTTTGAAATTGCCAGACGATTATCCGCAATTAAGGCGTTGGTAGAAAGTGATATCGCTCCACCACAAACAGAATATATAGACTCAGTTGCCCCCTCAGAAGTGACCTGCGACATCAGCGATGAAGAATTTTGCAAAACTGTTATTACTTTAAAAGAACATATAAAAGCGGGTGATATTTTTCAAGTGGTACCATCACGCACTTTCAGTTTGCCTTGTGAAGATACCTTTAATGCTTATTTAGCATTGCGAGAAAGTAATCCAAGCCCGTACATGTTTTATTTTCAAGATGAAGACTTTTGCATGTTTGGTGCTTCTCCTGAATCTGCAATTAAATATCAGCAACACAATAGACAAGTAGAAATTTATCCTATCGCAGGTACTCGACCGCGTGGTTATAAAGCCAATGGTGACTTTTCATTAGATCTAGATTGCAGAATAGAATTGGAATTACGCCAAGATAAAAAAGAACTGTCAGAACATATAATGCTCGTAGACTTAGCACGAAATGACGTCGCTCGCGTGAGTAAAGCAGGCACCCGACATGTTGCCGATTTACTTAAAGTTGATCGTTATTCTCACGTTATGCATTTAGTCTCAAGAGTTTGTGGCACGTTAAGTGATGACTTAGACGCCCTACATGCTTATCAAGCCTGTATGAATATGGGCACGTTATCTGGTGCACCAAAAGTAAGAGCCACGGAATTAATTCGACAGTTTGAAGGAAAACGGCGAGGCAGTTATGGCGGAGCAGTTGGATATTTAACAGGCGAAGGTGATATGGACACCTGTATTGTAATTCGTAGCGCATTCGTTAAAAACCAAATGGCGCATGTGCAAGCAGGGGCTGGCGTTGTATTTGACTCTAACCCACAAGCAGAAGCGGACGAAACACGTCAAAAAGCACAAGCGGTGATCAATGCGATTAAAAAAGCGGCTAGGATGAAAAACCTAAGCTCCAATAAACATACCAACAATAAACAGGAGGCTAAGTAATGTCGCTATCCTCTAATCCATCGCATAACGATGCCGAACAAGTAAAAATTTTTATGTTGGATAATTTGGACTCTTTTACCTATAACCTCGTTGATGAATTTCAATGTCTAGGGTTCGAGCCAACTATTTATCGAAATACCATTAGTGCTGACTATATTTTCGAACAAATACAAGCATGTACTACGCCTGTGTTATTGGTGCTATCACCAGGTCCCGGTGAGCCAAGTAATGCCGGTTGTTTAATGGCGTTAATTGAAAAAACGGCTGGTAAATACCCAATATTGGGCATTTGTTTAGGTCATCAAGCATTGATTGAACATTACGGTGGCGAAGTGGGCCGTGCTCCTGAAATAATTCATGGTAAAGCGTCAAATGTACAACATGATGGTAAAAACGCGTTTCATAATATACAGCAGCCCTTGCCGGTTGCGCGCTATCATTCTTTGGTAGCAACGACTATGCCCGACGTACTAACGATGAGTGCAGAATTTACCACAACCGATGGCGTCGTTTTACCTATGGCGATTGAACATAAAACAGATCGCGTGATAGGTTTTCAGTTTCATCCTGAGTCAATTTTAACCACCTATGGCAGTAATTTATTAGCACAAGCCATTGAGTGTTTAACGTCAAATGATGTACAAAGCAGTCAATTGCAAGAAAATATCCAGCAAAACACAGGGAGTACTTATGAGTAATGTATTGCAACAATTAGTTGATGGCCAATCGTTAAGCCAAACGCAAGCTCAAACGTTTTTTAGTGAAGTAATGCAAGGAAATATTGCCCCTGAAATGCTTGCTTCAGTATTAACCGCCTTAAAAATAAAAGGCGAAACACCAGAAGAAATTGCCGGCGCTGCGGTAGCGGTAAGAGATTATGCAACCGACTTTCCCTTGCAAGAAAATGGTGTTGCTGATTGTGTGGGTACTGGTGGCGACGGCGCTAATACTATTAATATTTCAACGACCGCAGCAATACTTGCCGCCGCGTGTGGTTTAACCATGGCCAAACATGGTAACAGAAGCGTTTCAAGTATGTCCGGCTCAGCTGATTTACTGGAAGCATTTGGTGTCAACCTAATGATGCCACCAACAACGGCTAGCAAGTGTTTACAAGAAACCAATTTATGTTTTTTATACGCTCCAGCTTATCACCCTGGTTTCAAATATGCCGGCCCCGTTCGTAAAGCGATGGGCATTCGGACATTATTTAATATACTTGGCCCATTGGTGAATCCAGCAAAACCAGAAATTATGCTACTTGGCGTGTATACACCTGAGCTCATACCAACCATGGCAAAAAGTTTGATCTTAACTGGCGTTAAGCGTGGTTGGGTTGTCCATGGCAGTGGCTTAGACGAAATAGCTTTACACGGCGAAACGCAAGTCACTGAAATAATCAATGGCCAGCTTACTGAACGTACTATCACCCCTGAAGATTTTGGTTTATCTCGTTATACCTTAGAAGATATTAAAGGTGGCACTCCACAAGAGAATGCCGATATCATTAAGGCGATCTTATCTGGAAACGGACAACCTGCGCACAATAGCGCCGTGATTATAAACTGTGCCGCGTTGCTCTATTTACACAATAAAGCTGCAGATTTAAAATCAGCAGCGCAGCTTGCCAGCGAAGTATTAGCATCAGGTCAAGGTTTAGGGACATTAGAAGCGATGGTTGCGATCTCCAATAATGAAGTAAATCAAAAAGAACAATCAGGAAACAATCAATAATGGCAAACGTATTAGAAAAAATTGTTGCTGATAAACGCATTGAAATTGAACGCTTAAAACAAGAAAAGCCACTTAATACTTTTATTGATGAGCTAACACCAACAAAAAAAGACATGTATGCGGCCCTTGATCGTAAACAAGGCAACAATCATGCTGGCTTTATTTTAGAGTGTAAAAAAGCATCTCCATCAAAAGGGTTAATTAGAGCGGATTTTGATCCCAAAGCTATTTGCCAAATATACGATAAATATGCAGCAGCAATATCAGTATTAACCGATGAAAAATATTTTCAAGGTAAGTTTGAATACTTAAAAATAGTTACGGATACCGTGAGCTGCCCTGTATTAAATAAAGACTTTTTTGTTGATGTTTATCAAGTGCATCTTGCCCGTTATTATGGCGCTGACGCTATCTTATTGATGCTAAGTGTCTTGTCTGATGATGAATATCAAGCACTAGAAGCAGTTGCTACACAATACAACCTAGCGATATTAACAGAAATATCTAATGAAGAAGAACGTGATCGCGCAGTAAAATTAGGCGCTAAATTAATTGGTATTAATAATCGCGATCTACGTGATCTTTCCACTGATATTGCTCGTACTTTTGATTTTGCACCTACATTACCTGATGACAGAATTATCATCTCTGAATCCGGTATTTACACCAACGATCAAGTACGAGAGTTAGCTCCGGCTGTTGATGGTTTTTTAGTGGGAAGTTCAGTGATGGCGCAAGATGATATTGACCTTGCTTGTCGCACATTAATTTATGGCAACAACAAAGTCTGTGGTTTAACAACCCCCGAACAAGCGCAAATGGTTATAGACGCTGGTGCTCAATACGGTGGATTAATTTTCGCGGAAAAGTCACCACGATGTGTCACTTCTGAGCAAGCATTAGCCATGGTTAATCATGCTAATTCACTGAATTATGTTGGGGTATTTGTAAATCATAAACGTCAAGAAATCGCTGAACTTGCACAGCAATTAAACCTTTTTGCTGTGCAACTGCATGGCGATGAAGATCAAGTATATATCGACAAATTAAAACAACAATTGCCTAAAAATTGTCAAATATGGAAAGCAATCGCTGTTGAGCAACAAGTGCCAGCGCTTACCGTTAATGCACAACAATTTGTTTTAGATGGTAAAAATGCTGGTAGCGGCCAAGTATTTAACTGGCAAGCGTTAGCCAATAGTGAGCAAGACTTATCATGCTGCTTTTTAGCTGGCGGCTTAAATAGCGATAACATTGAAAACGCTATAGAACAGTTAACCACACAAGAATTATTTGGTTTGGACTTAAACTCAGGTGTTGAGCAAAGTCCGGGCATAAAATGTCGTGAAAAACTACAACAAGTATTCACGCAAATACGGAATTACTAAGATGACAAATAAAACAGTAGAAAATATGTCAGCAGAAAAACAAACGTTACCCGCTTATTTTGGTGAATTTGGCGGTATGTTTGTTGGCGAATTATTAGTCCCTGCCCTTGAACAACTTGAGCAAGCCTATATTGAATCACAACAAGATCAAAGCTTTCTCGACGAGTTTAATGATTTATTAACGAACTATGCTGGTCGACCAACCCCCTTAACGCTCACAAGAAATTTATCTAAAAACCCGTTAGCTAAAATTTATTTAAAACGTGAAGATTTATTACATGGTGGAGCGCATAAAACGAACCAAGTGTTAGGCCAAGCATTACTCGCTAAACGTATGGGTAAGAAAGAAATCATTGCAGAAACTGGCGCTGGTCAACATGGTGTCGCTACCGCTATTGCCTGTTCACTTCTTGGCTTGAAATGTCGGGTTTATATGGGCGCAGTAGATTGCCAGCGTCAACAGCCTAATGTCTTTCGTATGAAATTAATGGGAGCAACTGTTATTCCAGTAACGGCAGGCTCAGGTACATTAAAAGATGCAGTAAACGAAGCATTACGTGATTGGTCAGCAAACTATGATAATGCTCATTACTTGCTAGGCACTGCGGCAGGCCCTCACCCTTTCCCGACCATTGTGCGTGATTTTCAAAAAATGATCGGTGAAGAAGCCAAACAACAAATTTTAAAACAAGAAGGTAAATTACCTGATTATGTGATTGCTTGTGTTGGTGGTGGTTCAAATGCTATTGGCATGTTCAATGATTTTATCCATGAAGAATCAGTCAAATTAATTGGTGTAGAAGCTGGTGGTAAAGGTATAGACACCGACAAACACGGTGCAACCCTTGCTGCGGGCACTAAAGGTATGCTGCACGGAAATTACACTTATATTATGCAAGATCAATATGGTCAAATTGAAGAATCATACTCAGTGTCTGCTGGCCTTGATTATCCTGCGGTAGGACCTCAACATGCTCATTTAAAAGAAACAGGCCGTGCACAATATGTGCCTATTAATGATGATGAAGCCCTTGCCGCTTTTCAAACATTAGCAAGTACCGAAGGGATTATTCCGGCATTGGAATCATCACACGCGCTGGCTCAAGCATTAAAAATGGCAGAAGCCGCGACGGAAGAAACAGTGATTTTAGTCAACCTTTCCGGACGAGGCGATAAGGATTTAGCTCACGTTCACACCGTTTTACACCCCGAAGAAGCGACTGCTGAAAAGGAGAATAAATAATGACTCAATCAACAGTTGATATTACAAATAAGCCAGGACAACGTTATCTCGATTGTTTTGCTACGCTTGCTGAAAAAAATGAAGGGGCATTTATTCCTTTTGTCGCGATTGGCGATCCTAATCCAGAGCAGTCTTTAGCGATCATCAAAACGTTAATTGATGCTGGTGCAGATGCGTTAGAATTAGGGATCCCATTTTCAGACCCAAGTGCTGATGGCATCACCATACAAGAAGCGGGAAAACGTGCATTAGCAACTGGCACAAACACTGACGTTTGTATTGATATTTTAAAACAAGTGAGAGAATATGCACCGCACATACCTATCGGTTTATTACTTTACGGCAACTTAGTGTTTGCCAGAGGCATCGATAAATTTTATCAAGATATGGCCGATGCTGGCGTTGATTCAGTATTGATCGCTGATTTACCTATTCGTGAAAGTGAAAAATTTAGACAAGCAGCATTAGCAGCAAATGTGGCACCAATATTTATTGCTCCCCCCAATGCGAGTGATGAAACATTGAAAAAAGTTTCATCATTCAGCCACGGTTACACTTACGTGTTGAGCCGTGCAGGCGTTACAGGAGTTGATGTTGTAGAGAGCAAACAATCTAAGAAATCAACCAGCACATTAGCAAATGAGTTAATTGCTACACTAAAAAGCTATCAAGCCGCGCCTGCGGTCATTGGTTTTGGAATATCACAACCACAACAAGTCAAAGATGCGCTAAATGCAGGAGCTTCGGGTGCCATCAGTGGCTCTGCCGTTGTTAAAATTATCGAAAATAATTTAGCCGATCATGATGCAATGCTAACAGCATTAAATCAATTTGTGAGTCAAATGAAAGCAGCAACACTCAGATAAATATTCACGTGTAATAAAAAAACCTGTTATTAAATAACAGGTTTTTTTAATCATTTACTTTACCTAGGTAATCACAAATTGGTGATAATAAACTTAAGCATTTATCCTCAGCGTTACATCAATTATAGTTTTTTAAAAAATGTCCATAATGTGTAAGCACATTTGATTTCTTCTTTATCAATTTTTGCATCAATACTGGGAAGATCGTAAACGGATGCGTATTCCCCATCAGAGTTAAAATAATTCTCGACGACAAAAGAAGGGACTCGACTAACAACCGTAAACTCATTTTCGAGTAACGTTTCTAATTCACCTGTTTGGCTATTAAAGGGCCGTAGGTTTTTAGCCATTACCGCAGGGTTATTACGGTAGTAATTATTAAAATTTTCATTAATATCGAGAATAAATACAATACCATCATTTTTTAATACCCGAGATAACTCTTTACTGACTTTGCCTATATCTTTATCTTCATTAAAGCAATCAAATAAGCCAGAGCATATAATGAGATCGAAAAAATTATCTTCGTAATGCATATCCATTACTGAGCCTACATCAAAATTCATTGCTGCAGGTGACCACTTCTGACAGATTTCTATCGCCTTTTCACTAATTTCTAATCCGTAACAGTTTTCAGGTGGAACTCTAAATTCACTAAAAAATCGCAACTTGCTCCCATTGCCGCAGCCTGGCTCTAATACTTTGCATTGAGGCAAATCAGTTTTGCCAAGCGAGACTAATAATTCAATGATGAATTTATAAACACGATTATCATTAAATAGTTTAAATAGATCTGCTTTACTTAACGGGACAGGATCTTCGTGATGATATTTAAATGTTTTCATTCCGTGTGTTTTCCTTAGAAACAGAGATTCTTTAGTTCATGCAACTTTCAATTTCGCAATATTATTTATATGGCAAAACAAAAATTATTAACAGCAAGATATAAAGTTAATAACAATGTATTTACCAAGAATAAATGAATTATTTACCGAGTTGCAAATTTTTCACGGCATGATGCTTTAAAATGTTGTCAACTATAGGCACTGTTAGCGAATATTTCTGTTTTTCTTTTCAGAAAGCGTAAGGTTAATGATAAATAACTCAAAATATTTTAACGCGGATTATCTTGGTGAACATCATTGTGACCTACGCTTATCCATGATTCTTATTTAACTAACTCGGCAGCTTTTAAAAGTAAATCAGAATGTAATCGTACTTTATAATTAGGATTGACATAATTAAATTGTACTAAGCCTTTACTATCAATAACGTAAATTGCTGGCACAGGCAAAACTAATCTTTCATCCCCTGCCTGATTTTTTTGAAGTGGATTTTTTAAATTCATTTTTGCTAAATAGCGTTTGGTAGTTTGTTCAGAAGTGAAAAATGATAAACCAAATGCAGAGCTCACTTTCGATTGATAATCAGATAACAAATCATAAGACAACTTACGTTTATCAATGCTTTTCTTTAAATCGTCAGGCGCATCAGTAGAAATACCAACCAGTTTAAAGCCTAATTTTTTTAACTGTCCTTCAACGGCTTGTAATTGGCCCATTTGAGTATTACAAAATGGACACCAGCCACCACGGTAAAAAAATAATATTGTTTTTTGACCATTTAAATAATCTGCTAACTGAACATTATTTCCTTCTACAGTTGTCACTGCGATATCAGGGATCATTTGACCATTTAATAAAGGTGAAACTTGATCTGCGGTTTCCGCAACTTGGCTTTTAACGGTTTGCTCCATTGCATTTGTTTTTGCTTGTAATGCAGTAATTTGAAAAAGTGATAATAAAAGTAATGCACTAGAAATAATGGTTTTGTTCATAGGTCCCTGCTTTTTTTAATAACGAAAAAAGGATAATTAATGTGAATATCAATAGACCCGAACAAGCAAAATTTTCATTCAAAAAAATTAAATTTTTCTTGCTTAAGGGGCTACAATATTTCTCGTTGGTTTATTTACGACATAAACACTGATAGCACATAACACCATACCTAATATACTTGAAAGCGCCAATTGCTCATCAAACAAAAACCAAGCTTCTAGCGCAGTAGCAGGTGGCACTAAATAAAAATAAGCGGTTACCTTGGATGAATCTCCTCGTTCAACCATATACATGAATAACAAAATAGCGGTAACCGAAAGCGCTAAAACTAGCCAAGCCAGACAGAGGATAAACTCAATATTCCATGTGATAGGTTGGGTGTCGTTTACAAAAACAATAGGCAGAAAAATCAACAAACTAGCAATATACTGCCAACAAACCGAAGGTAATAATGGCTGATTTTGACAAAATCGCTTTTGGTATAAGGTTCCAAAGGTAATACCCAGTAAAGCAATAAAAGCCAGTAACAAAGCATTTTTCGAGACATGTGTAATTGCTAAACTCGCAGAAACTACTAAAATTAAACCGCTCATCCCTAAAATTAATGCCAACCATTGCCAGTGATTAACTTTTTCTTTAAAAATAAACACCGCTAACATCGCCGTAAATAACGGTTGTAACCCGACAATAATAGCCGTTAATCCTGCTGGAATACCGTATTCAATTGCACCAAACACGCCACCTAAATAAGCCCCATGGATTAGTAAACCTGTGACCATAGCATGACTAATTTGCTTAACAGTCAGTTTTGGTTGCTTTAAAATCACAATTAACAAAACAAACACCGCAATATTAGCCATTGTTCTTATGGATAAAAAATCACCGGTAGCAGCATAAGGTAATCCGTATTTAGCACCAATAAAACCCGTGCTCCACAGCAAGACAAAAAGAAAAGGGATCAGTTTTTTCAGCATAATTAAACTTTATGAAAATTTTCAATGAGTTTAAAAAGTTTGCTTGGCTAAAAACAGCTACACATTTAAACAAACTGATACTACACAGTTTGTTTAAATGCCTTCGTTTTTAACTGAGTATTTTGAAACGTTTACCCTGCTAAAAATATCAAATAAGGGCATATCGAATGTTTTTAAATGTAGCGGTTGCGACTCAAGCGGCTGTGGATGGTCTTGGAATAATTCCTATGTATAGACCGCTTGCTGATCCCCTTTTGCAAGAAGGTAAACTCATTGTTGCAAATGATTATATGGCACTGAAAGAAGAATCTTATTACTTTGTTTGTCCAGAAACGTATAGAGACGATCAAGCAATCAGTCGATTTCGAGATTGGATAGTTAACGAATCTAAAAATTCGCAATAGCAGCTCATATTAAAAGATAGATATTTATAATAGTAAGCTGCTGGAAGTTCAAACTGCGTAGCAGGCTAAAAATTCCCACTTATAAGAAGTCTTCACCGAAACGTTATTGGTTATTCGCTATGCCAGTTGGCATAATGCTCATTAGCCACATCATGTTTTCTTTCATAAATGCAATATCTTCATCACTCGCACTTTTTGCTAATGTGGCCATACTGTCGATATTCGCTTTTTGCTCAGCCATCTCTTTTTCCATTTTGCTGATCATTTCACTCGGCATACCGCTTTTTTTCATCCGCTCAATGGTACTGTTTAACATTGCACCCATCGACTCAACGCTGTCAGGCATCTGTTGCATTTGCACCGCAAACATACTCGACATGATACGATAAGATTGCTGATAGAATTGTTCAAAATTATCATATCCTGCTGCTTTCACTATCTTTTCAATGTCGCTGTAAGCTTGCATCCCTTTAATTTTATCAATTGCTGCACTGGGCGTCATTTGCAACACATTTTCAAACTCAGACTCCATTGCAGGGTATTTGTCTTCAAGTACTTGAAATTTTTCAATCGTTGAAACATATTGCTCTAATAATGGTTTCGACAACGATTGCTCTGCGAAACTTTGAATTGAGAGTATCAATAAGCCAAAGCCTACCATGATGTATTTCATATTCTTCTCCTTAAGATTTTAATTTTTAACTAATTAATAATGATAGTCATAAAAAAGGTGTAAACTAATCAATGTTAGCTTACACCTTCAAAACCGATTTGTTTAAAACTTTCTTAGCTAATTTAGCAGATTTAAACGTTTTCGATTCAATACTTGGTTTACCCTAGCTTACAACCTGGTAAACTTCGTATGTAATTAAGCCATGCTAACTTGAGATTTTCGCCCACGTATCACGTAAACCAACAGTGCGATTAAACACGAGTTTATCTGCTGTCGCATCCTTGTTATCTAAACAAAAATATCCTTGGCGTTCAAATTGGAATGCTTGCTCAGCTTTTGCATTTTTTAATGACGGCTCAACTTTCGCGTGTTCAATAGTAATTAACGACTCAGGGTTAATTACCGATTGAAAATCACTTTCTGCTGCGGGGTTTGCTACGGTAAATAAACGGTCGTATAAACGTATTTCAGCATCGACACTTTGCTCTGCCGCCACCCAATGAATAACGCCTTTTGGCTTAGTACCATCTTCAGGATTTTTACCTAACGTATCTTCATTGTAGGTACAATAAACTGTGGTAACTTTACCTTCGGCATCTTTATCGCATCGAACAGCTGTGATCACGTAAGCACCACGTAAACGTACTGCTTTATCAAGTACTAAACGTTTGTACTTTTTATTTGCTTCTTCACGAAAATCTTCCGCTTCAATATAAAGTTCACGAGCAAATGGTACGATGCGCGTGCCTTGGCTTTCATCACTTGGATGATTCTTCACCGTTAGCTCTTCCACTTGCCCTTCTGGGTAGTTTTCAATCACGAGTTTAATCGGATCAAGTACCGCCATGGCACGTGGTGCGTTATCATTTAAATCTTCACGAATACAGGCTTCTAGAACCCCCATTTCGATGGTGTTATCCATTTTAGTCACACCAATACGTTTACAAAACTCACGGATTGACGTTGGCGTATAACCTCGGCGACGAAATGCTGCAATCGTAGGCATACGCGGATCGTCCCAGCCGCTGACTAAGTTTTCATCAACCAAAGTATTGAGCTTACGTTTACTCATCACGGTATATTCAAGGTTTAAACGTGAAGATTCGTACTGATGAGGTGTTACATCAATCGACACATTTTCAAGTACCCAATCATATAAACGACGATTGTCTTGGAATTCAAGTGTACAAAGTGAATGGGTGATCCCTTCAATGGCATCTGATAAACAATGGGTAAAATCGTACATAGGATAAATACACCATTTATCACCCGTTTGATGATGATGAGCGAATCTCACGCGGTATATTATAGGGTCACGCATACACATAAAGCTTGATGACATATCAATTTTTGCTCGTAGTGAACATTCCCCTTCTTTAAACTCGCCATTTTTCATTTTTTCAAACAAGGCTAAATTTTCTTCAACGGAAGTATCACGGTATGGGCTATTTTTTCCCGGCGCTTTTAATGTGCCACGGTACTCTTTTGCTTCTTCACCATTAAGAAAGCACACATAGGCTAAACCTTTTTCAATGAGTTCAATGGCAAAGGCATGTAAGCGATCAAAATAATCTGATGAATAATGAATATCACCTGCCCATTGAAAACCTAGCCACTTCACATCTTCTTGGATCGATTTTACGTAATTGATGTCTTCTTTTTCAGGGTTAGTATCATCAAAACGTAAATTACATAAGCCGTTATAATCTTCAGCAATACCGAAGTTTAAGCAAATAGCCTTCGCATGACCGATATGAAGAAATCCATTAGGCTCAGGCGGAAAACGCGTCTGCACACTGGTGTGTTTACCACTTGCCAGATCAGCATCAATGATTTGGCGTATAAAATTAGTTGGACGGTTTTCAACTTCCGACATCCACAGAACCTCGATAAAATAGAATATTAATGGCCGGCATTATATCAAGTGTTTTTCTTGGAGAATAGCTAGGAAAAGCTTTATTGTTGAATATTATTTAATTAAGTGACAATGGCCGATTATCACTTAATATTTCAACTCAATAAACAGATTAACCACATGAAAATATTATAAAAATACAATCAATAATGATGATAAACAACATTCCGTAGTGGTTAGCTTTGTGTAAGACCTAGTGAATTAAAAACTTCTTGGTTAGGAAATCCATCGGCGATCAGATTTTTTTCCAGCTGAAACGCTCGAATTGCTTTGCGACTATTCGGCCCCCAAATACCATCGGGCTTACCGGTTTCAAAACCTAACTCATTAAGCTTTGTTTGTAGTTGCTGCATTTGCACACGACTAAATTGCAATGGTTTAGCGGCTTTCACTGAGCTAACGCCTTTTCCGCCAACGAGTTTATCCGCTAAAATGCCAACAGAAAGTGCATAATTTTTTGATAAATTCCACTTCATGATAACGTCAAAATTACGATAAACTAAAAATGCATGACCTTGATGCCCGTTCGGTAACACTAACTCAGCGTGAATATCATAATCAGGCAAAGCTTTGCCATTACTTTGTTTCACCCCAAGTGTTTTAAAAATAGATAATGGGTATCGTTTATCATAAGCGATGGCACTAAAGTCAAAATTTTCGGGTAATTTTACTTCTCTTCCCCAGCGCTCTTGTTTATTCCAGCCTATTTTGTTGAGGTAATTTGCCGCAGTTGTTATCGCATCCGCTTCGCTTTGCCAAACATCTACTTTACCGTCACCATCCCCATCAATAGCATATTTACGATAAGCAGAAGGCATAAATTGCATATGCCCCATTGCGCCAGCCCATGATCCTTGTAATTGTTCTACCGCTACACGCTGCTCATCAATCATCGAAAATAAATCGAATAACTCAGAGGTAAAGTACTCACTACGGCGATTATCACACGCTAATGTCGCAATAGAATTTAAAACCGACATTTTACCTTTATGTTTACCAAAAACTGTTTCTAGTCCCCAAAATGAAACAAGGTATTGTGGAGGAATACCGTACTTAGCCTGTAATTGATTAAATAATTCAGCATGTTTATTTAATAAACGCTTACCATTTTTAATATGATAATTAGATACTCGTTTATTGACATATTGCGCAAAACTTTCGGCAAACTCAGCTTGATTTTTATCTAGTGTTAACACGCGTTTAATTGGGGTTAATTGATGAATAATTTCGTTAATATCGTCACTAAAACCTTGCTGCTTTGCTTGCTCTAGAAAGCGATCTTGGCATTGTGCAAAAGTTGGTTTTACTGTTAAATCTGAATGTAAAGCGGAAGATTCTGCTTGCTCATCAGCATACGAAGAAGAGAGAAAGAAAGTACTGAGCATACCTGTAAAGATAATTTTATTAACGGTTGAAACCGACTTCATCATGGTTTGTATCCTAAACATCATAATTATTTTGAGAACAAATTACGGAGAAATATCGCTGAATAAATTGATTCTATGTAATACCAATGGAAATGTCAGTACCCAAATGAAAGTTTGTCCAGCTGTTTAATGGTATTCGTTTATCATTTCTTAGATTTACTTTGCATTCATTAAACGGTCATACATCACTTTCACTTGTAAATCACCAAAACTATATAATGACATTCGTTGATGAAATACACGAAACACGGTTTTAAAAGTAGGTGTTTTTTGTGCGTTAATAATTTCAAGCAGTACGCGTTCTGGATAACCCAAGCCATTTTCGTCTGGCGTTCTGGCAATATGCGCGTTAACAGCGGGTAATAAAAAAGGAAAGTGATCTTTAAGTCTTTTGGCAATATCGCGCAGTTTATCATGATCATTGTTTTGATAGTTTGGCCAAAGCTCTCTTAACATTGCTACCTGTTCGGCAGAGATAAGCCTTCTATTGTTAAAAGCTTCCGTTAACTCTGATAGTGACATATGACCAAAACTATATTCATTACCTTTATTCGGTCTAGCTAAAAAAATACGGTATTCACGCTCAGTGTTTTTTTGCGATAATAAAAATAATACGTACCAAAAATTAGCCTGACAAAACAAGTCATCCTCAAACCAACAAGTTATTTCACTGCCTGAATTTAGCGAGATAATTTTCTTGAATTCAGGTACTGTCTTTACATAATAGTCCTCAGGCGTACACTCAGGAAACTGACCAATAAAGTTAGCTCTATTATTCATCAGCGAGTCAAAATCATGGCCTTGCACATTACCATCAACTAAACATTCTCGAGCAACAATAATTTCTCCCCCTATTGTTCGAGGAAATTGTAACTTTAGCGAATCACCATTTAGAATGTGGTATTGAGACTTAAATGCTTGAGAAGCGCCAATAGGATGAAATTGAGGCATAAGATTGAAATTAGGAATTATTCATAATAATTACTTTATCATGAAAACAAGTTAAGTATTGGCAATAATCCTCACATAAACAACACAGAGAGCTCTTTCAAAAACAAACGTAAAAGTTAAATTTAGACACTCACGTCAACATTATTACCGCGCCGCTCATCTAGATTCTGTTTATTCGTTGCTAATTGTTGCTGTTTTTGTTCGTCTTGTAGCTCTTGAGTCTTTTTTGCTTGAGTTTGTTGATTTTTTACTTGCTCGGCTTGCAATTTTTGCTGGTCAACGGTTTCTTGTTGCTGCTTTAACTGCTGACTAACCGATGACCGAGTGCTAATTGAAGTTTCCATTATCATCTCCTTTACTTAGCATGAATTAAAAACAAAAAGTTAAGTAAACTACTTGAGTATAGCACCATTGATTACTTTTTATACAAAAGGGAGGGTAATTCTATAATGGACAAATTGTTTTGTAAGTTGCAAAACAATAACGATTAACGTTATCGATAAACTTAGTGAAAACAGATAATGAAAATATAGTAGGGATAAGACTGTAGAAAAAGCTATTAGCAACGCTGATAAACATATTGTTAATTTAAAACGATGAAACATTACTTTTATCGAACGTCGACAGAGCATATGGCAGTGAAAAAATTCAAAGATTATTGGATCTTTTTAATGGCATTTTCTAACGCTGGTACCATTTGTGATAACCGTTCGTTGTTACTATTTTTGATTAACGCATAAATAGCGAATAAAAAGTTTTGCGTGTTATGCAGTTTACTTAGTCCTGTTTGGCTTGAATAGACTTCGCCCCAAGACTTTAAAGGTGCTGGATTTGTTAAATCATTCAGCCAAGTCTGCCAGTTTTCTATCGTATACTCGTCATTAAGAAAAATATAAATAACAGGCATTGCCAAGCGCTTAGGTTCACCATAAATATAGAAATGATCGTTTTTCGCAACAACCTGGCTTAATAACGCAGATAACATGTGATCTAAATGCTGTTTGGTTATTGCTGGGTTTAATGACAGTTGCAGCATTAAATCTGCGGTATGCGCAACACTATGTCGCCAGCCAATGGTTGCATGATAACCGCGATAATCATCAACTGAACGTAAAAATGTTGTACCTAATGCAACAAGCTTTTCCCGAGCTACGTCAGTTAAAAAAGGAGATTTTCTATCAACTCTCGCCACTTCTGACAGCATTAATATGGCAAAAGGTTGATAGACACTGTATTCATCTTTCACGTCGGCGCTAATAACATTGCTTAAGGTTGTTAACATAGCAAGGTAAAAATCGGCATTAAAATCATTCGCTCTAAGCCATTGACTCAAACCAGTAAAAGCAATTTCGTCCCTAAGTACTGGATCAGGGCTTGCTAAACAATCTAGTAATTGTTTAGCAACAGCGGTTTTTTCTTCGGTATCTTTAATTAAAAAATTTTGCTCTTTCAGCAATAATAATGCCTTTTTATCATATGTTGATGTTTGACATCGTTTCGCGACATTCGCCGCATCAACGATGTTTTTGTCTGCCGCCAATGTAGCTGTGTTAAAAGAAACTAGCATTACGCAACTTAACAGGATTGGTATTGTTTTCATCATTCTTGCCTTATTATTTTAATTATCGACAAGGGTATCTTCTCATAACTTTACTCGTTTTTAATTTAATTATGTAACAGGTCTTTTACTAGACAATCAAAAAAGCAGCCTAAAAAGACTGCTTGAGGTTGGATGTTAGTGACGCAATAAAGATCAAAACTATAGCTTTAACTCAGTTTAAGCCTTTTATTTTAACGATAATGGTGCCTGTTCAAAAGTGATGCCTGGCCAACCATTTTTAATAAAGTTTCGAATGTTGCCATGATCTTTTCCTGTGGGATTTTTCAATACATCTTCACGATAATATTGCCCGAAACAATGTAACGTTGCTTGTTCAGATAAATTATTTAGCTGAGCATAAGCAAAGATTTTACATGAGCCTTCGTTTGTACCAGCTTGGTTGACAATGTCGCCATTATAAAATGTGCAAGGTTGGTAATGGTAATTAGCTGATATTACGGCAATTACCTCTTCAAAAGTAATGTTTTCCGTGATAGATGGCTCTGAAGCGTTTAATTTCGAATTTAGTGCGTCGATTGATAAAGTCATATTATTGCGTTTAGGTAAAATGTAGGGATATTTTCTCGCAATTAAAAATTTTGTCTATGAACGGTTTATATTTAAATATACCTTTAAAATATATCGACTAACATGTGTTAAACATTCAACGCTAATTAGACGCTATTACGATGCATAAAAGTCATTTAAAACTCCTATAACCGTTTTAAAATAGCGTGATATGATATTGTTTTACCATAATATTAGCGACTTAAAGTAACTTTTTATGAACATCAACTTTGCAGATCACAACGCAACTCAACGTTACCATTTAATGACACAAACCATCATTCCACGCCCTATTGCATGGGCGCTGACTAATTCAAATATAGATGGTTCACCAGAAAGCTTAAATTTAGCGCCCTTCTCATACTTTACGGCAATCTCAAGTGACCCTGCCTTATTGATGATTTCGGTAGGTAAAAAACCAACGGGAGAGCCAAAAGATACGTTAACCAATCTCTTGAAAACCCGAAAAATAGTGATACATATAGCCAGCGAAAACCAAGCAGACTTAGTTACACAAACGGCAGCCACATTGCCACATGGCGAGTCTGAAATCGCATTAGTTGATAATGAAGCACTGACAACCGTACCATTTGAACATTTTGATTTGCCTAGACTCGCCCAATGTGACATTGCTTATGGTTGCGAACTTTATGAAATTAAAGAACTTGGTGAGATACCACAAACCCTTATTTTTGTTGAAGTTAAACAATTGTATGTCAGCTCAAAAATTAGCACACAACATGATGGCCGGATAAAAATAAACGCCGATATTGTAAAACCATTAGCAAGATTAGGGGCAAATGAGTATTCAGGGATCACCACACCTTTTAAAAAAGCTCGACCTAAATAGAGTGGTACAAGAACAAATATAAGCGGCTGAAAACTAATGTTTCAGCCGCTTGTTAATGAGTGCTCGATTAACAATTCAGAAAAATTGTTCGATTCATATGCCAAAATTAAAAACGATAAGTTAGGTATAATCCAAGGCTACGTTCAAAATTATTTTTTAAATCATAGCCATTTTCTTTCGCTTCAAAATTGTCATAACTTGCATACATGCCAACATCAATATTTTTACTCAATGTATAGTTTAATCCAGAATGCACACTATGAGCCTTATCTTGGGTAAAGCCTTTTAAATCACGATAAGTGTAGTTGGTAAAAGCAGTCCAATTTTTCGCCACTTTACTTTGAACACCGACAGAAAATCGATTTTCACTTTTATTTGCTAAGTGCTCTTCATCCCAAATCACGTGACCTAATGAAAAAGTCATGGCAATATCTTGATTAAAAACATATTTACCATTTAAATCGGCGCCATAGCCAATAGCATCTCCATTACTCGTTGATTCTTGAAAACCTCTTAAGCCTACGCCAACAGCCAACTCTAAACCCGTTCGATTATTATTCCTAGCTAGCACTCGGTAATCAAGGCCAGCGAAACCTATCGTAAGATCATCAGTTAAACCATAAGCCGCATTTAAATTAAGCTCACCTCTGCTTTTATCTTTTTCTTCACCCCAAGAAATTGCTCCGCTAACAGCAATTGTGCCATCATTTAAAGTCAGTGGTCTTAAAATTGGGTTTTCAGGATAATTAGAATCAGATTGATCGCCAGCGAAAACGCCTGTAGAAGCTAAAAGTAATGCCATACTGATAAGTGATTTTTTCATAAAAGTATTCCCTGTGTTTGTTGTGTTAATCAGTTATGCAAGCATGGTATAGATAGCTTGTGTTCGATTCTTGCTGTAATTTGTTGATGAAATGCAAGAAGAATGTGAGATTTTGTAAGATTAAATTTTACCACCCAATCTAAATTATCAATCATTAAAACGGCTACACTCAAACCTATAAATAGTCATTAACTGTGTGTTAGTTGGCATTTTCATTTTATTTCTAAGCTAAATGTTTAGGTAACTACAGATTGCTGTTGAAAAACCTAAATAATGAACAAAAAGTAATAAAATTAGCCATTTTCAAATAGTATCGTTTTATAACTTATGTACCCCATTGAAATTTATAGCTTTTTAACTTGGTATGCTTTCTGCTCTAAAGAACAAAATATAAGACTATAAAAATGATTTAGAGGGAAAGATGACTAATTCAGTTCTAATGAGCACAGAAACGGTATCAATTAATGCCAACAAATGGTTAACGAATAGCGTAAAAGCATGGTTTATCACGGCTGTTTTGGGACAATGGTTATTTGCTGCTTACGTCGGCTTGTTCTATGGCGGCGCTACATTAAATGGCGATATTTCACAGTGGAACGAAGTCATGCCTCATGGATATGTTGAGGGTGATTTTGTTGGCAACCTTGCAGTAGGAGTCCATCTACTACTTGCATTCATTGTATTAGTGGCGGGGCCATTACAGTTCATTGGACAAATAAGAAACAACGCGCCAGCTTTTCACCGATTGCTAGGTCGTATATATATTTTTACCGCTTTTATCTTGAGTATCGGTGGTTTATACATGGTGTGGACAAGAGGAACAGTAGGAGCTGAAATAGGTAAATACAGCATAAGTATCAATGCGATACTCATCATGATTTTTGCCAGTTTAGCCGTTTACAATGCGATTAAAAGAAACATTAAAGTACATCGTCGTTGGGCAATTCGCTTATTTTTAGTTATGGGCGGCGTATGGTTTTTCCGAATCAGTTTAATGTTATGGCTGATGATCCATCAGGCGCCGGTAGGGTTTGACCCAAAAACATTCACGGGCCCGTTTCTAACCTTTTTAGGTTTTGCTCAATACGGCGTACCTTTAGCATTTGCTCAACTCTATTTTTATGCGCAAGACAGTAAAAGCACAGTTTTAAAAACGATAACAGCGATAGTCGTTTTATTACTAACACTCGCGACAATAGGTGGAATTTTATCTGCGACAATGGGAATGTGGTTACCTAGATTCTAATCAATGAATGTAAAAGCATAAAACCGTATTAACCATCCGATAATGCGGTTTTTTTATCGTGTAAATTCAAATGTTTTTTATTCATTATAATAATATTTATAATTGCATATTGTCACATCTGTCTCTACCCTTACCCTTTCAAAAAATGATCACAATACTTTCTCGTTAGGACTCATTATGCTCAAAATAGCACTGATACTTTCTTCGTTATTATTCTTTATGGCTTGTACGCATCACACCGCCACTTCCTCAAGCGACACATTGGCAATTCAAGAACAAAAAAACATCTTTATCGAAAATTCATGGTGGGTCGAAACCATTTATCACAAACCACTTTTTGATAATGTGAATATCACGTTGAGGGTAGTAGAAAAGAATAAAATCAGCGGCAAAAGTGGCTGTAATCAATACGCTAGCCAATTAACCATTGATGAAAATAAAATATCGATTGATAAAAGTCTGTCTACGAGAATGGCTTGTTCACCATTATTAATGAAAAGTGAACACCTCTATTTAAATGCTTTGGCATTATCAACAAAATATCAGATTGACTTAGCTGGTCATCTTACTTTTTTTGATGCGCAAGACAATCAAACCATCACTTTTAATCCTGGTAAAAATACTACAAAAAAATCACCATCGTTAATAGTCAACTATACCTGTGAGCGAGATACAAGCTTAACCGTTTCATTTGTCGAGCATGGATCTCAGAACAGTGAAGATAATATGGCTATAGTTACATTAAGTGATAATAAATCGGTTACCTTACCTCAAGCGCCATCGGCCTCAGGATTTTTATACACTAATGGTAAATTCAGTTTACAAGGCAAAGCGGATAATGCTTTATGGACCGTAGGTCGAATGAAAGCAATGCGGTGTAAAACCATCATGTAATTTGCTCTTAGCCGTAGATCTTTTTAAAATTTTTCAAGTTCCAACCAATCATAATTTCATTGCCAATTTTAAGAACAGGAACGGTTCGAGCACCGATAGCGTCTAATTCTTTTCGACCACGTTGCATTTTGGCATTAGTTAATCGGTATTTAATACCATTATCATCTAAATATTTTTGTGCTTCACGGCAGTGAGGACATTTATCGGAAATATACAAAACAACGCGTTTCATTTTGAACCTTGCTAAGTTTTTAAAGAAACTTATTTTATCGAATTACCTAAGGTAACAAAAGCGAATAACGAACAGAAGATATAATCAAATACGCTGATCCCATTGATATTGACGTTAAAGAGACAGTAAACCTATCTCTTTAACCACTCCACTTTATTTAGACCAAGCGAATTGTTCAAATAAAGGGTCGACGGGAGTTTCAGCAACATGATTAACATAATTACTGATCACCTTTTGCGATAGTCCTAAAATTACTTCTAAAACCTGTTTTTGTTGATAACCAGCAGCAAAAAATGTGCTCAATTGCTCTTTAGTAACAAAACCACGTTGACGAACAACCGCTAAAGTAAATTCATGCAATGCTTGTAACTTTTTACTAGGTAATTCTTCTTTATTTCTCAACGCTTCTGTAATTGCTGAATCTACTTGCATCATATTTGCAATAGCAGTGTGTGCCGGCACACAATATTGATATTCATGTTCAACATTTATCGTCTGCCAAACAACCGTTAATTCCTCATTGTCGAAAGACGTAGCAGTAAATTGCTGATGCAATTGTTTATAGGCATTTAATATTTCAGGTGATTCAGCCATCACAGCATATAACAAAGGCACAGCCCCCATTTCTTTTTAAGATGATTCTAAAAACGCTTTGCTCTCTTGTGGCGCAGTGTCAATAGTGTGTCGTGTAAATTCGTTCATTTGTTTCTCCAAAATACATATGCTTAATAAAACTGAGTGAATGTTCTTAACAATGTCTGTTGATGATCCAAACTATAAACGCAATTGAACGACCGTTCAATAATTATTTTGAACGATCGTTCATTAAATTGTAATTTTACTTTATCTGGCTGTTTTAATTGGTTATAAAGGAAAATATATTTTCGCCGTAAACAAAATTTTCTGTGCTAGCAGCGGTTTACTTTACCTTCACAATGAACGCCTTTATAATTGAACGGTTGTTCAACAATATATTTGGATACTCAAAAACCATGGCAAAAGCAGCAAAGTTTGATCGTCAAGAAGTAATAGATTTAGCAACTAACCTTTATTGGAAAAAAGGTTTTAATGCTACGTCTATGCGGAACTTACAAGATGAAATTGATATGCGGCCGGGTAGCATTTATGCTGCTTTTGGAAATAAAGATGGATTATTTATTGAAACCTTAAGAAACTACACAGACAAAGGTATTAGTCTAATACACCAATATGAAAAAGAGAAAGACTCTCCTCTTGAAGCATTGAAAGACTTTGTGAAGTATCAAGTAATCACCACGAAAGAAGATGCACCTAACAGTATGTGCATGCTGACAAAAACCATCAATGAACTCACTAGCGACAACCAAGAACTGCTTGATATCACCAAAGCTCACATTGAAGAAATAAGTCAAGAATTCGCAAAGCTTATTGAACAATCAAAAGAGCTGGGCGAAATAAATAGTGAAAAAAGTGCGTTAGAACTTGCTAAGTATCTTCAAGTACAAATAGCAGGACTTAGAACATTTGCCAAAATAGATGGCGTTGAATGTAATTTAGATAAAATGATTAACGAGTGTTTTGATCATTACCCGTTTAACGCTTAACAACTAGCCTTTTTCGTTGAAAAAGGTAATTTCACTTTGCGTGCATAGCTTTTACAAGCGCTTTTAGTATCAGCTAATGATCAGTCTGTTACCGAATTATTTAAATGATCTGAGCCTATTGATTTCCTACCCCGTTGGTTTCCTATCGCTTTAATAGGCTCGCAGATAACGCTCTAAATTTAAAAGTATTTATCGAGAAAAATACTTTTTATCCTAGTTATGCTTTCTGATTATATTGCGGTGGCGACATTAAACTGTTTTATACCGTGAGAATTTAAAGTATTTATCAATAACAATTCACAAAACTAGACAAATTCTTTCTAGCTTAAATAAACATCCTGATTATATTGTCGGTGTGCCGGCTGCACGATAGAGGGAAATAACACTGTTTCCCTCTAACAACTCCCTCGGTGCCCGACTCAGTGAAAACTGAAGCATGAATTTTTAGTCGTAATCGTAAACTGTCAAATGCTCGTACCTGCGCTGGCTCCAGTTTAAAAACACGATTAACGACTTTAAAAATAAATCCTTCATCGCTGGGATGGGGAATGGTTAAAACTGCCCTGCTGGTTTCTATGGTGAACTAGCTAATCAAGCTTATCTTCTCATTAACCAGTAAAATTCTTTCTAGATTTATTGAAATTTCGGATTATATTGCGGCGGTGGCCGCAGCACCCAAGGGGCGACGTACCGCCGTGCCTCCCCTTGGAACCCCTCCGACGCCCCAACAGCGGAATACTTTGCTAAACAACTAGCGTAAACCTCGATACCTGCCGAATGCTCGTCCCTCCGCGCGGCAGCCCTCGACATCCATGTCTCGGGTCGAGGTCTACCATTGCTAGTCATTTAGCAAACCGCTGACATGGGAAAAGGTTAAATCCGCCCTGCTCGTTTCTATAGTTAACTAGAAGATAAATGAAAATATAAAAACAGAATCCCATAACAACGAGATTAATCATCAAACTGAACGAAGCATATATCCTGCTTTAACAAACGCTGAAATAAATAAAAGTGTTCACGTATGTTCATCAGGGATGATGAACATACGTGAACACTTTTATTTATTTCAGAACCACGTTTGTTAGCAGCGCCGAGGGAGTCCAGAGGGAGGTCGGCGTCAGCCTCCCTCTGGGTGCTGTCGGCACCCCGACAATACAACTGAAACAATAAATAATGCTAGAAAATATTTAACTATTACAAATCGAACGCTCTGACCCCATTGATAACACTATAGTTTACTTCCGTAATTCCGGTAATGTTTTTGGCCGGAATCTCAAGATGCCTTACAGAGATCACCGACAAAACACCTCGGGGATGACGACCTCCTATCTAGAACGGAGCTTAAGTTCTGCTTGGAAAAATGTCTGAATGAATAATCAATATCAGCTATTGCTGGCAGGACGCCTGCAAAGTGAAGTAGCACATGGATGTGCTATCTGAACGTTAGCTCGAATATTGATGATGAATGAAGAACAACATTTTTCAGCAGCTCCGAGAGTTTCCAAAGGGAGGCCGGAGGCAGTCTCCCTTTGGGTGTCGTCGCCACCGCGACAATTTTACTAATTAAACGTCACCGCCCCCTTTAATTCTAATAATGATAATAAATATCAAATGTCACCGACCCCTTTAATTACGACTCAGTGAACTACTGAAGGATGAATTTTTAGTCATAATCGTAAACTGTCAAATGCTCGTACCTGCGCTGGCTCCAGTTTAAAAACACGATTAACGACTTTAAAAATAAATCCTTCACCACTGAGATGGGAAATGGTTAAAACTGCCCTGCTCGTTTCTATAGTTAACTAGCTAATCAAGCTTAACTTCTCATTAACCAGTAAAATACTTTCTAGATTTATTGAAATTTCGGATTATATTGCGGCGGTGGCCGCAGCACCCAAGGGGCGACGTACCGCCGTGCCTCCCCTTGGAACCCCTCCGACGCCCCAACAGCGGAATACTTTGCTAAACAACTAGCGTAAACCTCGAGACCTGCCGATTTATCATCCATGAACAACGGCAGCCCTCGACATCCATGTCTCGGGTCGAGGTCTACCATTACTAGTTATTTAGCAAACCGCTGATATGGGAATTGGTTAAATACGCCCTGCTCGTTTCTATAGCGAGGTCACATCAAAAAATGAACCTAAAACAAAGAGCAATCAAGCAATTAAAGAAAAACTAGAACGGAGCATAAACTCTGCTTTGAAAAATGTCTGAATGAATAATCAATATCAGCTTTTGCTGGCAGGACGCCAGCAAAGTGAAGTAGCACATGGATGTGCTTTCTGAACGTTAGCTCGATTATTGATTTATTTATGAAGAACTAAATTTTTCAGCAGCTCCGAGGGTTTCCAAAGGGAGGCCGGAGGCAGCCTCCCTTTGGGTGCCGTCGCCACCGCGACAATATAATAATCAACATTAAAAGAAAGAATAGAAAGTTTTTTCTAATAATGATAATAAATATCAAATGTCACCGACCCCTTTAATTAGACCCCTTTAATTATTAAATAAAAACTAGAACGGAGCATAAACTCTGCTTGGAAAAATGCTGAATAAATATAACCTGCGCTGCTATTGCTATCATGGATGATAGCAAAGCGAAGTGGCACATGGATGTGCATTCTGAGCGATAGCTTATCGCAGGTTAAATTTAAGAAGAATACATTTTTCAGCAGCTCCGAGGGTTTCCAAAGGGAGGCCGGAGGCAGTCTCCCTTTGGGTGTCGTCGCCACCGCGACAATATAATGAGAATATAAAGTAATATTAGAAAGTATTTAACAAGAACAAATCAAACGATCTGATCCCATTGATTGCCATAGAATACGAATGAGACGCATGTGTCACCGACCCCTTTATTTCGATCTATTTATATCAGATTTGTTTTTAGTATATTTGTTTAGTTTTCTATTTAATAATAGATAATTCATAAACTATAAAATCAAAAGGATCAATATTGAAAATCAAACCTATTCTTATAATTGGAACAGTTCTAATAATAATGGCTACGGCTTCAAACATATACACTAATCAAAATTCGGATACAATAATACTTTATTCTTTAAACCTTTTGGCATTATTAGGAATAACTACAACTGCATTTATCGCCAATAATATCTCAAAAAACTATTTAAGCGAAAAAGGTAAAAACCAAGCGGTCATAGAAGACATAAAAAAAATAACCGCATTAGTAGAAGAGGTTAAATCAGAATTTACAAAAGAATCTGCAATACTCACTTCTCAATTACAAGTAGTATCTGGTTCAAAGTTAAGTTTAAAAGAGAAAGAAAAAGATATTTTGATTAACTTAAACATCCACCTGTTTAAATGGCTTGAATATCTAGGAGATATCGATGTTAATTCAGTAGAAAGTTGTAACCATTATGAAGAAAGATTGAAAATTATACGTTTAGAAATGAAAGAGCATCAAACAACTTTTACACTGTTAATAGGGAGTCATAGATTAATAAATACATACAACAGTATAAATTTAAAAATATGTCAAACAATAATGATACCAAGACAAAAACAAGTAAGTGAATTAAAAAAACTAGCTTTAGAAATTGATTTATCCAAAACAGATATCGAAGAGTATAAAAGGTTATCCGACATTCAATTAACTAAGTATTCTAACTATATAAATTTTTACGTAGAGTGTTACAAACAACTTCTAAAAGACACCTCAGACTTTCAGCAACAATGTAGAGAGTTCTTATATTCTACAGATCATTCCTCTTAAGCTTCAATAACAAAAAACCCGCTAGTTAGCGGGTTTTTATTAAGAGTTACAAATTGTTAAGCCTTAGCTTACCAACCCGTTTTCTCTTTAAGTGCTACACCGATATCCGCTAAAGAACGAACCGTTTTAACACCAGCTGCTTCTAAGGCAGCAAATTTTTCATCAGCTGTACCTTTACCACCAGCGATAATTGCGCCAGCATGACCCATACGCTTACCAGCAGGTGCAGTAACACCAGCAATGTAAGATACTACAGGCTTAGTAACGTTAGCTTTGATATATTCAGCCGCTTCTTCTTCAGCAGTACCACCAATTTCACCAATCATTACGATTGCTTCAGTTTGTGGATCGTTTTGGAACATTTCTAAAACGTCGATGAAGTTAGTACCTGGGATAGGGTCACCACCAATACCTACACAAGTAGATTGGCCGAAACCAGCGTCAGTTGTTTGTTTAACGGCTTCGTACGTAAGCGTACCAGAACGTGAAACAATACCAACTTTACCTGGTAAGTGAATGTGACCTGGCATGATACCAATTTTAGTTTCGCCTGGCGTGATAACACCTGGGCAGTTAGGACCGATCATACGAACGCCTGTTTGCTCAAGTTTCACTTTAACGTCAACCATGTCTAAAGTTGGAATACCTTCAGTGATAGTTACGATAAGTTCGATGCCTGCGTCGATAGCTTCTAAAATAGCGTCTTTACAGAACGGAGCTGGAACGTAGATAACGGTTGCTGTTGCGCCAGTTGCTTCTACCGCTTCACGTACTGTGTTAAATACTGGCAGGCCTAAATGCGTTTGACCGCCTTTACCTGGGCTTACGCCACCAACCATTTGAGTACCGTACTCAAGCGCTTGCTCTGAGTGGAATGTACCTTGACCACCCGTGAAACCTTGACAGATTACTTTAGTATCTTTGTTAATTAATACAGACATTATTTGCCCTCCGCAGCTGCAACAACTTTTTGTGCTGCGTCAGTTAATGATTCAGCAGCGATGATGTTTACATCAGAGCTTGCTAATACTGCACGACCTGCTTCAGCGTTAGTACCTTCTAAACGTACAACTACTGGCACTTCAACGCCTACTTCTTTAACAGCAGCGATAATACCTTCAGCGATCATGTCACAACGAACGATACCACCAAAGATGTTCACTAAAACAGCTTTTACATTGTCGTCAGAAAGAATGATTTTGAATGCTTCGGCAACACGTTCTTTCGTTGCTCCGCCACCAACATCTAAGAAGTTAGCTGGCTTACCACCGTGTAAATTAACGATATCCATTGTACCCATTGCTAGGCCGGCACCGTTAACCATACAACCAACGTTTCCGTCTAAAGCAACGTAGTTTAATTCCCACTGTGCAGCATGTGCTTCACGCTCATCTTCTTGAGATGGATCGTGCATAGTACGGATTTTAGGTTGACGGTATAAAGCGTTACCATCGATACCAATTTTACCGTCTAAACAGTGAAGGTTACCTTCGTCAGTAATAACTAACGGGTTGATTTCTAATAAAGCGAAATCAAAATCGTTGAACATGTTCGCAAGACCCATAAAGATCTTAACAAATTGCTTCATTTGAGTTGGGTTTAAACCCAATTTGAAACCTAATTCACGTGCTTGGTATGCTTGAGGACCCACTAATGGATCGATTTCAGCTTTGTGAATTAACTCAGGAGTTTCTTCAGCAACAGTTTCAATTTCAACACCACCTTCTGTAGATGCCATAAATACAACTTTACGTGTACCACGGTCTACAACAGCACCTAGGTATAATTCGTTAGCGATATCTGTACAGCTTTCTACTAAAATTTTAGAAACTGGTTGTCCGTTCTCATCTGTTTGATAAGTTACTAAGTTCTTACCTAACCAGTTTTGAGCGAAATCTTTAATTTCTTGTTTAGTTTTTACTAGCTTAACACCGCCAGCCTTACCGCGGCCACCAGCGTGAACTTGAGTTTTAACAACCCACATATCGCCGCCAATTTTATCAGCAGCTTCAGCAGCTTCTTGAGGAGTGTCGCAAGCGAACCCTTCAGAAACTGGTAAACCATATTCAGCGAATAATTGTTTCGCTTGGTACTCATGCAAATTCATGGTGTTTTATCCATTTATCTGTAGATGAAAATGGCAGACTTTTGCAAAAATTCATTTACAAAGAGACCACCATCGAAAAAAGTCGACCGATTATAGTACAAAAGCTCTAGAGAACAAAGTCTTTAGAGCTAATACTATAGTCTAGTTCATGGTTTTTTTTATTTAATCTAGTAATATTTGTTATAAGTGTTGAAAATAGCGATGAAATAGATATCGAAATAACACTATTTTGTACAAAAATATAGTCAGTTACGACGAATATGCCGTTAAGAATAGTTGTCAGCTTTGAAGTGATTTTTGCGGCATTATCATGAGTACCACAGACAAAGTTTTCAACACTTAAAGTCGATCCCCTAAGGATAACCATAAAAAATTGACAAAAAAAACCGCACTATATTAGCACGGTTTTTATTAATATAACCTTGAGTAAAGTTATATTTTAATACTTAAATATCAAGCAATAAGCGTGTTGGATCTTCAAGTAATTCTTTAATAGTCACTAAGAAACCTACAGACTCTTTACCATCAATTAAACGGTGATCGTAAGATAGTGCTAAATACATCATAGGTAAAATTTCAACTTTTCCATCAACGGCCATTGGGCGGTCTTGGATTTTGTGCATTCCTAAAATACCTGCTTGAGGTAAGTTTAGAATAGGCGTAGAAATTAAAGATCCAAAAACACCACCGTTAGTAATAGTGAAGTTACCACCTTGCATTTCATCCATGGTTAATTTGCCATCGCGACCTTTAATCGCCAAATCACGAATACCATTTTCGATACCAGCCATGCTTAGTTGGTCAGCATCACGAAGTACAGGAGTTACTAGACCACGTGGCGTTGAAACTGCAATAGATACGTCAAAAAAGTTGTGATAAACAATATCATCACCATCGATTGACGCATTCACTGCTGGGTAACGTTTTAACGCTTCAGTTACCGCTTTAACGTAGAAAGACATAAAACCTAAACGGGTATCATGTGTTTTCTCAAAAACGTCTTTGTATTGCTTACGTAAATCCATGATTGGCTTCATGTTAACTTCGTTAAACGTGGTTAACATAGCGGTAGAATTTTTCGCTTCAAGTAAACGAGTCGCTATTGTTTTACGTAAACGAGTCATCGGCACACGTTTTTGTGAACGTTCACCTAAGTCTTGTGCTACTGGTGCTTTTGCAGCAGGTGCTTTACTTGCAGGTGTAGAAGGTTTATTAGCTGCAGCTTCAACGTCTTCTTTTGAAATACGTCCACCTTTGCCAGTACCAACAACATCACTTGCTGATAAGCCTTTTTCTGTCATTAAACGACGTACTGATGGGCTTGCTAATTCATCGCTGCTAATAGCTTCTTCTTTCGATTGAGTAGGAGCCGCTGCTTTAGCACCTGCGTTAAGTTCACCGATTTTTTGGTCACCTAATACTGTGTCGCCTTCAGCATGGATAATTTTACCAATTACGCCATTATCTTGTGCGACCACTTCTAAAACGACTTTATCTGTTTCAATATCCACTAAGTTTTGATCAACTGAGACTGTATCGCCTTCAGCAACATGCCATGCAGCTACCGTTGCATCAGCCACTGACTCAGGTAAAACAGGTACAACAATGTCGATTACCTTACCTTGAGAAGCGCTCGAAGATTCAGTTGCCGCGGCTGGTTCAGATTTTTCAGATGAAGATGCTTCTGCTTCACCTTCACTTAAAATTGCAATCACTTGCTCACCTAATACGGTGGCGCCTTCTTCTTGTGATATTTCAGTAATAACGCCGTCAGAAGTAGCCGGTACTTCTAATACAACTTTATCTGTCTCAATATCCACTAATACTTGATCACGAGATACTTTATCGCCTACTTGTACATGCCAAGTAGCTACGGTTGCGTCAGCAACTGATTCAGGTAAAACGGGAACCTTAATTTCGGTTGTCATTTAATTTTTTCCTTCACTTACAAAACTAGTCTATTCAACATTGAGCGCGTCATGGACTAGCGCTTGTTGCTCTTTAACATGAACTGACATATAACCAACAGCAGGTGCTGCAGAAGCCTTGCGGCCAGCATATGTCAAATAAGTACCTTCAGGTATTGCCGCTCTAAAATGATGCTGTGAACAATACCACGCACCTTGGTTTTGCGGTTCTTCCTGACACCAGACAAATTGCTTCACATGTTGATATTTAGCTAATTCAACTTGCAGCTCTTCTTCTGGGAATGGGTATAGCTGTTCGATTCGAATGATGGCGATATTATTTTGCTCATTCTTACGACGTTGCTCTAACAGTTCGTAGTAAACTTTACCACTACAAAATACCACGCGATCAACACTTTTAGGATCAATCTCATCAACTTCACCAATAACATTATGAAAGACACCTGTAGAAAGTTCTTCAAGTGAAGAAACAGCCAACGGATGACGTAATAATGATTTTGGAGACATAACCACAAGCGGACGACGCATTGGACGAATCACTTGTCGACGCAACATATTAAATACTTGCGCAGGCGTTGATGGCACACAAACTTGCATGTTGTGATCAGCACACAATTGTAAGAATCGTTCTAGTCGAGCAGACGAATGCTCAGGACCTTGACCTTCGTAGCCATGTGGTAACAACATAGTTAAGCCACATAAACGCCCCCACTTTTGCTCCCCTGAACTAACAAACTGATCAAAGACCACTTGGGCACAATTGGCAAAATCACCAAATTGAGCTTCCCAAATTGTTAAGCCAGCAGGTTCTGCTGTCGTATAACCATATTCAAATGCCATAACAGACACTTCAGATAATACTGAGTCGTGAACATCAAATGGCCCTTGCCCTTCACGAATGTTTTGTAAAGGTAAATACTTGCTTGCATCTTCTTGGTTATGTAAAACCGCATGACGATGGAAGAAAGTACCGCGTCCAGAGTCTTGTCCGGTAATACGTACCCGTTGACCTGAGTCAACCACGGAAGCATACGCTAAGTTCTCAGCCATCCCCCAATCAAGTAATTTCTCACCCGAAGCCATTTTTACACGGTCGTCATAAATTTTCTTAACCCGACTATGAACCTGATGAGACTCAGGGTAAGTTGAAATTTTAGCAGCAAGCTCTTTTAGCTTCTCAACTGAAATCTCTTTCTCGTAGTCATCATCCCAGTTGTGTCCAATATAAGGAGTCCAATCTACAGAATGCTCTGTCATTGGTCGCCATTGTTCAACAGTACACTGACCTTCATCAAGCAGTTTACGGTAATAAGCGGTTAACTCATTAGACTTATCCGTTTTAATCGAACCTTCAGAGTTCAATTTATCCGCATACAACTGACGAGGGGTTGGGTGTTTTTTAACTTTTTTATACATTAACGGTTGAGTTGCACTAGGCTCATCAGCTTCGTTATGTCCGTGACGGCGGTAACAAACTAAGTCAATAACCACATCACGTTTAAATTCATTTCGGTAATCAAGCGCTATTTGTGTCGCTAAAATAACGGCTTCTGGGTCATCACCATTGACATGAAGAATCGGTGCAGACACCATTTTGGCAATTTCAGTACAATATTCACCACTGCGAGTATCTTCTGAATTAGAGGTAGTAAAACCAACTTGGTTATTGACGACTACACGAATAGTACCGCCGACTTTAAATGCTCGCGCTTGAGACATGTTAAAGGTTTCTTGTACCACACCTTGACCCGCAATCGCCGAGTCACCATGGATAGTAATTGGTAAAACAATATCACCTTGCTCACAACCACGTCTGTCTTGACGTGCTCGAACAGAGCCAATAACAACAGGGTTAACAATTTCAAGATGCGAAGGGTTAAATGCTAGCGCTAAGTGAACATTGCCACCTGGTGTGACAAAATCTGACGAGTAACCTTGGTGATATTTCACATCGCCTGATGATAAAATTTCATCATGTTTGCCACCGAATTCATCAAATAATTTTGATGGATTCTTACCCATAACATTAACCAGTACATTTAGGCGACCACGGTGGGCCATACCAATAACGACTTCTTTAGTACCATGAGAGCCAGCGCGCGTAATTAACTCTTTCAGCATAGGAATGAGTGAATCGCCACCTTCTAAAGAGAATCGTTTGGCTCCTGGAAATTTAGCACCAAGATATTTTTCAAGACCGTCTGCAGCAATTAAACCTTTTAAGATTTCTTCTTTTTCAGCCGTAGTTAATTGTGCTTGTGACTGAACAGATTCAAGACGATTTTGTAACCAACGTTTTTCTTCAGTAGAAGTAATATGCATGTACTCTGCACCAATGGCGCCACAATACGTTGCTTTAAGTGATTTATATAAATCACCTAACTTCATGGTGTCTTCTGCAACGGCAAAAGAACCTACGTTGAATTCTTTATCAAAATCATTTTCTGATAACTCATGATGCGATAATTGCAAGTCACGCACTTTATCACGTTGCCATAACCCTAATGGATCAAGGTTAGCATTTTGATGGCCGCGAAAACGAAAAGCATTTATTAACTGTAGGACTTTAACTTGTTTTGCATCTCCTCCTGCTGAAACAACGACCGTTTTTTGGTTTTGTTTAGCAAGCTCTTTAAATTCATCACGAATTTCAGAGTGGCGATACTCTACATCAGCACCTTCAATTTTTGGAAGCTGTTGAAATACTTCTCGCCATTCTGCAGACACAGATTGCGAGTTATCTAGATATGATTCGTACAATTCTTCAATATAAGTAGCGTTAGCGCCACTTAAATGGGAAGACTCTATCCAAGCCTTCATTACACCTTCTGGCATTGCCTGTTCCTTTGTGGGATAAAAGCAACAAAAAGTTTAATAATTATCAAAAACTTTTCAATTAGACTATCGGCTAATTTATTCAATCAAGGACAATTATTCCGGTTATAAAACAGCAAAGTAAACATATACTTTGCTGTTAGAGTTTTTATACTGCGCGTGAAAGTAACATCGACTTAATATGGCCGATAGCTTTCGTTGGGTTCAATCCTTTTGGACAAACATCTACACAGTTCATAATACCGTGACAGCGAAATACACTGTAGGCATCTTGTAAATCATCAAGTCTTTCTTCTGTAGCTGTATCACGGCTATCAATTAAAAAACGATAAGCATGTAATAAACCAGCAGGACCTACAAATTTATCAGGGTTCCACCAGAAAGAAGGACAAGATGTTGAACAACACGCACATAAAATACATTCGTAAAGGCCGTCTAATTTTTCACGATCTTCAATCGACTGTAAATGTTCGCGAGCGGGTACATCTTTACCATCGTTGATCAAGTATGGTTTGATTTTTTCATATTGATTATAGAACTGAGTCATATCAATAATTAAATCACGTACGACAGGTAAGCCTGGTAATGGACGTAACACAATTGTTTTCGCTTTAAGCTCAGACAAAGGTGTAATACACGCTAAACCATTTTTACCATTCATGTTTAAACCATCAGAACCACAAACCCCTTCGCGGCATGAACGACGGAAAGATAACGTTGAATCTTGTTCTTTTAACAAAATTAACGCATCTAACACCATCATATCAGAGCCTTCAGGAATTTCTAACTCGTATTCCTTCATGTAAGGTTTATCGTCTACATCAGGATTATATCGGTAAATTGAAAATATCTGTTTCATCATTTATTCCTACAATAATTCCTTAGTAAACTCGTGCTTTCGGCGGGAAAGCATCACGGTGAATAGGTTCCATATTCACACCACGTTTTGTCATATCTTCAGTATCTGGAGAATAGATAGAGTGGCATAACCAGTTTTCATCATCACGTTCTGTGAAATCTTGACGAGCATGCGCTCCACGAGACTCAGTACGGAAGTTAGCAGCTTTAGCAGAACAAAAAGCTGTTTCCATTAGATTGTCTAATTCTAAACATTCAATACGCTGCGTATTAAATTCAGAAGACTTGTCATCTAATTTAGCATTTTGTAGACGTTCACGAATTTCCGTTAATTCTTTCATGCCTTGCGCCATTGCTTCACCTTCACGGAATACCGAGAAGTTAAGCTGCATACATTGCTGTAAGTCTTTACGAATCTGTACTGGATCTTCACCTGTTGTTGATGATTCCCAACGATTAGTACGGGCTAGCGAGGCTTCTAAATCTGACTCTGAAGCTTCTTTGCCAAACTCAGTATCGTTTAAGTAAGTTCCTAAGAAATTACCAGCTGCGCGACCAAATACCACTAAATCAAGCAGTGAATTACCACCTAAGCGGTTTGCACCATGCACAGATACACAAGCGATTTCACCGACGGCAAATAAACCTTCTACAATAGTTTCTGACCCATCAGCTGCAACATTTATGGCTTGACCGTTAACATTACAAGGCACACCACCCATTTGATAATGACATGTTGGAATAACAGGAATAGGCTCTTCAGCCGGATCAACATGAGCAAATGTTTTAGATAAATCACAAACACCTGGTAAACGTTTTTCTAGCGTTTCACGGCCTAAGTGATCAAGTTTAAGCTTAATGTGTGGACCCCAAGGACCGTCACAACCACGACCTTCGCGGATTTCTGTCATCATTGAACGAGCGACAACGTCACGACCAGCAAGATCTTTCGCGTTTGGCGCATAACGTTCCATGAAACGTTCGCCATCTTTATTTAATAAGTAACCGCCTTCACCACGACAACCTTCAGTAACAAGTACACCAGCACCAGCAATACCTGTCGGGTGGAATTGCCACATTTCCATGTCTTGCATTTGCACACCAGCACGAAGCGACATACCAACACCGTCACCGGTATTAATGTGAGCATTCGTTGTTGAAGCAAAGATACGACCCGCACCACCCGTAGCAAGTACGGTTGCACGCGCTTTAAAGTAAACAATTTCGCCAGTTTCAATACAAATCGCCGTTGTACCTACTACCGCACCATCACTGTTTTTAACTAAATCTAATGCATACCATTCTGAATATACGTTAGTTTTGTTTTTCACATTTTGTTGATACAAACAATGTAGTAAAGCATGACCAGTACGGTCAGCTGCAGCTGCAGTACGTGCGGCTTGCTCACCACCAAAGTTTTTAGATTGACCACCAAATGGACGTTGGTACACCTTACCGTTTTCAAAACGGGAAAATGGTAGTCCCATTTTTTCTAATTCAATGATCGATTCAGGACCCGTTTTACACATATACTCGATTGCGTCTTGATCACCAATGTAATCAGAACCTTTTACGGTATCGTACATGTGTTGTTCCCAGTGATCTTCATGGGCATTACCTAAAGCGACGGTAATACCACCTTGAGCAGATACTGTATGAGAACGAGTAGGGAAAACTTTAGAAATCAAAGCACAAGATTTGCCTGATTCTGAAATTGCTAATGCGGCGCGCATACCTGCACCACCTGCGCCAATTACGATGGCGTCAAATTCACGAACTGGAACGCTCACTTACACACCCCACACTGTTAATAGGCCCATTACTAAATAACCAAGTAATGTAACGGCAAAAATAAATTGTAAAGCACCACGTAAAAACGCAGGTTTTATATAATCAGACAAGACTTGCCAAATACCTATCCAGGCATGCACAAGTAATGAAAAAAGGGCTAATATAGTGAAAACTTTGGTACAAAGGCCTGAGAAAAAGCCTTGCCAAACATCATAAGTAACTTCGTTAGTTGTTACAAAGAAACCTAGAATATAGAAAGTGTACAAAGCAAGAATGATTGCACTCGTTCTAATAAGAATAAAGTCATGTACGCCACTACGGCCTACTGTTGCTGCATTGTTTACCATAAGTTAACTCCTACAACGATGGTTAAAACTAACCATAAGGCAATAACTAACTTGGCACTGGCGTTACCAGAAGCAAGTTCCTCAAAATGCCCTAAATCCATCAACAAATGACGTATACCGCCAAGAACATGATAAATGAGCGCTGAGATAATACCGATGATAATCAAAGTAAAGAACCAGCCATCAAGTAATGATTTTACTTGAGCAAAGCCTTCAGCTGATGATAAAGATAAAGAAAGAGTCCACAACAAGATACCAATAGCAAATACCATAATCACACCAGAAATACGGTGCAAAATAGATACGTTTGCTGCTGGATGCATTTTTATTGTAGTCAGGTCTAGGTTTACAGGACGTTGTTTTTTCACGATTGTGCCTAAGAGCTCATAGAGCCTTCAACTTTTTTTTATTGTCACTCAATTAATTAATATTAATACGAGCAACCCCCCAACGATCTTAGTCAATATTTTCAAACTTTCATAAAATTTGAGTAAATGATGTTAGATCACCTAGATTATATAGCCGATGATTTTTAATTACAATTTACTTAACCGACAAATTTACCGTTATTTATAAGGGCTTATGACTATTTTTTGACCTATAACAAATAAACTTATGACTTTAGTCTAATCTTATAATAATTGAATTGACTTTAGGGGGGGATCTTGAAGTAGAATACTGCGCAGTTTTATATTCATAAAAACTGATTAACTTTTCATTTTTAAAACGAAAAGATTTTTCAGAAAACGAATTTGATAGAATTTGATAGGGGTAAAACATATGGCTGATTCAAAAGCCTCTCTTAGTATTGATGGAAAAGTAATTGCCGAGTTGCCGATACTTTCTGGTACAGCGGGTAATGACGTAATAGATATTCGTACATTAGGTGGTGCAGGCTATTTCACATATGATCCGGGCTTTTTAGCTACGGCTTCTTGTGAATCAGCAATTACATTTATTGATGGCGGTAAAGGTGTTTTACAACATCGTGGTTACCCAATCGACAGCTTAGCAAAACAAGCGGACTATTTAGAAGTTTGTTATATCCTTCTAAATGGCGAAGCGCCAAGCAAATCACAGTATGACGAGTTTTCAAAAATCATCACTAACCATACAATGGTTCATGAAAAACTTGCACATTTCTTCCACGGTTTCTTACCTGATGCTCACCCAATGGCGATGCTTTGTGGCGTTGTGGGCGCTATGTCTTCATTTTATCATAGTGATTTAGACATTAACGCGGCAGATCAGCGTATGCGTAGTGCACATCGCTTAATTGCTAAAATGCCTACAATTGCTGCTATGGCGTATAAATACAGCATAGGTCAACCGTTCGTATATCCGCGTAATGACTTAACTTACGCAGAGAACTTCTTGCACATGATGTTCTCAGTACCAGCTGAAGAATATGTGGTAAGCCCTACAGTTGCTCGCGCAATGGATAGAATCTTCACTCTTCACGCTGACCACGAACAAAATGCATCAACATCAACGGTACGTTTAGCCGGTTCTTCAGGTGCAAACCCATACGCATGTATTGCTGCGGGTGTCGCATCACTATGGGGCCCTGCACACGGTGGTGCAAACGAAGCTTGTTTAACCATGCTTGAAGAAATTGGCTCGTTAGACCGTGTTGATGAATTCGTTGCTAAAGCAAAAGATAAAGCGGACCCGTTCCGTTTAATGGGCTTTGGTCATCGTGTTTATAAAAATTTCGATCCTCGCGCAACGGTTATGCGTGAAACTTGTCATGAAGTATTACAAGAGTTAGGTATTGAAGATCCGTTACTAGACGTAGCAATGGCTCTTGAAAAAGTAGCCCTTGAAGATCCTTATTTCATTGAGAAGAAACTTTATCCAAATGTAGACTTCTACTCAGGCATCATCTTAAAAGCAATTGGTATTCCTACGAATATGTTTACGGTAATTTTTGCGATGTCTCGTACAGTAGGTTGGATTTCTCACTGGGATGAGATGTTAGGTCAACCTGGTCAGAAGATTGGTCGTCCTCGTCAAAACTACGTTGGTGAAGTAAATCGCGAATTTACACCACTTAAAGACAGATAATAAGCAATAATCTTTCTTTTAAAAGGCAGCGTTTAGCTGCCTTTTTTACACGCTAATTTTGTATTATTCCAATAAAATTCAATCTAATAAAAGACAGTTTCAAACAATCGATTGAACTAATTACTCAAATAATTATTCATTTTGTATACAGAATACAACGGTTATTTTTTATCTAAAAACAAGCTTCATCGCAGTAAAATTTAACTTAATCGTGACCCGTTAATAAACATGTAATACATTAAAAATTTGCCTTACACATCACATTTTAAACCTATGGATAAAGTCGTTAATCCTTATTTACTTATTAATATTTTCTACTTTATTGCAACATTGTTACTTAGCCATAACTACGCGCTTTGGCAAGCTTCTATGTGACTTATTACTAGATCTCTAAGTCATTCAAGCTCATTTACTTAAGTTCGTAGTGATAAATTAACGGTTAAAATAATATCATGAACCGTATAAGCCTCAAATTTGCCAACAATTTTGTTTTTTTATCGCGTTTATCAGAACTACGCGTGTTTAGTTTTAAACTTATTTGTGCAAATTGGCGACAATAAAACAATAATCTGTGATTATTCGAGGTAATTTAGCTATAAACATCGATGAAAAACCAAGTTTTATAGAGTACTTTGCTATGGCTTAGCATTATTGGTAATAGAAAAACTCATTTTTGGTTAATATTTTCCATCAAAACACCTACCTAAATACAATAGAGCATACTTACCAATCAGTATAAATCGGTAACAACCAGTAATAAATTAGATTGAATACGTCTTAAAATTCACAAATATCACTTAAATAGCTCAAGGCTTTTGCCAACAAAATACGTTTATGCCGTGTTTATCAGTACGAGATCCGCATACTTTTCTAAGAATTAACATGAATTGTGCTAAAAAGTACGCTTAATAACATAGATAAACCGAAAAACAGGTATTATAATGCGCCATCAAAAACTTCCAACATGTGTTTATGTCTGAATATCAATTAAGATTTGGCGGTATCTCCCGTCTTTACGGTCAAACAGGTGCTAACATAATACAACAATCTCATTTTTGTGTTATTGGTATAGGTGGCGTAGGTTCATGGGCTGCTGAAGCATTAGCGCGCAGTGGCGTGGGAGAAATCACCTTAATTGATCTTGATGATATTTGTACTACTAATATAAATCGTCAAATTCATGCACTTACCAATACCGTGGGTGAAAGCAAAGTTGAAGTTATGGCGGCACGGATCAAACAAATTAACCCGGAATGCCAGCTTCATGTGATTGAGGATTTTGTTACGGCTGAGAATTTACGTGAATTAATGTCAATAGGGTTTGACTATGTTATTGATGCGATTGACTCCGTCAAAATTAAAACCGCTTTAATTGCTCATTGTAAACGCAATAAAATACCTTTGATAACCATAGGTGGCGCCGGCGGACAAACAGATCCAAGCAAAATTCAACTTACAGATTTAAGTCAAACCTATCAAGATCCGTTACTTTCAAAAGTAAGAAATCAATTACGAAGAGAGTATAATTTTTCTCGAAACACCAAGCGAAAATTTGGCATTGATGCAGTATTTTCCTCAGAACAATTGATGTATCCAGATGAATCAGGTGAAGTTTGTCATGCGAAACAATCACAAGAAGGCGCGATGCGATTAGATTGTAGCGGTGGCTTTGGTGCAGCAACACATGTAACGGCTAGTTTTGCTTTTTTTGCGGTGAGTAAAGCACTGAGTAAATTAATCAAAAAGAACAGTGCTAGCTCTCGTTAAACAATCAAAAGTTCATAAAATTATTTCAAGCGAATCATCATCACGCGTTAAGAAACAGCTTGTTTAATTTTTTTCACAATTGCTAGTAAGCCATTGCCACGTGAAGGGCTTAAATGCTGAATAAGCCCTAATTCTTGAAAGTATTGGTCAATATCAAAAGCTAAAATTTGTTCTGCTGATTTATTATTAAATGCCGCTAAAACGATCACCATTAAGCCACGAATAATCTTTGCATCACTATCAGCAGAAAACGTAAAAACTCCCGTTGATGACGGAATAACCGTTAACCACGCAGCACTTTCACAACCGGTAATTAATGTTTCATCTGTTCGCAACTCTTTTGACATTCGAGGTAAAGTTTTTCCTAACAACATAATTTCACGGTGCTTAGCATCCCAACTTTTCACTTGCGTAAATTTATCTAATAAAAGCTGTGTTTCATTCTCTTTCGTCTTTAATTTATTGACGCAAATCATATTATCCGTATCCGACGTTATGCCTATATAACGTTTTAGCGACGCAATAAAGTAGTCAATTTCGGCTAGCGAATTATAAGACGCTAATGACACACGAATACAACCAGGTACAGATAAAAACTCCATTAGAGGCATAGCACAGTGGTGCCCTACTCGCACAGCAATCCCCTCGGCATCTAAATAACTTCCGATGTCTTTTTGATGGTGACCGGCAATAATAAATGAAAACAAGGGAATATCAGGTTTTCCTTCGGCTAAAAGTTGCACTTCTTCGATCAAAGATAATTGCTGATAACAATAATCGTTTAAATTTTGTTTATGTTCATCAGCTTGATTCAAGGCAAATTGATGAATAAAATCAATGGCTGATGAAAAGGCGATAACTCCTGCAATATTAGGAGTTCCCGCTTCAAACTTAAACGGTAATTCATGGAAACTAGTGCCGGTAAAACTGACACTTTTAATCATTTCTCCACCCGTTTGGTAAACAGGCATCGCATTTAATACTTCGGCTTTGCCGTATAAAACACCGACACCTGTGGGGCCATACATTTTATGTGCTGAAAACACATAAAAGTCGCAATCTAGCTTTTGTACATTCACAGGAATATTTGCAATAGCTTGCGCGCCATCAATTAAGGTTTTAGCACCAACCGTTTTGGCACATGCGATGATCTTTTCTAAAGGGTTAATTTTGCCAATCACATTTGAAATATGCGAACAACAGACTAATTTGGTGTTTTTGGTGATAATTCGAGTAATTTTATCAACGTCAATTTTACCGGTTTTATCAAGCGGGAGAACCTTTATCTTAGCCCCTGTTTTTTCAGCAACCATTTGCCAAGGTACTATATTGGCATGGTGTTCGGCATAAGATAAAACGATCTCATCGTCACAAGTAAGGTTATTCATGCCCCAAGATTGGGCAACTAAATTAATGCTTTCAGTGGTACCTTTTGTCCAAATGATTTCATGGGCATGCCTTGCATGAAGTAAATGCTGAACGTTAATGCGAGCTGATTCAAAAGCACTCGTTGCTTGTGCACTTAATTGGTGAGCGGCTCGATGAACATTGGCATTGAATTGTTGATAATATTCTTTTTCTGTTTTTATCACGATCTCAGGTTTCTGGGTCGTGGCTCCATTATCAAAATATACCAATGCTTTTTCGTTTACTTTTTCGAAAAGTATTGGGAAATTAGCTCTAAAATTTACTAGCTCAATGGAATTCATAAGAGATAAAAAAAAATATTAAAAAATAATATTCAATTATATCCTAATTAATTCAATGAGATCTGTTTAAAACGCCTTTTATTCCCATATTTATATTGGGTGTATCCACATTTGATCGTCTATAATAGTGCTAACGTAATAACGAGGTGAGATGTATGGCCTTATTTTCATGGTTTAACGGTAGTAAAAAAGCCACGTCCTTAACAGTTAAAAATGATCATATTGACGAAAAAATATCTTCATTTAATGCCAGCACCATGTGGCCAACCGCTAAGGTAAGAAGAAATATCATTGTTAAACAACAGCAAATGATAGATGCGATCAAAAACAAAGAAACCACAATTCCACCCTCCTCTCATACTGAGGCAGAAGAAAGCACTAATCGCTAGATTTTAATGCGCGCGATTTAGTGCTTTTTCTATATTTCGATGAAAGCTTGGCATTAAAAATTTTCGAGTTTCTTTTTCTAATAAGCGTTGATATAGCGCAGGAAATTTCAGTTCGAAATAATTCAACGATGTACGTTTAGTAAGCGGCTTATAGGCTTGTATATTATTGGTGAGATCAGATGAAGCTTTTTGACAAGTATCACTTTTAAATACGCCTACTTCACCCTGAAAAGCTTTTGGTGTTCCAAGTAACCATGCGTTGTCTTGTTTGGTTAATATTGGCGTTTCACTTTTTATAAAAGCGCGCCAAGGCAATTGCATTAATACTTTATTACGAATTTCCTGTTTATCGCCATGGTATACTTTTGGTAGCACTGCGATATTGTGTGCGAACGTTTTATCCTGTGGTTTTAAACAACGACTATGATTTTTAGGTAAACTGTATTCATCAATAAACCCCAACAAATGAGCGAGTTCATGCGCAAATACAGCCACCGTATCTTTATTATCTAAATATAAAATCCCGTTATGAACTTTCGCTCCACCATTAGGCACCATCACACCAATATAGCGTGTATCTATCTGATTTTTATAAGAATGCCAAACCGCTTCATTACAAGTAATCGCTTCATCCTTATCATGGCTACAGCCAAGCGTCGGTAAAGGAATATACCTTGCCGGTGTAAAACAAATATATTTTGACAGAGGACGCAGTTTCACTTGCTTAATTAATCCGGTGATATAACGCAGGTCATGTAGGTTAGTGGCATAAAATTGTAAACTGGTCTCACAAGCTTTTATCTCACTTGCAGGAAAATCAACATCGCTTAAATGCTTATGCGTAGCAATATTATGCTCTAGTTTATCTTGAGTAAAAACCTGATACTTGTTCAATTCATCAAGTAAGTCATGATGTTGATTTAACTGGGATAGTTCAGCCGTAAAATGAGTTGCTTCGACTATATCTCCCTCCAACAAAGCAATATGAATTAATAACACTAAACTACTTTCAATGCTGTCATTCGCTTTTACCGATAAAATAGGAGTTAAAACCGCTTTAGCTTGTTGATAATTTTGTTGTTGATAATACAGTGACGCTAAAGTATGCCTCGCGTTATCTAGGCCATACTTAATGGCTTGTTGATACCAAAATATTGCTTTGACTCGTTTTTTTTCTTTCAAATAGTAGTCTGCAATTTCTATGGTAAGTTGTGGTGATTCATCAAGCAAAGCAACAGAGTTTTTCAACCAAACAGCCGAGCCTACAATGGCATTTCTACGCTGATGATGAAAATAAGCAGATAACGTTAATGATTTACTTACTGACAAAACGGCCTTATTTTGCGTATCGTGATCTAATAAATACGTTAAAAACCTCGGTAAAAAAAATGAGCTTACTGTTATAAATAACACTAAACTCATTAAATAGAACCATTGCTTAGTCATGCTTTTGCACACTCACTAATTGGTTACAGGCTCTTGTAGCACTTCTTGACGCATTAAATCTAATTCTAACTTTGCATATCGATGCTCTACAAATTCATAAACATTAGTACTTAAGGCTAATTTATAAAAATTTGCTGCAGCACGTCTATTGCCTTTTAGTAAGCTTAATTTTCCTAAATAAAAATATGCTTCACATAAACGTTCACTAAACTCTTTATTCGAGCGTACATTGACTGTGATATCTTGTAGAAATTTAGCTTGATCGATTTCACCACTATATAAGTTAACAATACTTTTTGCCCACACATCGTCTGATATATTGTTAGCACGTTGTTGAAGTTTTTTTAATGCATCTTCACTATCAACATCTTGTTCTATTAAGTAAAGCCATAACAAACGATAAGGGTCTGTGACTTTTTGCTGATAAAACAAAGCTAAGTCATCTACAGCTAATAACGAACGTTCGCCATAATATAACGCTATGCCACGGTTTAAATGAGCATATTCATGATCAGGTTCAAGATCTAAAGCAGAATCAAACGCTTCATACGCTTCATCAAATTCTTGTAATTGCGTGTAATGAATGCCCAAAAAGTTATAGGCATCAACCATGTCAGGTTTTAAATGCAAAGCACGGTTGAAATCTAATCGAGCCAAAGAACGCAAACCGACACTATCGTAAATCACGCCTCTATCATAAAAAAGTTGAGCACGTTGCTCATCGGTCACTTCCGCCCTTTGAATAACTTCCGTTAAACGCGCAAGTGCCACTTCACTTTTATAATTAACAGGGAGAGGTTCGGCAATTACTAACTGATTAATCATCGATTGAGATTTTTGCCCTGTTAAACTACAGCCCTGAACAAGAATAACGGTGATAATAACAAGTGACTTAAATAATAATTTCACGAAAAAATATAAACCTTAAAATGAATAACCCATCGATTATACCTCAGCACTTTAAAATTGCGAGATGCAACACCGGATATATTCATGCATTTACACTGCTTTTTTAGAATATTTCAAAAAAATAGTGCTGCTTAAAGACAACCTAAAGTACAGCACAAAAAAAACCAGTGACGAATCACTGGTTTTTAGGGGATTTTTAGCGTTTATGTTCAGCGCTAAAGATGATTACTCAGCGGCAGGCGTTTCTTCGCTTTCTGCTGGAGTAGCCGATTCAGCTGGCTTTTCAATCGCTTCTTTAATACTTAAACGTACACGGCCTTGACGGTCAACTTCAAGTACTTTAACAGTAACTTCTTGACCTTCAGACAATACGTCAGTAACAGCATTCACACGTTCTTCAGAGATTTGAGAAATGTGAACTAAACCGTCTTTACCCGGAAGTACATTAACAAAAGCACCAAAATCAACGATACGTACCACTTTACCTTGGTAAATAGTCCCTACTTCAATTTCAGCGGTTAATGCAGTAATGCGTGCGATTGCATCTTTTGCTTGTTCGCCGTCAGTTGCAGCAATTTTAACCGTACCATCGTCTTCAATTTCAATGGTTGTGCCTGTTTCTTCGGTAAGTTGACGAATCGTAGCGCCACCTTTACCGATAATGTCACGGATTTTATCTTGATTTACTTTCATCGTATGAATACGAGGTGCAAATTCAGAAATCTCTTCACGGTGAGCATTAATTGCTTCGTCCATCACGCTTAAAATGTGAGTACGAGCAGCACGCGCTTGATTTAATGCAATTTGCATAATTTCTTGCGTGATACCTTCAATTTTAATATCCATCTGAAGTGCAGTAATACCTTCAGTTGTACCCGCTACTTTAAAGTCCATATCACCTAAGTGATCTTCATCACCTAAAATGTCAGAAAGAACAACGAAGTCATCACCTTCTTTAACGAGGCCCATGGCAATACCAGCAACAGAAGACTTAATTGGTACACCAGCATCCATCAATGCTAATGAAGTACCACAAACAGAAGCCATTGAAGATGAACCGTTTGATTCTGTAATTTCAGAAACAACACGAACGGCATACGGGAATTCTTCAGCAGAAGGCATAACCGCTAACATACCGCGTTTCGCTAAACGACCGTGACCAATTTCACGACGCTTTGGAGAGCCAACAAAACCAGTTTCACCAACACAGTATGGAGGGAAGTTATAGTGCAACATAAAGTTGTCAGTTTTTTCACCCATAATAGTGTCTAAACGTTGTGCGTCACGCTGTGTACCTAAAGTAGCTGTCACTAATGCTTGCGTTTCACCACGTGTAAATACAGCAGAACCGTGAGTTCTTGGTAAAACACCTGTCATTACGTCTAACGCACGGATCATTTCAGGATCACGACCATCAATACGTGGTGAACCTTGTGTGATACGACCACGAACAACAGTTTTCTCTAAGTCATGGAACAAGTCTTTTGCTTCTTGTACGTTTAATTCTTCGTCAGCTTCTAATAACTGCTCGATAACAGCATTGCGAATTTCAGCAATTTTTTCGTAACGTACTGCTTTTTCAGTAATTTGGTAAGCTTCGTTAACTTGAGCTTCTGAAAGCTCAGCAATTTTAGCTACTAACTCAGCATTTTTAACTGGCGCTTCCCATTCCCATTTAGCATTACCAACTTCTTCAGCCATTTCTTTAATTGCTGTGATAGCTGTTTGCATTTGCTCGTGACCGTATACAACAGCACCAAGCATTACTTCTTCAGAAAGAACGTCAGCTTCAGACTCAACCATTAATACCGCTGAATCAGTACCAGAAACGACTAAGTCTAATTGAGACGTTTCTAATTCAGACTGTAATGGGTTAAGTAAATATTTACCGTCAGAGTAACCAACGCGAGCCGCACCAACTGGACCACTAAATGGCATACCAGAAATAGCTAATGCCGCAGAAGTACCTAATAATGAGATGATGTCTGGAGAAATTTCAGGGTTAGCTGAAACAACAGTAATAATGACTTGAACTTCGTTAGTAAACCCTTCTGGGAATAATGGACGAATTGGACGGTCAATTAAACGTGCGATTAACGTTTCTTCTTCAGAAGGACGACCTTCACGCTTGAAAAAACCACCTGGAATTTTACCCGCTGCATAAGTACGTTCTTGATAGTTAACTGTTAAAGGGAAAAAGTCTTGCCCTTCTTTTGCTTCTTTTTTACCAACAACAGACACTAATACTGACGTATCGTCCATGCTAGCCATAACAGCACACGTTGCTTGACGTGCGATTGCACCGGTTTCTAAAGTTACGGTATGGTTACCGAACTCAAATGTTTTTGTAACAGTATTGAACATTTAATGTTCCTTATATTTTGATTTTTCTAAAAATTAATCAATCTGTACAATTATTTATTCACTAAAAGCCAACAAGGTGTAACGCTTAAAGTTGAACAAAAAATTATACAGTTTGATTGATTAGCTCAATTTTTATTTCGCGAATAGATAAAACGCGTTTAATCGGTTCACTTAACAAAATTTTGCACGCACATTATACGCACACCATAGGTTATTACTAGCATTTATCTGCAAGAAAATTGGTAATTTTTGAAAAATAGCGCCTTCTTTTCATCTAATTATTGTTAATGGCTGGCAGAACAAAGGCTAAGCGAAATCACTTTAATAATTCCACCGAGTAAGTTAATGTGCATTACCAGAATAATTTAACGTGTAATATTCGTTATTCTTTACTTAGTTATTGAAACATCGACAAATTTTATCCATGAAAAAAAACATTTACCTAGTAAATATGCCCTATTCTTCGCTCACTCATCCTTCGCTAGCGTTAGGGCTTATTGAAAAATATATTTTAGCTTATGGTCATCAATCGGAGGTGATTTACGCCAATTTAGCATTTGCCAAGATCATTGGCTTAGCTCAATACGATGTTATCGATAGTTCCTATTTCGAACAATTAATTGGGGAATGGACTTTTTCTCGCGCCGCTTTTCCAGAAAAAATACCGCTAGACCATGAGTTTTTTGCTTTATTCTCTGACATCACTCCTACACTAATCGAACAACTTAAACAGGTAAGAGAAGAAGCCGAACTTTATATCAAAAATTTAAGTCAAGAAATTATCCAACATCAACCAAAAATTGTTGCATGTACTTCCACGTTTCAACAAAACTGCGCGTCATTAGCGCTACTTCGTGAAATAAAAAAACAATCACCAAGTACAATAACCATATTAGGCGGAGCAAATTGCGAAAGCATTATGGGGCAAACCATTAGCGAAAACTTCAACTGGGTTGATTATGTTTTCTCTGGTGAGTGTGACGCAGTTATTGGCGAATTTGTTGATAAAATAATGAATGATGAACCGATAGGCGTGCATAACCTACCTCATGGTTTTATTGCCCAAGGCCATAGTGACTTATTAATTACTCAATCAGCGAAAAACAACACCCCTCCCCGCGGTTTTATCCAAGATATGAGTCAGGTAGGTGTGCCTATTTATGATAGTTATTTTCAATCACTCTCAGATCTGAATTTAAGTGACAATATTTCAGCGGGTTTATTGATCGAAACCTCCCGTGGTTGTTGGTGGGGAGCAAAAAAACATTGCACATTCTGTGGATTAAACGGTGTTAGCATGGAGCATCGTGCGAAGAAACCAGAAGACGTATTAGCAGAATTTGAGCAACTTTCTTCTACTTATCACAATAACAAATTTGAAGTTGTTGATAATATTTTACCAATGGAATACATGAAAACGGTACTGCCTGAACTCAGTAAAAATCAAGACTACAACATTTTTTATGAAACTAAATCGAATTTAAAAAAAGAACATATCGAACAATTAGCTAACTCAGGTATAAACTGGATCCAGCCAGGTTTCGAGAGCTTGCATGATGGTTTTCTCAAACTCATCGATAAAGGTGTTACCGGCATACAAAACATTTCAGCATTAAAATACTGCAGAAACTCAGGGATTGTGGTGATATGGAACTTATTGTTTGCAGCCCCATTTGAAGAAGCAGATTGGTATGATGAAATGGCTGAAATTCTGCCATTAATTTCTCATCTACAGCCACCGAATAAAGAGTTATGCCAAATACGCTTCCCGCGGTTTAGTCCCTATTTTAAAACGCCCGAAAAATATGGCTTAATATTAGAACCTTTAAAAAGTTATCAATATATTTATCCATTAGAAGGGAAAGAACTATTTGATATAGCGTACTTTTTTGATCATATTTCAACAAAAACAACTAAAGTATTTCATTTGTCTGAGAAACCAAATCATGTAATTCCTGCGCATCAACGATTACAAGAACAGTTAAACGATTGGGTAAACCAATGGCAACAATCTTCAATGCCATTACTGTATATGAGTGACCAAGGTGATAAGTTAGTTATAATAGATACCAGAAAAGTTGCCACTAATTTCACTCACCAATTAACGGGAATGAGTGCGGATATTTACCGCTTATGCCAAGAGCCTATCACGAAAAATCGACTGTTGAAAAAACTGGAAGCCAAGGGAAAAGTTGATTGTCTAGAGCAAATTGAAAGCAACTTAACGTCATTAATCAACGATAAGCTATTATTATCGTTAAGTAACTGCTATTTATCGTTAGCTTTAATGGGTAATACGCCAGCGTTACCTGATTATAAAAATAGACCAGCAGGACACTTAAATATCTCAACGCATTAATCTTATAATTTTAATGGTTATACTGAAACAACCTTTCACTCAGCAATTTTATGTACGCTAATCATGAGTTAAACACCAATAACTAAAAGTATTGTCTTGTGTTTTACCATTTAAAGGATAGCCACTAGTGAAAAATTCATACGGCATATAGCAATAACCTTTATCACCAAACTCATCACCCCAAGAGTTTCTCACGATAAACACTTTTTTGTCGTCATCATAACCAACCGCGAGTAAAGCGTGTCCGCCAAGTCGCGCCTCAGTAGGACAAGGCATAGTCATTACACCATCTTCACCAATGGCATAAAAACTTTTCGGCACGTTCATGCCAAATATAACTGGTAAACCTTTTGATAACGCTAACCTTAATTCAGTTAAATCATCTTCTTCGTTCAGTTTACAATAGCGATTTATAATGTGTTTTTTTGCTTGCGTGATTGCCGCTTTAGAAGGTTTTTCTTTAATTGCCGCTTGAATATCTGCTTGATGCTCTGTCATCACGCGAGATAATTCTTGTTGTATTTCTGCCATTGAACCATTTGCTACAACAGTTTTTAAACTTTCTGGTAACATCATTTCAGGATATGGCCAAGATTTTTCAGAACAAATACCGTGTTTAAATAAAGACTTAATGCCATTGCGGATATAAACAGGTGCATTAATATCAACTTTATCTTCCAATACACGTTCATTGTAATAAACAAACATTTGTGAGGCATCTATATTACTGGCATTTTCATCGATAAAGGGTTGGCTTTTTTTTATTAAATATAACTCTGATGCAACCGCAATGGCACAGGCAGAACATGAATTTAACAAACCTTGGTTAATGATTTCTGAAGTAAGTTGTGACCTTAAATCAACTTTATTTAAGATGTATGAGGCGATTTCTTCTTTTACTTTATTCTGACAATCTATATCACAAAAATAAGAAGATTTAGCGCCATGAATATCACAAAAATTATGATCTCTATCATCATGGGGATCAGGCAATAACGTTCTTTGATGGACTATTTCCATGTTATGTTTATCCATTGTTTAAATTTATCCAAAAAAAAGAGCATAAAATGCTCTTTTTAAATCATAAGTAAACTATGCTGTAGCTTTATTATTAACCGGTGCTACTTTACAAACATCTTCCATTACTAACGCAATATAACGATAAGACTGAAATGCACTCATCTCAATAATTTTATAATGTTCTTCAGTCAGTGGTAATGAATTTAAGGTAGTAATAATGTCTTCTTTATGTCCAATATCAACCGTAGCATGCAGTAACATTGCGGTAAAACACTCTCGTGGTTTCCCAGAAATGCTAATTAAATTTTCTACGTATTCTACGGTAGGGTGATTAACTTCCGTGGCACATAAATACCCCATAAACGCGACAGGATGATGTCGAATCAGATGATATTGAGAACCTAAAAGAGCAGAGATATTCCCAGGAGGAATTCTTTCAAGTGCTTGCTCTTTAGTACCTCCTAATCGGATAAAGTCCTCTAATGCAATACGATCGTGCCCTTGTTCTTCTGGTATATGCTTTTCCATATACGGAATTAACAATTTTGCAATAGGATCATGAGGTAACAACTTAGCACAACGAATAGTTTCTGTGAGCAATGGGATTGTAGAGCTTGAAACACAGTAATTAATATAAGCTTGTTCTCTCACCACTTCAGGAAAACAAGCTAACTGTAAGCTTTTTTCGCTAACTAAAGAGCACCTTGATTTAAATAGTTTAATACTATTTTGCAAACGCTCAAAGTGACTTAATCGTAGTTTTTTTTCAAACATTAAAAGAAAATGCCTACAGGATTATCATTATCTTTATTTACATTTTTATGGATAGATTTTATTTGTTCGATTTCTTCTGCTGATAAACTATCTATTGCATTGACATGCTCATCACTTAGTTCAGCCTTATTTACTACGCCTTCCTCATGTAAATGTTCAGTATTGCTTTTATTATTTGACATGTGCTTTCCTTAGAAAATTAAATAAATGATTTATAACCAGTTGCTTTAAATAAGTTAATTAAAAATAACGATGATTTAAACAACCGATACAGAATAGTTTTTATATTAAAATAATGTCAAGTGTTTATTAATTATGTGTTGCTTAAATAATAACTTGTCGAAATATAGGATTAACTTTAAGCTACGCTTGGTAGCTAACTCACTAATTAGATTAAAACCGAAAGGCTGTTCAATGCACTTAAAATTAATGCTATTCGCAATACTCTGTCTAAATTTATTTGTAATGCCTTTATTCGCAAAAGATTTTTATGTTGAACACTACGATAGAGACCAAGGATTATCTCAAGCATCAGTACAAACAATGCTCATAGATGAACAAGGTTTTTTGTGGGTTGGTACAGGAGATGGTTTGAATCGATTTGATGGTTATAACTTCACTGTTTACAAAAGTGATTCTGAAATAACGAATACTCTGTCAAATAGCCACATTAAGTCTTTACTTGAAGATGAATTCCATAATATTTGGGTTGGTACAATATCTGGCTTGAACCGTTTTAATAGAAAAACGAATGATTTTATCACCTATAACCATAGTCCATCTGATCACAATAGTTTAAGTAACAATGTGATCAATAGCATGGTTCTTGACCATCAAGCGACCATGTGGATTGGCACGGAGAAAGGATTAAATCGCTTTGATGGAACTAATTTTACACGCTACTTCCCTAATTCAACCATTTTAGCATTACAAATTGATCAACAAAATAACTTATGGGTCGCGACAAAAAACGAAGGACTGTTAAAATTAAACCTAACAACACTTCAAGCTACTCCTATCATCAATAATAACAATATTAATACGCTAGCCATTCATGATCAAAAATTGTGGATAGGAACAAAAAGTGGCATTCTTTTATACGATTTAAACAACAATTTAATGCTCAACAATGATGAACGATTAAATTTATTTACCTATAAGCACATCAATAGCTTTTTATTTACTAACGATGAACTTTGGGTAGGAACACAAACAAAAGGAGTGATTAGATATAATCTAATCACTGATGATTTTCAGTTAATTCAAGCCAATGATGCCAACCCAAACAGCTTAGGTCATAATCAAATTACAGCCATTATTGCTGATAAATCAAGCAACATTTGGATTGGCAATTATGTTTATGGTTTGGATAAATATGAATTAAATAATGAGCAATTTAATCATATCAATCAGGAAAAAGGCAACAAAAACTCATTAAGCAGCAATACGGTGATGGGATTTGCGTCGCTACCTGATGATACATTTTTATTAAGTACTTATGATGCTGGGTTAAACTTATTTAACAAAAAAAATGGTACATATACCCATTTCAAACATCAACCAATTAACCCTAACAGTATTAGCTCAAATGGTATTGCTAAACTTTTGTTAGATGAAAACAATGGCGTTTGGATTGGAACAGTTAATGCTGGCTTAGAACTTCTCGACATAAAAAACCATACTTTTGCACATTTTAACCATCAAGCGGATAACCCCAACAGTATAAGCCACCCAGCCGTTTTAGATATTATCCAACAAGATGAAAATACCTTATGGTTAGGGACCTGGGGAGGCGGATTAAATCGCTTTGATATTCAAGAAAACACTTTTCAACATTTTAAACATGATCCTCAAAATGAAAACTCATTATCAGATGACAACATCTGGGCCATATATCAAGATATGGAAAGTAATTTGTGGATTGGCACACAAAATGGGGGATTAAATAAATATAACCTTGAATCTAAACAATTTACTCATTATAAATTTAATAAAGACAATAAAAATACAATATCCAGTAATTTTATTGTTGATATTCATGAAGATAAAAACAATATCCTTTGGATAGGAACTTTTTCAGGACTCAATAAATTCGACCCAAAAACCGAAACGTTTACCGTTTATAAAGAAAAAGATGGCTTACCAAATGATGTGATCTATACCATATTAGAAGATAATCAAGGTTTTTTATGGCTCAGTACCAATAATGGATTATCAAAATTTGATCCGGCAAATGAAACCTTTAAAAATTACGACGAAAGTGACGGCATTCAATCAAAGGAGTTTGCTTCCTTTTCTGCTTACAAAAGCAAATCAGGCGAATTGTTTTTTGGAGGTGTAAACGGTTACAACCATTTTTATCCTGAAAATATTGTCGATGATACTACCCCGCCGAAAGTGGTTTTGACTGACTTTCTTGTACATAACGAGCCAGTCGTTTTATCACAAAACAAAACCAATAAAGATACCTTCACAATTGACTCGGTGATTAATGAACTTGAAGAGTTAACGTTGACCTACAACGAAAAACTGGTTTCATTTGAGTTTGCTGCCCTTCACTTTTCAGAGCCAATGAATAATCAGTATGCTTATATGTTACAGGGCTTTGATGATGAATGGATTTATACTGACGCTAAAAACCGTCGTGCTACCTATACCAATTTGCCCGCAGGTCATTATATTTTAAAAGTAAAAGCAAGTAATGGTGACGGATATTGGAATGAACAAGGCAAGTCATTAACCGTACACGTGTTACCACCACTTTGGCAAACTTGGTGGGCTTATTCGATATATCTATGCTTATTTGTTGGATTAATTGGTTATATTTTGTATCGCCAAAACTATCAACGTTTAAAAGAACAAGCCATCAATGTGCGGTTAACCCGCGCCGATAAATTAAAGGACGAATTTTTAGCCAATACCTCCCATGAGCTACGTACGCCGTTAAATGGCATAATAGGTTTAGCAGAGTCTTTAATTGATGGCGTTGCTGGTCAATTACCTGAAAATGCCAATAAAAATTTAGCAATGATTGTGGCTAGTGGTAAACGACTATCGCACCTAGTGAATGACATTCTTGATTTTTCAAAAATGAAAAATCAAAACCTTAAACTCAATACTAGTGGGGTTGAACTACACAGTTTAACCGATGTGGTATTAACCGTATCAACCCCTTTAATTGGTGACAAACCAATCGTCTTAAAAAATAACGTTGTCAATACATTGCCGCTAGTCAATGCTGATGAAAATCGATTAGAGCAAATTCTGTATAACCTGATAGGTAACGCCATTAAATTTACTGAACAAGGTGAAGTAACTGTTGATGCAGAATTAAGTGGCAAGCATATCAAAATTTCGGTGACTGATACCGGTATCGGAATTGCGCAAGATAAGTTATCGGTAATATTTAATTCATTTGAACAATTACAAGGTCATAGCCAACGTCATCAAAGTGGTACTGGCTTAGGTTTAGCCGTTACCAAACAATTGGTTGAATTACATGATGGCTCAATATCTGTTACTTCAACTGAAAATAAAGGTAGTTGTTTTACCTTTACTTTACCGATAAATGCCGACCAAATTACCGATGTTACTAACGTAGTTAAATCAGCAAACCAACAAAAGCTGAATCGCTTACAACATTTAGACAGTGAAATTGAGTACATCACTGTAAGCGAGCAGGAACTTAATCAAGATAAAGACGTTCCTATTGATCATCAAAAATTTCATATCTTAGTCGTTGATGATGACCCTATTAACAGACAGGTTTTGTTGAACCATCTAAACCTTTTAGGTTATCAACTTTCTGAAGCCTCGAGTGGCAGCCAAGCACTAGCAATGATTGACCAAGCCGCTGAACAACAGGCTCAACAAAGCAGCTCAGCAGAAACACGACCATATGATTTAATTTTGCTTGATGTGATGATGCCGCAAATGTCTGGTTATGAAGTGTGTAAAACATTACGAAAATCGTTTTCCGTTAACGAACTTCCCGTCATATTTTTAACCGCCAAAAACCAAGTCATTGACCTAGTTGAAAGTTTTGCTGTTGGTGGTAATGACTATTTAAGTAAACCAATTTCAAAGCATGAACTACTCTCGCGGGTAGAAAACCATTTAAGCTTACTCGACATTAATCGAAATTTAGAATTTCAAGTAGCAAATCGTACCTCAGAGCTAGAAAAAGCAACAAAAGCGAAAAGTGAATTTTTAGCGAAAATGAGTCATGAAATTCGTACGCCGATGAACGCCATTATAGGATTAAGTCATTTAACGTTAAAAACTAAACTCGATAATCATCAAAAAGATTTAGTACAAAAAACTCAAGATGCTTCTCAAGCCCTTCTCGGCTTAATCAATGATATTTTGGATTTCTCTAAAATTGAAGCCGGCAAAATGACCATAGAATCTGTGGTGATGAATATTGAAGGTTTATTGAAAAAAACCGCCAACATTTGTGCTTTAAAAGCACATAGCAAAGGTTTAGAGTTAATTGTTAAAACCGCACCAAATCTGCCAAAACAAATTAAATCTGACCCGATACGTTTGCAACAAATATTAGTCAATTTAGTAACCAATGCCGTTAAGTTTACTGAAAAAGGACACGTGTTAATTGAAGTAAAATTAAACGAACAAGATCCAAATAAAATAGAATTTAATGTTGCCGATACTGGTATTGGTTTAAGTGAAGACTCAATCGAACACCTATTTCAGTCATTCAACCAAGCAGATGACACTATCACGCGTAAATTTGGCGGAACCGGTTTAGGGCTTTCAATTTGTAAACAACTTACTGAATTAATGAATGGTGATATTTGGGTAAAAAGTGAATTAGGCCAAGGAAGCACTTTTGGCTTTACGGTTAATTTTGAAGAAGTGGAACAAAGTGAATTAATTAAAGCCAACAGTGTGATGATTGAAGGCGTTAATGTATTAGTCGTAGATGACAATCCTCTATGTTTAAATGTCATTGTAGATTTACTCGAACAATTTGGCTGTAAAATTACCACAGCTAATGATGCAGAATCCGCCTTAGAATTCATTAATAGTGCCGTGATTTTAGAGCAACCTTTCGACTTAGTGATCACCGATTGGCGCATGCCAAAAATGGACGGTATTGAGCTTGCCCATGCTATTAATCAAAATATTCAGCAACAAAGTTTACCGGCAGTATTAATGGTCACAGCGTTCGATAAAAGCGATGCTATTTCGCTATCGCAAGCTGCGGGGATCAATGGCTACTTAGAAAAACCTGTTGATGCCTCGGTATTATTGAACGCGATGATGGATGCATTAAAATTAGATAACCTTAATAAACAATCTCAAACGCTACAAAATGGATTATTAGATTTATCTCACGCTGATATATTATTGGTGGAAGATAACGAATTAAACCAACAAGTAGTGTTAGGCTTTTTAGAAGAAACACACGCTAAAATTGACATTGCAGAAAACGGAAAAATAGCGTTAGATAAATTAGCTGAAAAAACATATGACATTGTTTTTATGGATTTACAAATGCCTGTAATGGATGGAATTACCGCCACACAAGAAATTCGCCGTCAAATAAAGTTTGCTAAATTACCGATAATTGCGATGACTGCACATGCGATGCAAGAAGAATTACAAAAATGTCTTGATGTTGGTATGAATGATTATTTCACTAAACCTATCGATCCTAATGCACTGTTTTTATTACTGTCAAAATGGTTAGTCAATGAGTCAAACAAGCAAAATCAAGGGGCTGAAAAGAAGATAAAGTCTTTGGAAAATGCAAAGCTATCAAACAGTCATAATGAAAATAATGCTATCCACAACAACAGTGCTGATAATTTTATTGTTGAATTATCAAAGCTAACTATTTTAGACGTCAATAATGCCATTAAAGCTATGGGCGGTAGAGCCCATATTTACAAACAATTAGTTATAGATTTTACTAAAAATTATAGCGATACCGTCGATAGTTTACGAGAGATATATCAACGCAAACACTATGATGAAGCTTTTAGGGTTGCTCACTCATTAAAATCCAATGCAAACTATATTGGAGCAACAACATTAACGAAACGAGCTACAGAATTAGAAGCACAATTAAAAAACAAGCCTGAGTCAGCTGATTTAATCATGGCTTCAACCTGCATTGAATTAAATAATGTTTTAATTGCGATAACATCTGTAACGAATGAAATAACACAAGAAGATCAGGTTGATACACAGTCAGAAATTTCCAATGTTGAATATTTCAATGGTCAATTAAAAGCATTACTTGTTGAAATTAAAGAATTAATAAATGATGAAAATGCCGAAGTAGAAGATTTATTACCAAGGTTAATATCGTTAACAAAAAATACTAAACATCAGACTATTGCTAAAAATATCGCTGATTCTATTGAAGATATTGAATACGAAGATGCACTTAACAATATTAAAGTGATATTTAATACCTTGTAGTTTCTTTGTTTAGATTAGCAATAATTAACAACCAGATAAAAGCAAGCACATGGAAAGTAAGCCATTATGAAAAATTTATCACAAAAAGTCTTAATTGTTGATGATGAAAAAGCTAACAGAAAGATACTCAAAGAATTACTCCAAGATGAAGCGACAATCATTTTTGCTAAAAACGGTGCACAAGCCGTTGAACTTGCTCGTAAACATCTTCCAGATTTAATGTTGCTTGATGTGATCATGCCTGATCGCTCTGGTTTTGAAGTGATTGAAGAAATAAAAAGTGATAAAAAAACCATGAATATTTCAGTGATTTTTGTTACTGGATTAGCCAATAGCGATGATGAAGAGCGAGGTTTTGACTTAGGTGGCTGTGACTATATTTATAAGCCCTTTAAAGCAAACATAGTTATCGCTCGCGTCATGATGCATTTAGAATTAATAAAGCAAAGAAAAATGCTCAACGAAGTTGCACACTTAGATGCGTTAACGGGTATTTCAAACCGACGTAGAATGGATATTGTGCTTGCCGATGAACTTGCTGCCAATAAACGTGATCATAAAAAATTAGCGGTTGCGCTTATCGATGTCGACTATTTTAAACATTACAATGACCATTATGGTCATGGTGCTGGAGATGCAGCCCTAAAAAAAGTCGCCACAAGTTTTCGAGAAGTGTTACAACGGCCACGCGATTTTGTCGCGCGATACGGCGGTGAAGAATTTTTAATTATCTTACCCGATAGTAATATTGAAGGTACTCAATTAATTATTAACAATGTAATGAAAGCACTAGCAGAAAAAGCCATTAAGCATGAATACTCTTTAGCCTCAGAGTTTCTTACAATCAGTATTGGTGCCGTTATTGTTGAAAGCGACCAATCCATTACACCAGCAGATGTATTAGCTAAAGCAGATAAATTACTCTATCAAGCGAAAGAAAACGGCAGAAATCAACTGGTGATAGAATCTTTATAAACTATATGAGTTATCACCAAATGGGTGGCCATTGCCCATGTTTCTTAATATAGTTTTCTATCGGTTGACTTTTATAGCTCGATAAATAGCGCGTTTGTACACTTGAATGTACGTAGGTTGGAATTTCAGTTTGAGCCGGTATTTCTCTAATACGTTTACCCAGTAATTTATATTTACCTTTATATTCATTATGTTGACTTGCATTAGCGCAGTTATGTGCTCTTAATGCTCGTTGTTTTAATTGATTATCAAACGCCAAACCGCTATTTTCTGCCTCGGTTAATAACCATTGCATGGGAATGTCTGACAAGACTTTGCCATCATTATCAGGTTTATAACTCCCCCCTATATCCGCATGAACACCAGCAAACCATACTTGCGCTAAATCAACATCATCTCTTGGTTGCCAAATTGTTGCTTCAAAATCATCGCGAGTTTCATCGAGTGACAATGCGTGCCGCACAGTTTTCAAGTTACTGCCCAATTTTCTGTCATAAAAAAGATGTTTATCTTTTATTAAGCCAAAAATACTAAAGGGTAATCCCAACGCCCCAACGGTATCCCAAACGCCTACAAAGTGAATTTTTACTTGATTCGCTATTGAGTGTTCGGCTCGCCAATCTTTGGCAAACTGACTTTTTGGCGTATGCTTTTTCGTTTTATAAATATCAAAGGCTTTTTCGACTAATCGCCCTTCAGCACTTTTTAATACACTACAATTATTAATTAAGCCGCATAAACTCCTAATGGTGTATGCACCTCGGCTAAAACCAAACAAATATATTTCATCACCAATATCATAGTTATGAACTAAAAATCGGTAACCGTCTAAGACATTTTTTTCTAAGCCCGCACCAAATGCACCACCAGATAATTGGTCATGATAAGAACCTATTCCCCAATCATAAAAAACTACCTGTTTAGTGCCCGTATCATCTTCCGGCAATAAATGCCGAGCAAATGTCAGAACACTAGTAGGATATTGATCTTTGCCTAATTGTTCAGGCCGATTCCAAGTTCCATCAGCACAAATAATAATACGTTTCATTTTAACATCCTTGCTGGTTGCACGAGAGTAAACGATGCCTCTCATTGTTACTTTACGAAAAAATTCACTAAAAACAGTGTAGACAAAGGAGAAAAAATGACCATTGAATAAGCCATATTTCCCAAATTCAATCCCAATGAGTAAAAACGGCTTTGATGAATTTTTCATGTATTTAAGCCATTAAGGTAAAAAGAGTGTATAAAGCGTTGAAATGAAGCGTATAATAAAAACTACTAACTACTAAGCTTATTATTACCAATTCATATGGCTTTGAAATCAACTATTTATAAAGCAACCATTCATTTATCCGATATGGATAGAGATTATTACGATACATTAAATTTAACGGTAGCTCAGCACCCTTCTGAAACAGATTTTCGTTTAATGACACGTTTTCTCGCATATATTTTACATGCTCATGAACATTTAGCCTTTGGCAAAGGCTTAAGCGATGAAGATGAAGCGGCACTATGGCAAATCAATTATTCTGAAGAAATAGAATTATGGATTGAGCTAGGTCAACCGGATGAAAAACGAATCAAAAAAGCCTGTAACAAAGCACAGCATACTGTTTTATATGGCTATAGCTCACCGTTTGACGTTTGGTGGCAGCAAAATAAAAATAAACTCGCCCAATATAAAAATTTAACGGTATCGCGCTTTAATGCTGAAACGATCAAAAACTTAAAGAAATTGTTAAATCGCACGATGGAAATTCAAGCCAGTATTCAAGATGGTCAGTTGTGGCTCACAATAGGCGATGAAAGCTTATTGATTGAAAAAGAAACTTTACAGTTTGAGGAGTAATCCTCTCAGTATCTTCATGTTAAGTTATTGCAAAGTCACACTAAATCTTCAATAGTATGATCAACTCCTCACAATAATTAAATAATGATGATAAAAAAAACAAATATAATGTTGGCAAAAAATGCTTTAACGATGGCTTTGTCTTTGAGTTTCACTCTCTGCACTTCTGTGAATGTTTTTGCCAATAATATTTCCCTCGACTCAATGACCAAAGATATTACTTTTTTAGCAAGTAATGAGCTCAATGGCCGGGCAAATTTTTCTGAAGATATTGATAAAGCGGCTAATTATATCAGTCAGCGTTTTCAGGAAATTGGTTTAGTGCCATTGGAAAGTGAGCAATCTTTCTTACAGTCTTTTGAATTAATCAATATAGCGCCTGAAAAGCTTAGCGCTGTTATCAATGATCTTGAAATAGCAGATAAACACATAACCATGGCAAGTACCATTGAACATTTCAATTGGACGATACCACAAGATTTTTCTACGCATGTCATTGGCAAAGACGATAACATGCGAGCAGTTATTAGTTCGCTTAATCAAACCGGCGGCAAACACTTAGTGTTAATAAACACGGCTCATGCAAAGTTATTTTCGAGCTATCGAGGTTACTTTGCTCGCGGATTAAATAAATTAAAGCTTGAGCACCAAGGCGCCATAGTCATGGTATTAACCGATGAACAACAGCTTGAATCTGTAAACATTTCGGCAACATCAAAGCTTACCAAACATAAACTGACTAATGTGGTGGGCGTATTACCGGGTAAGAAAAAACCGAAAGAAATCGTTCTATTTTCAGGACATTATGATCATTTAGGCATCACTCCTGCGAGTAATAAGCATGATAATGCAGATGTTATTTATAACGGTGCTGATGATGATGCCTCTGGGACAACAGCAGTCATTAACCTCGCGCAATACTACGCAAAGAAAGAAAATAATGCGCGTACATTAATGTTTAGTGCTTTCACCGCGGAAGAAATTGGTGGCTTTGGGTCGCGTTATTTTTCACAACAATTAAATCCCGATGATGTTGTCGCGATGATAAATATTGAAATGATAGGAAAACCTTCTAAATTTGGTCCTGGTGAAATGTGGATGACAGGTATGGAACGCTCAAATTTAGGCAGCTTACTTAATGAAAGCTTAAAAGATAAAGGCAATAAAGTACATCAAGACCCTTACCCTGAGCAGCAATTATTTTATCGTTCAGATAATGCGACATTAGCTCGTTTAGGCGTGCCAGCTCATAGCTTTAGTAGTACACAGTTAGATAAAGATAAACATTATCATCAAGTATCAGATGATTTAGCAAGTTTAAACTTATCTTCTATGCTTCAGGTAATTGAAAGTTTATCGATTGCTACACAAGGTCTTGTTAACGGCGATATTACCCCAACACGCGTTGATGTTAATCAAGTAAAAAAACGCGGTAAAATATATTAACTAGCGGATACATTCACGCAATTTTTCATTCGAAACACCTCATTTGAACGAAAAAAATACCGCAACAACAAAGTAGCTGCGGTATTTTACTTTTCAGTCAAACAAGATTATTTATGATGTTGTCTGCTTCGATTAGCAGACGATTTAGTTCTTGTTGAGCTGCTTTTTGCCACTCGGGTAGACTTATTACTAGAGTGACCTCCCCTTGCTTTATATGTTTTCTGGCTGCTTTTTCTGTCCACATGCTTACTTTGTGTTTTATAAACAGGTTGACTCGCTTTATGCTGTTTTTGCGCCACAACTTTTTGAGAGTTTCTGTCGAACGATTTAACGTTTACCGGTTGCTGCGTTGTTCTTTTGCTAACCACTTTGTTCTGATGGCTCACTATACGCTGTTTATTAACAAGTTTATGATCCCTTTTTGAAACGTTTCGAGTGGTTTTATGCTGAACTTTAACCCTGCTTTTGTTTTTTAAACGTTGAGCAACTTGCTGATGTTTTCGGGTAACAGTCTTAGGTAACACCTTTTTAACACTATGATTTTTCAAGTTATTTTTGTTTTTATAACTTGTGTTTACTACTACTTTATTATGATTATGGCGGATCACACGGTCGTGCTCAACACTTGGTCTATTGCTGCTATAACGATGTTTCACTTTTTTACTACGATAAGCCACGCCACGGCGATGCTGAGGATCATGACTCCAACGTTTAGCGTGATGGCTTGTCGCTATGCGTCTATTTGAATGATAATAACGTTTTTTGTGATGGTGTCTCACCACATGGTGATTACTCCAGTGAAAAGCACTAAAGAAGAAATCAAAACCGATATGCACCGATGAATGCCAATAAAAAGGTCCGTGATAATACGCGTAATGTCTTGGACGATGCCAATACACAGGCGGATAGTGTGACCATCGCCAATGCCCGTAAACTACACGAGTATCATAATAAGGCACATAAATGACTTCAGGCTCAGCCGGTTCTATAATGATGGTTTGTTTTTCTCTAACAATATCGACATTATCCATTTGCGATAAATTGCCAGCTTCATCGGCTTGATGTCTTAAAGTTTGAATACTTGCTAAAACGCTAACTTCATCTTGTAAAAATGCATCGCCAAGTTTTCTCATCCAATCAAGATCATTACTTAGGTTTTCAACGATTCGAGGAAAAGCGACAAGTGCTTTTACGCTAGGATCCCAATCTTTGTCGGCTGCTTTCGATAAAATTTCTTGCCCGTTTTTATTATCATGTTCTTTAATAAATCGATCCGCCTCTATCACTTCTAACGGATAGGTGGCTGCAATTAAAATATGAGTAAGTAAAGTATCGGGATATAACGCGATAGGCGCTAATAGTTGTTCGAGTTGTGCTTGGCTAAACTGAACGCCCTCTGACTGACTTTGTTGAGTGTTTTCATCCGCTATAACAGCAGTTGATGTCATAACTCCTGTAGAAAGCACTAAAGCAGAAATCATCATGGCTGAAGAAAATATGCTCGACGAAAAAATTCTTTTTCGAGATTTTGGTTCTAGTGCTGTTTGATTGATTGAATTAATTGAGCTAATCATAGTTTTCACCTCTCTGTGAGCTATGATTTTCAGTTTACTCGTCGTAAACTGAATGAATACTGAACGAATGTTAATTTTCGATATAATTCACATCCATTCATAAAAATAAGACTACAATTAACTGGAAAACGACACTGTAAATTTGGCTCCGGCCAACTCTGTTGAAGTAGTGATGACTAATGTTCCTTGATAACTTTCTACCAAATCTCGGACAATAGCGAGTCCGATACCATGACCTTGCGCATAAGTATCAGCTCGCGTACCACGCTGTAAGATGCTGTCAATCTTATCGTCGGCAATTCCACAACCATCATCTTCAACCGAAATAATTAACGACGACTCGATTTTACTAATTGTTAAGAGCACCTGCTGATTAGCAACTTTACAAGCATTATCCATTAAGTTGCCAATTATCTCCAAAAAGTCCGCCTCATCACCTTTAAAGATTATGTCAGTTTGCATCCGTTTATTAATAAAAAGGTTTTTATCTTGATATATTTTCTGCAAACTATTTAATAATTTTTCAACACATGGAGCAATTTTAACACCTAAATGCCATGAGGATTGTCCAGCACTCTGCGCACGTTTTAATTGGTGCTCAATCATAGCATTGATTTCATCAAGCTGATTTTGACTCTGGTTTACATCTTCAGCGGATAATTGACCTTGCAGTACAGCTAAAGGTGTTTTCAAACTATGTGCGAGATCAGATAAAGCATTTCGATATCGTTTTCGTTGATTTTGTTCTGTGATTAACAAGGTATTTAGTTGCTCGGTAACTTGTTTTAATTCTTGCGGATACTTTTCTTTCAGTAAGCTTTCTTTGCCTTGTTCAATCCCTAAAATTTCTTTTTTCAAAATAGCGAGCGGTTTTAAACTCCAGTTCAACCAAATGAATTGTAAGAGTAACAACACCGCCATTAACACAAATAACCCTAACCAAAGTTGTTGACGAAATTCAGCCATCAACATTTGATAATCGGCTTGTTGTTTAATGATATGTAAGGTCATTTCTTGCTGAGTGTTTTCTTCACTTGAACTATCTGAAAAACTTACCGAAAAGCTATAAACAAAGTGATTAATATCAACAATTGGAATCGAATAAAAACGACTTTCACCAACCTGAGGAGATTGCAACTCATAAGGGATCACCATGGCAAGTAATGACGCAGAACGCCATAATGTTCGAGGAATATTCCCTTTAGAAGTCATTAACGCGTATAACCCGGATTCACTGGTATTAAACTGATTTTCAGCTAACGCTTCAGGCATCAGTAACAAGCCATCTTCAAACTCAGCTACCGCTAATATAGAGTAAGAATAAGCGACCAGTTCATTTTCAACACTGGCATTCATGTGTTTTTGATAAGCGTTTGAAATAAAAAAAGCAACAATGGGCAAAATCACCATGACCAAAACTAACGCGCTGACAATAATGCGAGACTTTAACGAATTTAAATAACGATGAAAAAAGTGAGTTATCATTGCTTTTAGTCAGACGGAAATTGACGAAGTTTATAGCCTTGGCCGCGCAATGTTTCAATAAATTGATATTGCCCTTGCGGATCAAGTTTTTTACGTAATCGTCTAATAAAAACTTCAATGACATTTGAGTCTAAGTCAAAGTCTTGATCATAAATGTGTTCTGTTAATTCAGTTTTAGATTTTACCTGACCTTGATGGAGCATTAAGTATTCGAAGACCTTGTATTCATAACTACTTAAGCTGACTTCACTATCATCTACTTTTACTAACATACTCGCTGTATCTAAAACAAAAGGTCCGTTGGAGATCACAGGACTTGATTGACCAACACTACGTCTGATCAGTGCATTTAAGCGAGCGAGCAATTCTTCTTGATGAAAAGGCTTAGTGAGATAATCATCAGCGCCAGCATCTAAACCGTCCACTTTATCTTGCCATCGATCACGTGCCGTTAAAACTAAAATAGGAAAACTGATCCCCTGGCTTCTTAATGATTTAATTAAGGTTTTACCATCTACTTTTGGCAAACCTAAATCAATAATCGCAGCATCGTAGTTATATTCTTGTCCTTGAAATAAACCTATTTCGCCATCATCAGCAAGGTCAACACTATATTTTGCGGTTTCTAACTGGATTTTTAATTGTTGCTGTAAATCAAGATCATCTTCAACTAATAATACGCGCATTGTTTATCTTCCTGAAATTCGACCCGATACGGCATCAACCGTAACCGTAATAACATGACCATTATTCTTTAATACTTTGACTTTATATCCGCTATTACCATTAACTTTCGTTCGTTGCACTTTCAATATTTTGCCACCAAATTGCGATTTAACTATTCGAGCAGCCTGTTGTGAACTGCTAATAGCAAGTGAACTTGATTTAGCACCTTGAATATATGCACCATGGTATGCGGCAACAGGCATCGCAGAGAAAGACCAAGTAGTAACAACACTACTTAAGACGCTTATCATCAACAATTTTGAAACCTTAGTCATAGAGCTCATTTCACCTACCAATACTGAGTTAATTAAAAACTAGGCTCAGTGTAAAAGTAAACCACCACCAATTCCATAAAATTATCCTTACTGACCCGTTGATATTTTAAAGAGGTAAACTGAATCAATGCTGAACACCTTGTCTATGATTCGTATCAGTGAACAATTAGCGCTAGTTTTTTATTATTAATTTTTATTCATGCAATTTAGTTGTTCAGCTAACATTCAGATTAACTAAGGTTAAATGCGCTTAACGAATACATTTTCAAGGATATTATTATGTTCAAGTCATTAAACCTAGTAGCACTATTGACCTTATTTTCAGCATTAACTATGGCAAATGAGTCGATAGCTAACAACCAGACAATATCTGTCGGAAGCCTTAAGCAAAATTGGCAACAACACCAAGCCATCAAACAATTAAAAACCGTTGAAAACACGTTAAGTAACAGCCTACAGGGTAAAACACGCGATCAAATCTTAAGCCTAAAAAAACAGCAAGTGTTTAAACAAACAAAACCTGCGATGTTAGCGAACAATAACGCAGCATCGACGGCGCAAGATAGCGCGGTTTCAAGTAATAACTGGTATCGAAGCTTTAATATTTACGATGGTTTTAGCCAATTAATTGAAGATTATGATGAAGATGGTTTTTATCAAACCTTTAGTGTCACGTTTGATGCCGATGTGATTGATACTTATCATATTGATCAGGCAAATGTTTACGCTGAGCTGTATTTAAGTAAAAATGGTGGCGATTGGATTCATTATTATACCACCGATATCTTTTCGATTTACGGTGAAAGTGAAAATGATCAATACGAAGTGTATACCACCTTAAACCAAGGTTATATTTCAGATAATTATGATGTATTAATTGATTTATATGAAGTAGGTTATAGCGATATTGTTGCCTCGTATAGCTCAGATAATACCAATGCGTTATATGCATTACCACTAGAAAGCAGTGATTACGATCCAGATTATGTTGAATATCACAGTGAAAGTCATGGCCATGGCGGCTCTACTTCTTTGATGGCCCTGTTGTTACTTTTATTTATAGTCGTGTTTAAAAGTCACATTCAAAAAGCTTAACGTCGTTTAACGTAAGATAATTATCAGCAAGCACTCAGGGATAAACCGAGTAAAATGGCTTTATCCCTTGAACGAACTAAACACATTACAAGGCTAAACTGATGCTATATGTACAATGTATAGCCTTTGCTTCATTTGAATAAATGTTTGTAAACACCTTATCACTTACCCCTAACTCAAGAGGGATAAATTGCACTCCTTTACTTATGCCGTTAATTTCATTGCGTTTATAATGACTCTTTTTGAAGACTAATGATTTATCCCATGACGGGTGAGTTAAATGCAAAAAATCATCGTTTAACAACCGCCATTTTCCTTCAATGTACGACTGAAGGTAATCTTCTTTTTTATCATCCCATTTATTAATTTCAATTATAAATTCATCCGGTTCTTTTAAGTATAAAGTTGTCGCATCTTGACAATCTGTTGCGCCATATTCGTTCACTAAAGGGATTTGATACGTATTATTAATACTATTTGCCTCAGGCTGAACGTATCCTTCAGGAAATAAATATAACCCTAAATTATTTTCAGTAAAGGAATGGTTATTGGCAGATATTAAACTGGCAGTAGAAATATTAAATCCTAGCTTTGATAACACGGCCATTAAAGCATTTAAACGGTCTCTACTGTTGAGGCTAGGAGAATAAACAATGGCATTGTCATTAATATCATTCGGATAAGGTAAGCGATTTAATATCACGTTAAATGAACTTTTATCTATAGCACTTACTACTTCGTTAACTTTATTTTGAGGTAAATGATTCGTATAAAGATGCACTTGTGTTTTAGAACTGCATGAAGCAATGAATAACAGTATCATTATTATTAATATATTTTGCATAATACCTTGTAATTTCAGTAAATCATCTTGGATTGCGAATGTAATATAAATGAAGAGACAATTCCAATATTGCTTTTTATTTACTACACTCAACAGGTTCATCAATAATAAAAACTATAAAAATGAGGAAATAAAAATGACAGAAAAAATAGCAATTCCTAAATGGTTCAAGGTTACCGCAATACTTGCTTTTGTTTGGAATTTACTTGGCTTAATGGCGTTTGTTAGTCATATCATGATGACGCCTGAAATGATCAGTGAATTACCAAGCCAAGAACAAGCTTTATATAATGATTTACCTATGTGGGCGACCGCCGCTTTTGCTATCGCAGTATTAGCAGGAACGCTCGGTAGTTTATTATTAGTGCTAAAAAAGAAAATGGCAAAAATATTACTTATCGCTTCTGTAGTTGGCGTAATAGTACAAAACTATCATTCGTTCTTTGTGATAGATTCAATGGCCGTTTACGGTACAGCAAGCGTAATAATGCCGATTATGGTGTTGATTATAGCTATTACGTTAATTGTATTAGCCAATAAAGCAGAAAAGCATGCATGGCTCAGTTAAAAGGTTATTGATAGGACGAAAAGAATAAATAAAAAGAGCCATACATTGTGGCTCTTTTAGTTTAAATAAATAACATAGCGTATTGGTAAAGTTTCAAAACGAATTACCTAAGGTGCTTAACCTTAACTTTTTATTCATTTTTAAACTTGTTGAGCCAAGATAATACCTTAGGAAAATGATCTTTCACCGCTAATTTATGCGTTAATATATTAATGTGATCATAATCAACTAAGTTACCCGCTTTAACAGATAGCACCGAGAATTTAGCTTGTGGGTTTGATTCAGCAATAAAATGTTTCACATCTTCAGGATGTCCTAATAAAGAATCGTTTATTCCGGTTAAATGCCATGATGCAGGCCAATTAACCTCTTTATTAGCGTCATGATAATTAAAATTATCATGACTATCTTGCCATATCGATTCATTTAACCAAGGAATACTTTGTTGTAAAAAAAGAAAAGTTTCGTTATCTGAACCCGCTTTAAGCTTAACTAGATCAATGTATCTTTTGTGCTTGGCTAATTTTGGCGCTAGCCATCGCCAGAACCAATCAATTTTCAATTTCTTTTTAAAGTGCGTTTGATGAATCACTCTTTTTGTACCAAAAAAAACTAAACGAGCTATATCCTCAACACGATCAGGATTTCTGGCTAAAAATGCTTTTAGTAAAACACCGCCCCATGAATGACAGACAATATGCATCGGTTGCTTAGTACGCGCTTTAATGAAATCGATAAAAAGAGGAATATCGTGATTGATCATTTCCCATTGACCGTGCTCTGCATCCTCTGCTATGGGTGGTTTACTTAATCCTTTTCCCCGAAAATCTGCCACATAAACATCAAAACCATGTTCAGCAAGATAACAACCGAGTCCTCGACCTGACTCAGTATAAAAGATTTTTCCATTCTCCATGGTGCCATGAAGCATAAGCACAGGAATGCCATGTGGTTTTTTGACGATATGACGAAGGTGTAATTGGTGCTCGCCATCATTAATGTATAAAGATTCTTGTTGCATAAGAACCAGCTGATTAATTAACAAGTAAAACTACTTTACACAACAAGAGGTCTGACCACAACTTTAGTTAAGTGATTTTTTACGTGTGAAAGTCATCATAACGCCTAAACCCGCGAGTAAAACCACAAGAAATAGTCCTACCACACCCAACACTTGATCAAGCGCTTTAATGCCTGTCCAACGTAAATAATGAATATTATAAATGGTATTAATAAAATCGGTATCTACGCCTTGTTGGCGCAGGGTCATGCCTTGCCAATTAAGGTTTATTCTAACATCTGTACTAGTTGTAATTAAAAAGTTATCAATTGACTTAATTTCACCATATCTCGCTTTATTGCTTTTAATGGCATCATTAACTAACTGATAAATTGCTTGTTTATCGGGGGGAGCAATAATTTCAAATGACGTAGGTGAAATATGTTGCCAACCTTGCTCTGTTTTGACTAAAACATGATCGCCTAAAATAGTCTTAAGCTGCCTAATTTCAAGCCAATCTTTTTTTCTTTCCAAAAAGTCCGTCTCAGAGAAACTTGTATCCGTTATTGTTCTAGCAAATAAGTCACTCTGTACTAACGGATAAGTTTTGATAACTAAAGGTTGATAAGCTGTTTTATAACCAGGCTTAAAGAAAAAAAACACACCTGTTATCGCCCAAGCAATAAAAGGTAACAGCATAAAAAAGCCTAAGTATTGATGTAATTTTTTCACTGAACGTCCCTGATAATGAGTGTTCCATGATTTTAACATATTGATTAAATAACATTTATATCTTTTAACCACATATTATATTTAACCTGAACTCGGCTTACTTCCATGGAAGGTTAAAATTGAGAGATAAAAAAACCTGCTAAAAAGCAGGTTTTTAAATTTATTTATCGTAAATTAAGCCATATGCACTAACATATTACTTGGCTCTTCTAAGAATGATTTCCATAAGTTACAAAAACGAGCGATCGTTCCACCATCAATAATACGGTGATCACCAGACCAACTTACTTGCATAATAGAACGCGCTTCTACTTCACCTTTTTCATTAAAACGCGGTAATTTTTGCAGCTTACCTAACGCCACAATAGCAGATTCAGGTTTGTTAATAATTGGCGTTGCCACAGTACCACCGATTGCTCCGATATTTGAAATAGTGATAGTACCACCTTTCAAGAACTCGCTTGCAACACGACCAGAGCGTGCAGCATCAGTTAACTGCATGATATCTTTCGCTAAATCGATAATAGTTTTATTTTGTACCTGTTTAACATTCGGTACTAATAAACCCACTTTAGAGTCAACCGCCATACCGATATTGTGATCATCAAAGTAAGTTAATTCAGTACAATCTTCGTTCGGCTGTGAGTTAACCACTGGGAATTGCTTTAATGCTAATGACATCGCTTTCATGAAAAATGGCATCATGGTTAATTTAATATCTTGTTTGGCATACACTTCTTTTAGTTCGCCACGCAATTTAATTAAATTCGTCATATCGATCTCTTCACAATAGGTAAAATGAGGTATCGTCGATACTGAATTCACCATCGCTTTTGCCATCGCTGCTTTTACGCCACGAATCGGCTCTGTACGTTTACCGCCTGCGCTCGCTTGGTGAGTTGTTACAACATCAGAGGTAGTCGCTTGACTTACTAGTTCGTCATTACTGTTAAACGCAACAACATCTTCTTTGTAAACACGCCCTTTTTTACCGCTGCCTGGCACTTGGTGAATATTAACGTTAAGTTCACGAGCTACACGACGAACAGCTGGACTTGCTACCGCTTTTTCATTGATGACTTTAGCAGTTTGTAGTTTAGGCTCAACTTGTTTTTCAACGGAGGTATTTGTTGATTTTGACGCGCTCGCTTGCTGAGTTTTCATCTCAGTAGACGTATCGGCTGTTGATGTTGAACCCGCTCTTTCTATTGCAAATAATGGTTGATGTACTTTAGCAATGTCACCTTTGGCATAATGTAACTTCACCACTTTTCCGGCATACATGGCAGGGATTTGCACTAATGCTTTATCGGTCATTACATCAGCAACAGGTTGATCTTCTTCAAGAATATCACCTTCTTTAACAAGCCAATCAACCACCTCACATTCAACAATACCCTCACCAATGTCAGGTAAGATAAAGTCTTCAACAATGACCCCAGACGAGTTTTGTTGCCTTGTCTCAGCAACACTTTGCTCTGTTGTTGATTCATTTGCTGGTGCGATAGTATCGTTAGCCGCTGATGGAGTTTCGTCACTTGGCGTCATTGAAAACAACGGTTGATGAACCTTAGCAATTTCACCTTTTTGGTAAAATAATTTATCGACCACCCCAGAGTGCATCGCAGGAATTTGTACTAAAGCTTTATCTGTCATGACATCAGCAACAGGTTGATCTTCAGCGATGGTATCCCCTTCACTTACTAGCCATTCAACCAGTTCACATTCAACGATACCTTCACCAATATCTGGCAATATAAAATCAATGCTCATGTTTAATAATCCTAGTAATTTACGCTATTTTTAATGGCTTCGTATGTTTTTAAATGATCGCTAACATACTCTTTCTCTAATGCTAATGGATAAGGCGTGTCCATTCCGCAAACTCGTGCTATCGGTGATTCAAGATGTAAAAAACACTCGCTTTGTATGGTGGCGGCTATTTCACTGGCAAACCCTGCTGTTAATGGCGCTTCTTGCGAAATGACTAAACGACCAGTTTTCATTACCGAGGCGGCGATCGTGTCTACATCCCAAGGGAGAATCGAACGTAAATCAATGATTTCACAAGAAATACCGTCGTTCTCCGCCATTTCTGCAGCTTTTTCAATAATTTCCATTTGTGCACCCCAAGCAAGTAAAGTGATATCACTCCCTTGCTTAACAACTTCAGCTTTACCAAGTGGTAATTGATAATCTTCTTCTGGAACTTCGCCGGTTGATGCACGATACAAACGCTTAGGTTCAAAAAATATCACGGGGTTATCATCACGAATTGAAGCAAGTAACAAGCCTTTCGCCTGATACGGATTACGTGGTACGACAATTTTTAAGCCTGGTGTATGGGCAAAATATGCTTCGGGAGATTGGCTATGATATAAACCACCTGCGATCCCTCCTCCATAGGGTGAACGAATCGTTAACTTACCCACATCAAACTCATTACCACTACGGTAGCGAAATTTTGCCGCTTCATTAACAATTTGATCGAAGGCAGGAAAAATATAATCAGCAAATTGGATCTCGGCAATCGGTGTACTACCTTGGGCTGCTAAGCCGTTGGCAAAACCGATAATACCTTGCTCAACTAATGGAGTATTAAAACAGCGAGATTTACCGTACTTTTCTTGTAAACCACTGGTTGCACGAAAAACACCACCAAAGTGACCAACATCTTCACCAAAACATAAAGCGCTGTCGTTTTCTGCCATGGCAATATCTAATGCATTATTAATCGCTTGTAATAAATTCATTTGCGCCATTACTTAATTCTCCCTGCAGTAAACGGGTATGACTCTGGATACTTTTTAATATGTTGTTTTAATTCATTTAATTGCTTGTTAAGGTGCTCAGGAACTTGATCATAAATATCAGTAACTAAGTCTTCTACTGGCGGTTTATCGATTTTTTCAGCCACTTTTACTGCCGCTAAAACCTCTTCACGCAAGCTTTCAAATAAAGCAGTTTCTTGTTCTTCATCCCACCATTTATTCGCTAGCATCCAATTTTTCATTCTTAAGATAGGATCGTGTGCTTGCCATTTTGCTTCTTCCTCACGTGTACGATAGCCAGAAGGATCGTCTGAGGTAGAATGTGCACCAAGGCGATAAGACATCGCTTCAATAATGACAGGTTTGTTCTCTGCTAAAGCATATTCACGCGCAAGTTGTGTTGCTTTTAAAACCGCTAGAATATCGTTGCCGTCAATGCGAATAGTTTTAATGCCATAGCCAACACCACGCGAGGCAATACCATTACCAACAAATTGCTCATCTGCCGGCGTAGAAATAGCATATCCATTATTGCGACAGAAAAAAATCACTGGCGCTTGATGAACTGCAGCCATATTAAGACCAGCATGAAAGTCTCCTTCAGATGCAGCACCTTCACCGAAATAACACATAGTGACCGCTTCTTTACCTTGCAGTTTTTGTCCGTAAGCATATCCAGCTGCTTGCGGGATTTGTGTGCCTAACGGAGAAGATATCGTCATATAATTTAACGCGTTACTACCATAATGAATCGGCATTTGACGACCTTTACCTAAGTCTTTCTCATTAGAAAACATTTGATTCATAAAGTCTTCAAGTGAGAAACCGCGGTACATTAGAGCACCTTGTTCGCGGTATTGCGCCATGATCATGTCTTGATCTTCAAGTCCTGCAGCACCACCAACACTTGCGGCTTCTTCGCCTAATGCCGCCATATAAAAACTAATACGACCTTGACGCTGAGCACCCACCATTCTTTCGTCTAAGACACGATGAAAAGCCAATGCTTTGTATATTCTGGTTGCTAATGCTTGGTCAATTTTTGGTAATTCTGCACCTTGATAAACATTACCGTCTTGTTGCAAAATTTTGAGGATAGGGATTTCTACAGAGTGACCATCAATAAAAGCAGGTTGATGGACAACCGGGCTTTCTTTATAAACTTCAGCGTTCATAGCATTCTCTTTATTATCAGCCTTGCGAGCAAGGGGGAACGAATAACCATCTTGAATCAAGTATAGGATCACTTTACTTGCCAAGCATTGATACCAAGTAGAATTATTAATTCTGTGTTTTGGTAATATTATTGTCTGGGTCTTTGCCCATAAGTTTAGTACGTTGTTGTAACAACGCACGCACTTTACCTTTACGTCAACTGAAAGGCAAGCCTTGTAATTTTATTACAAAATTGCCCACTAAAAATTGACTACTTTTGTTTACACAATCGAGTAAAATCAAGCCAAAGTTGTCGGCACAACCGTTAATAATGCTCGCTGTCCGATAGCAACTTGCGCATTAGGAAAAATGATTGCCTCACCCTGTTTTTTTACTTTTATTTCATTATCGCCATCTTGTGCGAGTACATAATCAATTGGGAAATCGGTGAAATTTTCAACATCGTCACTAAAGTTCAAACGAAAATTATCTGCTGTTCGGTTAATAATTTGAGAAATGACAAAGATATTAAAGTCGTTTTCATCGTATGCCGAATAATGCAGAGGTTGGCCACTGATAAACTTTTCTAACGTGCTTTTCACTTGAGCAAATTCACTCATATCATTTTCACCGAATGGCTTAACCTTTCCTAATTCTACAGTGAAGGCATCGGCGCCAAATTGATGAGCAGAATAATAACTGAAAGTGGTTGTCGGAGAATTTGACAGTAAGATAGTATTAACACCGCAAGCTTTCAAAAATTGTAATTGTTCTGTTTTTCTAGCTTTACCATGCGTATGCGGATAGACCGCAAATTTATCGTATTTCGCACCTCGAATGGCAGTGTGAAGATCATAATGAAATCGTTGTCTTGACGCGGATAATTTCGCGCCTTCAAGATAAAAGTTACTGACAGTATTTTCAAGCAATAATGCACGATGGCGCTCTTTATTGATCAACCCCGGACCTGCACCTTGATCAATTGAATGCCCACCAGAGAATAACCGGTTCATATTTTCTTCGACAAATCGCTCAGCAATATTCATCGCAGCAGGATTGCCAAAAATAAATAACACTCGTTCTGCTAATTCGAGTTTTCCTAAAATCAGTTGTTGAACAAGCTTTGCACATATTTCAATAGGGGCAGTTTCATTGCCATGTACACCACTGGATAAAATAATATCTTTGCTTGTTGAACGTTCTATAGGCTCAAAGGTTATCAATCCCGTATCTAAAACGGTTACTTTGCTTTTTGTTTGGCTGCTTTGATGTTTAACGGTAAATGAAAAACCATTGGGTAAAGACCACTCGTATTGACGAGTTAAAGATAAAAAGTCGCCAGTTTCTTGTAATTGCTGCTGAATGTTATCCACAAATATTTCTTAAAATGCTAAATACGTGGTTATATTGTACGTAAATTTATCGATGATTGTATTATTTAACGAAAAATAGTAATGGAAAAAAACTTAGTTTTTGTCAACTTGATAAAACATTTCATCGACACTTCCATTTAGTATCACTTGCAGTAATCACAAGAACCCGGACAAAATAGAATTTAAACCGCTTGAATAGTGCCTGCACCTTTATGTTTAGCTTGGATCAAAGCATCTTCAATATTATGTAATAAGTGGTCTACAGAATCTGTTTTTTGCCAAACAGCGTATGCAATACTACAAGTCAGCGATAAAGTAGCAGGCATGATTTTACCATTCACACACTCTTGTAATTGCAAGGCGAACTCATTGGGACTAATGATATCTTTTGAGGGAACTACGACTAAAAAATTATCATCAAGCCAACGGAATATTTGTGCAGAGTAAGGGATAACATTGTTCAGTCGTTGAGCAACATGTTGGATCACGGCATCACCGACAATTTGTCCATAACTGTCATTAATTTTTTTAAATTTATCTAAATCTACTTGATAAACCGTAAACAATTGATCTTTTTTTTGCGCCAATTCACACCACGTAATTAAACTAATTTGCCCAGCACGTCGGTTAGGCAATCCAGATAAGGGGTCAACTAACGACATTTTTTCTAACGTACTTGCGACTAAACCTAATTCTTTAATACGGCGATAAGCGAAAATCAAAAAGCTTACACTGACACTTAAAGCAAGCAATAACAAAGTGCCTACCGGCAAAGATTGATGTTCTTGGGAGAAAAAATATAAGTGTGCTAAAAAGTCCACTTGAGTATAGAGGATTAACAAAAAAAGATTTACCGCTGCAATAATCGATAAATCTTTTTTAACGGTTGGACGATGTATATATGTTCTATGAGGCATTCATTTAACTTCATGATAGTTGCTCTACACAAACTATTGCACAAATAAATAATTTCGCCATTATTTTGTCACATTAATCGAATTTACGTTATAAACCCGCTTGTGAAAAAGCGTTATTGACTAATTTTTGAGCATCGGTAAATATTTCGTTTAAATGCGCTTGACTAATAAAGCTTTCTGCATAAATTTTATAAATATCTTCTGTTCCCGAAGGACGTGCCGCAAACCAGCCATTTTCAGTGGTCACTTTGATACCGCCAATCGCAGCGTTATTTCCTGGTGCATGAGAAAGGACTTGAAGAATTTTTTCTCCCGCCAAAGTATCGCTGGTAATATTGTCAGCAGACAATGAAGTTAATACTTTTTTCTGTGCTGGCGATGCCACGGCTTCAATGCGTCCATAACACGGCTCGCCAAGCTCTTTTGCTAATTCTAGATAATATTGGTACGGGTCTTTACCCGTTACCGCTAAAATCTCCGCTGCTAATAATGCCATGACAAAACCGTCTTTGTCGGTTGTCCAACAACTGCCATCTTTTGCGATAAAGGAAGCGCCTGCACTTTCTTCCCCACCAAAGGCATATTCAGCACTATGAAGCCCATCGACAAACCATTTAAAGCCAACAGGTACCTCAGAAAGTGGTCGGTCGATAAGTTTAGCAACTCGATCTATCAACGAACTTGACACTAACGTTTTACCAATTTTACAGCTTTTCGGCCATTGACGATGTGTCATTAAATAATGAATTGAAACGGCAAGATAATGATTAGGGTTCATTAAACCGCCCGACTTCGTCACTATTCCGTGGCGATCAAAATCTGGATCATTAGCAACCGCCACATCATATTTATCTTTTAATGAAATTAACCCCGACATAGCATAAGGAGAAGAACAATCCATTCGAATTTTGCCATCTTTATCTAATGGCATAAAAGAAAAGCTCGCATCAACAACAGGATTAACCACGTCTAATTTCAATTGGTATTTGTTGGCAATTACCGACCAATAATCAATACCAGAGCCACCTAAAGGATCAGCGCCAATATGAACCCCTGCCTTAGCAATAGCCTCCATATCAATTACTTGACTCAACTCATCAACATAAAAAGCAATAAAATCTTGTTTTGTAAGTAACGTAGAATTAAGAACTTGCTGATTAGAGAATTGTTTTGCTTCTGACATCTCATTCGCAATAATATCGTTAGCCCGCTTTTCAATGAGCTTAGTAATTTCACCTTCTGCAGGACCACCATGAGGTGGGTTATATTTTATGCCACCATCACAAGGAGGATTATGTGATGGGGTTATGATCAAACCATCGGCTTGGTCATCATGGTTTTTATTATGGACAATGATTAAGCGTGAAATCACTGGCGTTGGAGTAAAACCCTCATCAGATTGAATTACCACAGGAACGTTATTTGCGATCAGGACAGAAAGTGCGGTTGCAAAAGCTGGCTCCGATAACGCATGGGTATCTTTCCCTAAAAATAACGGGCCTTGATATCCTTGTGCTGTTCGGTATTCTGCCACCGCTTGGCAAATCGCAATAATATGCTGCTCATTAAAACTAATTTTCTTCGCATTACCACGATGTCCAGACGTACCAAAACTAACACGCTGTGCCTCAATAGAAACATCCGGTTGCTTGATATAATAATCTGTCACTATTTGAGCAATATTCTCTCTATCTTCTGGTAAAGAGGTTTGCCCTGCACGCGGATGAATTGACATATTAGTTCCTTTTATTTTGTGATTTTAAAAAGTGTTTACAATAAATCTCGTATTTTTTCAATTTCAACTGATTGATAACCCAGCGCTTTTGCGACTTCAGTGATCATCATTTTTTTACGAGTCGTATTTGAATTGGTCATGACCCAAAATGAACTATCAGGGATTTGACGCGGTTTAGTACTGCTGCCACTTTCAGCTAATTCTTGCTCACTACGCGCAAAATATAATCTGTCGCGACCACGTATTTCGATCACAGCAGAAAACTGCTCACCATGGACACGATGCAATGCTGAAAGAATAAGTAGAAAGCGACCGACAACGCCTCGTTGAGTGGCTAACTCTTCTTTATTTATATAATTAAAGACGCTCTCTGCAGTACGCGGTAAAGTAGCAACCGTTTTTTGATGAATCAACGGAGTATTGTCAGACGACGATGATTGCACAAGAACCGATTCTATTTTTTTGGGTGTTGCTGTTTTTTGCTCAGATAAATCAGCAGGTAAAGATAATAAACGACGAAGAATTGAAGAAGCGCTTTCCCCGATATATTGTGTCTTGGAAGCTAAATATTGATAAAGTTCTTCATCTATTTCTATATGTTTCATTGAAAACCTAAGGGACGTTAATAGAATAATTAATACAAGATGATTATACTGAGCTTGCTGCTAAGTCTCTATAGGCAAAATACAATATTCCAAATTATTTTCATCCATTCAATCGCTTAATTTTAAAAAACGGTAAAATATTTCAATGGCATTACTTAATTATCAACAATCAGGAGAAGGTGAAAACCTCGTTTTGATACATGGGCTTTTTGGCAGTTTAGAAAACCTTAACATGGTGGCGAAAACGCTAAATCAAGATTTCTGTGTCACTAACCTTGATGTGCGAAATCATGGTTTATCATTTCATGAAAATAATATGGAATACCCTACTTTAGCACTGGACATTATCGATACTTTAGATCATTTAAATATTGAATCAACGCATTTATTAGGTCACTCAATGGGTGGAAAAATAGCGATGCAAGTAGCGTTAGATTTTCCTGAACGAGTGAATAAACTGATTGTTGCTGATATTTCGCCAGTTCAATATCCACAGCACCATGATCATATTATTACGGGTCTTCAATCGATTGATTTAAGTAAAATAACCAATAGAAAACAAGCGGATGAACAGCTTGCTCAATACGTTGATGATAAAGGCGTAAGACAGTTTTTGTTGAGGAATTTACATAAAGTGGCAGATAAGTTGGCATTTAAATGTAACCTGTCGTTCATTGCTCAATGTTATCCGCAAATTATTAAAGGCTATCAAGGGAGTCATGTTTTTCAAAAGCCTACCTTATTTATTAAAGGTGGCGATTCTGATTATATCACCGAACAACATCGGCCCATCATCCGTCAGTTATTCCCTCACAGTAAAGCGAAAATTATTCAAGGTACGGGACATTGGCTTCATGCTGAAAAAACGGCGGCTTTTAATAACTCGGTTAAAAGCTTTCTATCACAGGAAGCTTGACAAACAATCATCCATTTTTATGAAAATATAGCTATTTTAACTTTTCATGATCTAAATTAACTATTTCTGCTGCAGATCCAGTATAAACACAGGTAAAAATAATGTGTTTAGTCATCGCATTATGCTATAGTCCTGCGTGAAATTTTTAGGGTGGAATATGCTTGCAGAACACTTTGTACTAATTGAAACGATTGGACTAAACTTATTTTTTGCTTTTATCTTTATTTTCATAGGGTTATCAATTCACGATATTATGAAAAAAAATGATGTACCTAAAATGGGCCGTTATACGGTTTATTTTGTATTATTCCTAGGTTGTGCAGGATTTATTGCAAAAGGTATTATTCAGTTTATCTGGGAAAGCCAAGGCGTAGGTTAACAATGGCAAAAGAAGCAACAGATTTAACAACAATCGATTTATTTAGTGACGATAAAAGGCCTGGGCGTCCTAAAACAAACCCGCACTCTCGGAGTGTTCAGGTAAGAATTAATAAAAGAAATCAAGTAAAACGCGATAAAACGAATGGTTTGAAACGCGTTGAATTTAAAATTCATGAAAACTTGATAAACCAATTGGATCAATTAGCGAAAAATACGGGCAGTAACCGTAGTGAGTTAATTGAATCACTGCTAGTAAAAGCACTAGCGTTAGATGAAAATTAAAGATTTAAAAAGGTTATAACTCAATGGCAATTGTAGGTTTATTTTTCGGTAGTGATACTGGCAACACCGAAGCTGTAAGTAAAATGATCCAAAAGAAATTGGGCAAGAAATTAGTTGATGTAAAAGATATCGCTAAAAGTACAAAAGAAGAGATCGCTGAATTTGATCTGATAATTTTAGGTATCCCAACTTGGTATTATGGTGAAAACCAATGTGATTGGGATGATTTTTTACCTGAGCTTGAAGAAATTGATTTTACTGATAAATTAGTCGCTATTTTTGGTTTAGGTGATCAAGAAGATTATGCCGAATATTTTTGTGATGCGATGGAGCCATTACGTGATATTTGTGAATCAAAAGGCGCTATTATGGTGGGTAGTTGGCCTAATGAAGGTTATGAATTTGAAGCATCAAAAGCCTTAATTGATGAAAATACTTTCATTGGTCTGTGTGTGGATGAAGACAGACAACCCGAATTAACCGAGCAACGCGTTGATAAATGGGTAAATCAAATTCATGATGAAATGTGTTTAGCAGAATTAGCTGATTAATCCTCATCAAGTGTTTCGATGCATAGAAAAAGCCCGCGTAAACGTGGGCTTTTTCTCATTCAAAGTTCGTTAATCCTTATGAATTTTAAGGATATTTAGAATGAATTTTCGCAGTTAACAATCAATAATAATTGGTAAAAAACATCAATTTTCACAATTAAGTCTTTTAACCCACTTCAATACCTCCTATAATTTTATCCATATTTATAAAGTTGAGAATGAACTGCATGCCAGATCAAAATGAAGAGCTAAAAAGAGCAGGATTAAAAATTACACTGCCGAGAATAAAAATTTTAGCCATTTTGCAAGATCCTCAAAACCAGCATATTAGTGCTGAAGATGTTTACAAAATTTTACTCGATCATAACGAAGAAATTGGTTTAGCGACTGTGTATCGCGTTCTTAACCAATTTGATGATGCAGGTATAGTTTCGCGTCACCACTTTGAAGGTGGGAAATCAGTATTCGAATTAAGTCATAAAAAACATCATGACCATTTAGTGTGTTTAAAATGCGGTAAAGTGGTAGAATTTGAAGATGACGTTATTGAACAACGTCAAATTGATATTGCAAAACACCATAAAATAAAACTCACCAATCATAGTTTATATTTATACGGTGAGTGTGAAGACGAACAAGCTTGTGAAGCTTATCGACAAGCGAACAACTAACCTTTGTTCACTTGATAAAAGCACTCTTTAGAGTGCTTTTTTTTCTCTATTTATAAGCCCCTTAAATCAGTTTTTCATAGCCTTTGTTAAAATTTTTAAACTTAGTCTCTCCCTTATAAAGCATCAACCAACAACACAAAAACAGTTATAACATATAACCAAAAAGAATATAAGTTTTTTTTCATACCCTTTTTTTACCCAACTCTTATCGACAAGTGACAGCAATTTCATTGCTTGTATTTTCCAAGCTGGCAGCTATTTACATTGAATAATGCAGTTCTACTTTGCACGGTATTCCTATTTAATGAAATAAAAAATGTAAAGGCTTACATTATTACAAAATTGTTACATTTTAAGTTTTGATGAAAAAAACATCATTGAAATCTTGGGAATTTGTATGCTAGTTTAATTTTTGAACAACTAAAAATAACAACACAACCCACGAAGGGGGTTCAAGTGAAAACAAGTCAAATAAAACCTCAAATGACTGCTATCAGCACGTTATTCTTTCTATTAGTTTCACCTACATTACTGGCTGCTGACTGTACCGGCATAGCGACATGGCAGACAGGTCAAACGCATAACGGTGGCAGCCAAGTCGTTGCCGATAATGCTCTATATGAAGCCAATTGGTGGACACAAACTAACCCTGTGGAGAATTCTGGTCAATGGCAAGATTGGTCTCTTTTGGGCGACTGTGACAGCGCTGTCAGCAATCAAGCGCCCCAAGTTACTCATTTAATTCCGAATTCTGGATTTACTGCGACCGAAAATGACAGCGTTGTCATCTCTGCAAATGCAACCGATGATCAATCAGTCGCACAGGTTGCATTTTATATTGATGGTCAACTATTGATAACAGACACTAGCGAACCTTATGAAACACAGTGGCAAGCAATGGTTGGCGATCATGTTATTTCCGCCATAGCGACCGATAATCAAGGAGTGGAATCATCAAGTGTTTCGTCCAACGTGGTCATTTCATCATCAACCACTCCTAGTAATCAATCTCCAGTAGCTAATATCACCGCTGCACATTCAGATCCTTTGCAGCCGGGGGATTCAATTCAATTCACATTAACAGCTACAGATGAAGACGGTACTATTAACGAACTAAAATTTGTACAAGCGCAACATTCTCTTATTACGGTAAACGCCGCTCAAGCCACTTATAGCTGGCAAGCTACAGCTGTGGGGACATATTCATTTACTTTACAGGCAACCGATAACGAGGGAGCAAGTCATTCGGTTAACTATTCGGTGACGGTTACAGCAACCAGCACTAGCGAAGATCCAGACGAATGCCGCCCTGCAGGCTTATATCAAACACCAAATGTTAATACTCCGTATTGTACTGTCTATGACGTTAATGGCCGGGAGATCATGGGGGCAGATCATCCTCGTCGCATTATTGGGTATTTCACCAGTTGGCGTAATGGCGCTAACGGTCAACCAAGTTATTTAGTTAATGATATTCCTTGGGATAAAATCACACATATTAATTATGCTTTTGCTCATGTAGATGATAATAACAAGGTATCAATTGGCGATCCGCTGGCTGAAAATAATCCCGCGACTAATATGGAATGGCCCGGTGTTGTGGGTGCAGAAATGGATCCTGAGTTTTCTTACAAAGGCCATTTTAATCTTCTAAACAAATACAAAAAACAATACCCAGATGTTAAAACTTTAGTCTCAGTTGGCGGTTGGGCTGAAACTGGCGGCTACTTTGGAGAAAACGGACGTGTCGCCAGCGGCGGTTTTTATACCATGACCACCAATGCTGATGGCAGTGTAAACTATCAAGGCATTCAAGATTTTAGTGACAGTGTCGTAAACTTTATTGAAACCTATGGTTTTGATGGTGTCGACATTGACTACGAATACCCATCATCTATGAATGATGCTGGTCATCCGGATGATTTTGATATTTCAAATGCAAGACGTGCCGGATTAAATGCTTCATACCAAGTATTAATGAAAACCCTTCGAGAAACCTTAGATATTGCAGGTCAATCTGCAGGGAAACATTATTTACTCACTATCGCCTCCCCTTCTTCGGGTTATTTATTACGTGGCATGGAAACATTCCAAGCGGCACAATATTTAGATTACGTAAATATCATGTCTTATGATCTACACGGTGCTTGGAATGCACATGTCGGTCATAATGCTTCATTATTTGACACGGGTAAAGACTCTGAATTAGCAACCTGGGGGGTATATGAAACCGCAGAATTTGAAGGTATAGGTTATCTAAATACCGACTGGGCGGTGCGATACTTTAGAGGGGCACTGAGTGCGGGTCGTATTAATATCGGTATTCCTTATTATACACGAGGTTTTAAAGATGTATCCGGCGGAGAGAATGGTTTATGGGGACAAGCGCCGTTACCAGATCAAAACGAATGTCCAAAAGGTACCGGTAGTGGTGATAAAAACCAATGTGGAAATGGTGCGATTGGAATCGATAATTTATGGCACGATGTTGAAAATGACCGTGAAATCCCGGCAGGAAGTAATCCATTATGGCATGTAAAAAACCTCCAAAATGGCGTAATACCTAGTTACCTTAATATTTATGGACTTGATCCTCAAAATGATCCACAAGATCAGCTAGTTGGAACTTACCAACGATTTTATGACGAAATAGCCGTTGCACCTTGGTTATGGAATGAACAGAAGAAAGTGTTTATTTCCATCGAAGATGAAGAGTCTATGACCACAAAAGTAGAATATGTCATTAATAATGGTCTAGGTGGCATCATGTTCTGGGAGTTGGCGGGTGATTTTGATTATGACGCTGACCAAGATGAATACTTTATGGGCTCGTCGTTAACTCGCTTGGCTTATAATCAATTTCAACAAAGTGGTGTTCAATATGACATCCATACCGGCAATCCAAACTTTGTCGTGCCAAGTAAGGCCGTCGATATTGAATTTACCGTAAAAGACTTTCCAATCGGTGATAACAATTACCCAATTAGCCCAACCTTTAGTTTTACCAACCGTTCTGAACTTGATTTAAGCGGAGCCAAAGTTAGCTTTGATGTACCTGTAGCAACATCGGCAATATTTAAGTCCAACTGGGATGCACAAGAGAAACTTGGTATGGCTGTAGAAGTGAATGCCTCAAACGCGGCCGGTAATAACATTGGTGGCTTTGAAAACGAATTTCATCGTTTTTCAATCACTTTTATTAATGAGTGGGGAGGAGAAGCAAAATCATTTACTCCAAATGAAACCATAGATGCTCAAGTCATGTACTACATGCCAATCACAGGTCCGGTTAATTTTTCAATTGAAAAAGACGGTCAAGTTTATGCGTTCAGTGCTCAATATCCAACCTTGCCTATTGCTGAAGTAAATGATCCATCGGATCCAAGCGATCCTGTTGATCCGAATGGAGAGTGCGAAGGCACTGCAATTAGCGATATTCCGATTTATCCAGATTGGCCACAAACCGATTGGGCTGGTAATCCAAGTCACGCTACTGGTGGTGACTTAATGTCGCACAATAATGCCATTTTCAAAGCGAAATGGTGGACAAACACTGAACCAGGGACCACAGCAGATTGGCAGCAAGTCTGTAATTAATAATGCCCAACCACAACTTAAATAGTTTGTGGTTGCATTACAAAGCGTTAAATAAATTTCAATACAAATAATAACTAAAAGGTGAAGTCATGAATAAACGATTATTAACTATGATGGCGATTAGCACTGCCGTAATGTCTTGGCAGTCCATTGCTGCTCCATCCACACCAAGTATAAATTGGGAACCTCAAGAATACTCCTTTGTAGAAGTGGACCTTGAAGGAAATGGCTCCTATAAAGATATTGTTACCGTACACGATGAAGTTAACATTAACATCGAATGGAATGCATGGAGTGGCGATGGTGGCGATAACTATAAAGTGTATTTTGACCAGCAATTAGTTAACTCAGGCACTTTACCAACAGGCACTAAAAGTGGCGTCATTAATTTTCCTTATCAACAGTCTGGTCGCCACACTTTATATGTTGAGTTATGTGAAGGTACATCCTGTGCCCGAAGTGATGGAAAACCAATTGTTATTGCCGATACCGATGGTGGACATTTAGCGCCGTTACCCATGGATTATGATCCTAATAACGGCGATTATGGAACAAAACAAGATTTGGTAACTGGAGCATATTTTGTCGAGTGGGGCATTTATGGTCGCGACTTTGACGTAACCAATATTCCAGCCCATAACCTAAGCCATATTCTTTACGGCTTTATTCCAATTTGTGGCCCAAATGAATCACTAAAGGAAATTGAAAATGGTGGCAGTCACAATGCTTTAGTGAAAGCTTGTGGAGGCTCAAACGATTTTGAAGTAGTCATTCATGACCCATGGGCAGCCATTCAAAAAACGTTACCGGGTGTAGATTCTAGCGATCCTATTCGTGGTACTTATGCACAGATGATGGCTTTAAAGCAACGTTATCCAGATTTGAAAATATTACCTTCAATTGGTGGTTGGACGTTATCAGACCCTTTTTTCTATTTCACTGACAAAGCTAATCGCGATACTTTTGTCGCTTCCGTTAAAACCTTTTTAACGACTTGGAAGTTTTACGACGGGGTTGATATTGATTGGGAATATCCTGGGGGCGATGGCGCAAGTACTACCTTAGGTGATCCAGCCCAGGATGGAGCCGCCTATGTAGCTTTAATGGCTGAATTAAGAGCCATGTTAGATGAACTTGAATCGGATACTGGCCGTGAATATCAACTGACTTCCGCTATAGGTGTCGGTTATGACAAGATTGAAGATGTTGACTATGGTAATGCGGCACAACACATGGATTATATCTTTGCCATGTCATATGATTTTTATGGGGCTTGGAACAATGTTACTGGTCATCAAACAGGTATTTATTGTGGTTCCCATTTATCAGCTGATGAATGTAATGGTACTGGCTTAGATGATGAAGGCGAACCTCGCAAAGGACCGTCGTATACCATAGACAATGCGTTAAATTTGTTATTAGCGCAAGGCGTTCCGTCGAAACAAATCGTCGTTGGCACCGCTATGTATGGTCGTGGCTGGGAAGGTGTCTTAGATAGCAACGCTGACATTTCTGGTAATCCGATGACCGCGCCCGGTAATGGTAAATTGACCGGTACTTCTGCAGAAGGTGTATGGGAAGCTGGTGTAATAGATTACAAAGGGATCAAAGCCAATATGATTGGCACGGCGGAAACTGGTATCAATGGCTTTGAAATTGGTTATGACGAAGCTGCAGAGGCTGCGTATGTTTGGAATCGTGCAAATGGTAAATTAATCACTTATGATAGTCCTCGTTCTGTTATCGCTAAAGGTCAGTATGTTAAAACACATGATTTGGGCGGATTATTTGCTTGGGAAATTGACGCTGATAATGGTGATATCTTAAATGCCATGCACCAAGGTTTAGATGACGGTACGCCACCGACGAATAAAAAACCGGTCGTGTCTGTCACCAATTTAGTCTCGGTAAATTCGGGTGAATCGACATCTATTACAGCAACGGCAACCGATGCCGATAATGACCCCTTAAGTTATAGTTGGACAGCTGATAGTGCATTAACACTTTCAGGCAGTAATACTGAAACCGTAAGCATTACCGCACCAAATGTCAGTCAAGATACCGACTACACTGCAATCATTAACGTCAGTGATGGTACCGACACGGTCAGTAAAAGTGTTGTGGTACGTGTTATCGCGCCATCGTCGAGTAATAACGCCCCCGTAGTTGACCCTATTGACGACCTAACGGTTGATGAAGGCGTATCGGTTAATATTACCGTAACGGCTTCCGATGCAGATAATGATCCACTTAGCTATCAGTGGACGGTTCCTGCAGGAATAACATTAACAGGATCTGGTGAAAGCATCACATTACAAGCCGGTGAAGTTTCAACTACCACCACATATATAATTACCGTTTCGGTGAGTGATGGTACAGAACAATCAAGCACCAGTTTTAATCTCACGGTAAATGATACTAATGTAACAAACCCGAGCGATACATGGGATCCATCCGCTGTGTATACCGCCGACGATATCGTGATTTATCAAGGTATTGAATATCGAGCTAAATGGTGGACTCAAGGTGATCAACCAGACTTAGGTGGACCGTGGGAAGCGGTTAATCCTGACACCTCAACAGGTGATTGGAACCCCAACGCTATTTATCATGGTGGAGATCAAGTCATCCATAATGGCGATACCTACACAGCACAGTGGTGGACTCAAGGAGAAGAACCTGGTGTCAGTGCGGTATGGGTAAAACAATAATCTTAAAAGTATTATTGAATACTAAATAAAACCAGTCATTTAAATTAATGCCGATCACATAAGTTGATCGGCATTTTTCTTTGTAGTGATTGCGTTAAATACTATTTAGCCCTTAACAAAATCTAAATGAGCAACACACTAGGACGTTCTTGATAAATTAAAGTTAATAAACGCCAACATAAATTAATATGAATATAAAAGAATTGATATTTTGTTACCGTTAACCATTGGAAGATAAACAAAAGATAAAGATATCAGACTTTCATAAATCAGTGAGGCGATTAAATTATCTAAGACCACTGAGTAGTGTAACAGCAAATACTTTTATAAATATTTTAATCAATCCAATCAATTAACTATCTTAAGTTTTATATTGAAAAATCGTCCATCGGATCACTAAAATATTTTTATATTTGTTCACCTATATTCGATTTTGTGCTTTTTAAAAAGGGCTCAGTAGCTTTTGTCTGCGCTAGGCTGCCAGCGCATTTGATACTCTAACTGCGTCTCGTTTTCTATTATAAACCCTTGTCTCTTATACAGTTTTAACGCAGGATTCGCCAATAGCACATTTAAAGTAATCGCCAAATTTCTCTCTTGCGCTTTTTTCTTTAATAACGATAAAACCCGCGTACCAATACCGCAATTATGAAACGCGGGTAGAATCTGAAATTGCCGAATATGTAACCTATCTTCTAACAAGGCAAATTTTACTAATCCTATTTGCTCGTTATCTTTACAGATGATATGTGAATCAGTAAAAAATTCATCAATACGTTGAAAGTGCTGTTGATCATTCATAACCAGACCAGCTTTTTCCAAGTGTGCTGTCATTGATGTTTTTCTTAGAACAAGCAAAAACGGTTTATCAAGTTGACTCGCTTTTTTAAAACTAATGGTTGATTTCATAACAACTATTTTTCAAAAAGTGAAAGAAAATTTAATCCTGATTATAACGAGCTTTAAACTAAAAACGAGTTTTCGTGTGCGAATTTCTAAGCCGTTTTTTCATCGATGCACTGACCTTAGTGCTCCATTGAAAACACGTTAAACCTGTCACGACAAAAACAGCACCGATCATTAAATTGAAAGACACATGTTCGTTGTTTAATAACGCACCTAACGACAACGCCAACACTGGGGTGATCATGGTAATTAGCGCAACCGTGCTCGCCGTTAACTTTTGTAACACGTAAAAATACGCAATAAAACCGATCAAAGAGCCAAATACCCCTAAATAAACAATGGCCAGAATTGAGCGTAGTTGCCATTGTTGATAATTTAATGAACCATCAAAAATTAACCAAACGAGTAAAAATAAAGGAGTACATAATAATAACGCCCCTATAGTCGTTGATAATGGATGAATTGTAATGGTTATACTTTTAACTAATACGCCGCTTAAGCTAAAAAATAATACAGCAAATAGTACCAATATTATCCCTATATAGCCGTTTTGCGATAGCAACAAATTATCTAAGCAAACAATGAATAACCCTATTAACGCGACCACTAGCGCTATTTTTTTTGTTAACGTAAATTTGGGCTCATGGATCAGTTTTTGTGCAATCACCCCTGATAAAATTGGCGCTAAACCAAAAATAAGTGAGATCAAGCCTGAAGAAATATACTGGGCAGCATAATACGAAAGTAACATGCCACCAAAAATACCTAATGCCGAAAATAAATAAAGCTTAACTGCATCACGATGCCATGGAAGCGAGATACGATTAACTTTGATTAATAACAGTCCTAATATTAACGCGATTAACATACGCAAAAGTACCGCTAAAGTAGGATGTACAGATTCACTACTCCATACAATACCTAGCGGCGTTGTAGACCAAATAAGGACCACAGCAATATAGGCTGTAGAAACATTCATTGCATTTCTCCTTGTTCTCATTCCTGAGTTAACGTAATTCCAAGGTTAAATCCTTGGTAAAAGTGCAATTGACACTGAAGTATTCGGCTAAAAAACAAAAAACCGCAGTGGACAAACTGCGGTTTTTAAAATGTTAAAGGTTTGTTTTACATTTTAATCCACAGTAGATTCCCACCAGCGCACGACGATATTCGTCATACTCTTCTGGTGACAATTGACTAAAAGGAGGATTAAAAGGTATTTCATTAAAATAAATTCTATTTAATTGTTTTATAGTGATATTGAGCAATTAAGTTATGCCAATATGCGGTAAATTGATAATGACTGCCACCAACTTTTATGTCAATCATTTATAAAGTCCGTTTTCACATTTTATGTAATTTAAGCTTTTTTCAAATAAGAAGCGACTAGTACGATACGGGTACCATTCACTTTACCTTCAATATGCTCAGGATTGTTAGTTAAGGTAATACCACGCACTAAGGTGCCTTGTTTTGCAGTAAAATTCGCCCCTTTAACTTTCAAATCTTTAATCAGAGTTACATCATCACCGTCATTAAGCTCAGCGCCATTACTATCGCGTGTTGGTCCTTCACGCTCTGCGGCTGCAATACCCTGCTCTGCCCAAGTTTTAACGTCATCTTCCATATAAATCATAGCTAAAGCATCTTGTGCCCAACTTTCAGTGGAAAGTTTATGTAACATACGATATGACATAACTTGTACCGCAGGCTCTTGATTCCACATACTATCGTTTAAACAACGCCAATGGTTAATATCTACTTCGCTTTTGCCATCAAGCTGACTAATACAGGTTTCACAAAGATATACACTTTGTTGAGCGCTTAAATCACTCGTTGGGGGTACAGGATACACAGCTAAGTTATTTGTTGATGTACAAAACTCACAACTATTATTACTACGATTTTTTAATGCTTGCTCAGTAGGCATATTAAGGCTCCTATAAAATTTGCCGCTATTATGCCTCTTATCAGGATTTTCTGCGATCACTTTATTGCGTATATGGTAATTAAATATGCAAAATGCAAAATGCAATTATCTTTAAATTGAAAGTAATAAAAAGGCCGCAATTAGCGACCTTTAAATATAATAAATAGAGCAATGAATTTAGTTGTTTATTTCATTCGCTTGTTCTTTGACATCAAGTCCTTCTTCACCTGCAAATTTATCAACCCATAATGCAATCGCACCATCGCCGGTGACATTACACGCAGTACCAAAGCTATCTTGTGCTAAATAAAGTGCAATCATTAACGCTAATGCCGCATCAGTGAAACCTAACATACTCGCCAATAGCCCTAATGCTGCCATTACTGCGCCACCTGGTGCGCCGGGCGCTGCTATCATAGTTACGCCAAGCATTAAAATAAAGCCCATCATAGTAGCAATACTAGGCACAGATAATTCAGGAGTCATTAACATCACAGCGGTGGCACAGGTGATAATAGTGATAGTTGAACCACTTAAATGAATAGAGGCACATAAAGGTACAGTGAAATTAGCGACACCATCACTCACATTATTTGATTTATTCGCTTTTAAAGAAACAGGAATAGTTGCGGCACTCGACATAGTTCCTAGAGCAGTAAAGTACGCCGGCATCATATTTTTTAACAATTTAGCAGGAGACTTTCCTGTCGCTGTGCCAGTAACCACATATAAAACAGTGATCCAAACCCAATGCATAATGAGCGCTAAGACTAGTACAACACCAAACGTTTTAAGTGTACTGAACACAGTACCATCTACCGTCATTTCAGCAAAAACACCGGCAATGTAAAACGGTAATGCAGGGATAATAACTTTGCTTAATAGCATTTCGATAATATCTTTTGCTTCATTTAAAGTCGTACGCAACGAGTTTGCATTGGTTGCACTAATACCGATACCAAAAATAAAGGCGATGGCAAGTGCTGTCATAACATCAAATAAAGGAGTAATTGAAATATCAATAAAACCTTTAAGTTTTTCACCTTCTACAGCTTCTACAAGATGACCAGCAGTTAAGCCAGGTAATACATTACTCGCCACAATAAAGGCGAGTAAGCCCGCAATAATAGTAGAACCATAAGCAAGACCGACAGTTTTTCCTAACAAGGATCCGGAGCCTTGTGGTAATGAGGCAATACCGCTTGCGATATAGAATAAGATGATCAAAGGAATGGTAAATTTAATTAATTGACCAATTAGGTTTTGAATCGTAAAAGTCAATTGAACGAGCACATCTGGCGCGTATAAACCAATTAACATGCCAGCAACAATACCAGCAATTAACTTTAAAACTAAATTCATAAAATCTCCGATTATTATAATAATTGTACGGTTATAGAGCAGGAACACTCTGATAGTTTTATTCTAACCTGACTCTTTCTGCCAGTGAACCATAATTTTCTGTTGATGTTTATTTTCACTAAATGGCTGGCAAACGAAATAACCAATAACGGCAGCTAATTCATCATTTATAAATAACAAAGGAAGACGCTTGCGTTGCCATGGTGGGATTGATAACTCTTGTAACACTTTTTTCAATGGTCGACTTTGTTGTCGATACTCAGGTAAGCACTTTGGATTATCATGTGCAAAGACAATTGACATAGACTGAAGCGAATCAGGCAAAGAGAGTGTGAATGACTTTTCATGGACATTTAATTCATCATAAGTCACAGTGACATCCCCCAAACCGTCTGGCAATTCTATTGAATATTCGCCATGCGTTTGGGCGAGATCGTAATCATACCGCCAATTTATAACAGATTGATAATCTTCAGTTAAATAAAGTTTATCTTGGAAACGTCTTAACCAAATCTCGCCCAACTTCACGGCTGGGTTTTTATCTTTTCCTGCTTCAGTTAATTGTTGATAAAGTTGTTGTAATTGTTGCTGACTCGGCATTAAGCCTTGATGTTGTTCAATAAAATATCGAATGACAAGATTAAACCTTGCTTGCGATAACAACAATAATGGCGCAATAGATAATACGCGTTGTGCTTGGATACACTGAGCTAAATCTTGGGCGGCAACTTCATCTAAAATACTTTGCGCTTCTTGGCAATGTTGAGTACTTCGCATCACAGTATCGTTAAAGTTAAGCCAACGAGCTTTTAACTGCGGTAAAATCTCTTTACGTAAAAAATTGCGATCGAATCGAATATCATCATTTGATTCATCTTCTAGCCACGTTAACTGATTTTCTTGAGCGTAACAGACAATATTTTCTCGTGAAATTTGTAATAGAGGCCTAAGTAATTTTTGCTTTGCGTTGGCAAATGATGAAACCATGGCCATCGCTGATAATCCTTTTAACCCAGAGCCACGTTTTAAAGATAAAAAAAATGTTTCCACTTGATCATCCTGATGGTGTCCAGTCAAAATCACCGCATTGCTTGGGCTCAAATCGGCTAATGCTTGATATCGTGCATCTCGTGCTTGAGCTTCTAAACTTGTCCGAGGTTTATCAATCACATTGACGTTAATGGTTTTGAAATCAATGTTTAATAATTGACATTGTTGTTTTGCAAATTGTTGCCATTGACCTGCCGATTGGCTTAAGCCATGGTTAACATGAATCGCCATCACCGCTTGGTTAACCATATTATTTTTTTTTAATTGAGCAATAGCGTGCAGTAATACTTGCGAGTCGACACCACCACTATAGGCGATAACTATAGGAGCATGAGGATAATGATTAAGAAAGTTTGTAAGTGTTGGTAAAATCATAATAGTGTAGGTCAAAGAGCTATTCGACAAGATTTGAATAATCGAATGTCTACTTGACCTACATTTAAACGGTTAATGGTAAAAATATTAACAATAACCAAAAGACATTAAACGTTCATAACGTTTTTCAATCAATTCGTCTTTTGATAAACCTTCAAGCTCTGAAAGATCTTTTTTGATCGCTTGCTTTAAAAAGGCTGCCATTTCATCCATATCACGATGAGCGCCACCTAATGGCTCCTCAACAATGCTATTTATCAGATCTAGTTCTTTAATACGTGTTGCCGTAATTCCCATCGCTTCAGCAGCTGTCGAGGCTTTTTCTGCGGTTTTCCATAAAATGGATGCGCAACCTTCTGGAGAAATAACCGAATACGTGGAATATTGTAACATGTTAACGCGATCACCCACGCCAATGGCTAGCGCACCACCAGAGCCACCTTCACCAATAACCGTACAAATAATAGGAACATTCAAACGCGCCATCACTTTTAAGTTAGTCGCGATAGCCTCACTTTGTCCACGCTCTTCGGCACCAATACCTGGATATGCGCCTGGGGTATCAATAAAAGTAATAATAGGCATATTAAAACGTTCTGCCATTTCCATTAAACGAAGCGCTTTACGATAGCCTTCAGGGCGAGGCATACCAAAATTACGTTTTACTTTTTCAGCGGTAGAGCGTCCTTTTTGATGACCTATAACCATCACAGGTTTGCCATCTAATCGCGCTGTACCACCAATAATAGCATTATCATTTGCATAAGCTCGATCACCACATAGTTCGTCAAAATCAGTAAAAATTCGTGGTAAATAATCCAGCGTATAAGGACGCTGAGGATGGCGAGCGACACGTGCAGTTTGCCAAGGGTCTAAACCCGCAAAGATTTTTTGTGTTTGAATTTTATTTTTTTCACGTAATTGCGTAATTTGTTCTTCAAGATCAAGGTTTAACTCCTGACCATTGTTCACTAATTGCAATTCTTCAATTTTGGCTTCAAGTTCCGCGATTGGTTGCTCAAAGTCTAAAAAATTTAATGACATATGTTTTACTTACCTATGTTCTGTTGTACTTATATTTTACGCTAACAATGCTTAGTGTTTAACACTTAGCACTATCTATTTAAATTTTAAGGCAATGTTATCTTCACCCAACAAAATATTTAATTGATGCAATAATGCATCTGCTGGAGTAACTCGCCATTGTACGCCCAATTCTAGCATAGCTTGTGCTTCATCTCTTTGATAAAAAACACGTATCGGACAAGTGCCATCTTTATACGGTGTCAGCACTTGCGTTAATTCTTCAATAAAGGTCTGTGAAATAGCATTTCGATCCACCTGTAAATCCAACGAGGTTACATAATTTTCACGGGCATCAGCAATTGTCATGATATCTCGGCCGGTCATTGTAAGGCCTCCGGAGTAATCATCAAAGCTGACCTGTCCACTACAGACTAAAATTGCGTCGGTAACCAGTAAATCGGCAAAGGTATCATAGTCATCAGGAAATAACCTTACATCCATTCTGGCACTTTTATCATCTAGGGTTACCAATGCCCAGCGACGACCTCGTTTGTTTACTAATACTCGAACGCCAAGTACTAATCCTACGGCAGTAGCGGTTCTATCTTTGCCCGTGGGTTGCATACCAACCAATCTGGCTGAAGCATATTTTTTAATCTCAGATAAATAACGATTGATCGGATGCCCTGTGAGATATAAACCTAAGGTTTCTTTTTCGCCATCAAGCCACACTTCTTCTTGCCACATAGGCACATCTTTAAAGGCTTGACGAGTATCTTCTGGCTCTTCATTGATCAAACCAAACAAATCGTCTTGCCCTAACGATTGTGCTTTAGCGTGCTGTTCTGCTGCTTTAATAGCGTCAGGTAATGTTTCGAATAACGCCGCACGATGCGGACCTTCTTTACCATTAGGATTGACTTTAGGACCAAGCGCATCCATCGCACCTGATTTTATCAACCTTTCTAAGACACGTTTATTGGTTTTCTTTAAATCAAGTCGCGCACAAAAATCAAATAAATCGACAAAGTCACCGCCTTCTTCTCTAGCAGCAATTATGGCTTCAATAGGCCCCTCTCCAACACCTTTAACGGCACCAATACCATAAACGATTTGATTGTCATCATTAACGGTAAATTTGTACTGACCGCTATTGACATCAGGCGGCAGTAAATCAATGCCCATGTTTTTACATTCATCAACTAAGGTGACGATTTTATCCGTGTTATCCATATCAGCAGACATCACGGCAGCCATAAATGGTGCTGGATAATGCGCTTTCATCCATAATGTTTGATATGACACTAACGCATATGCGGCGGAGTGAGACTTGTTAAAACCATAACCCGCGAACTTTTCTACTAAATCGAAAATTTTCATCGCAAGTTCGCCATCAACACCACGATTGATCGCACCTTGTTCAAAACCTGCACGTTGTTTGGCCATTTCTTCAGGCTTTTTCTTACCCATAGCACGACGTAGCATATCAGCACCGCCGAGTGTATAACCGGCAAGTACTTGAGCAATTTGCATGACTTGCTCTTGATATAAAATAATACCGTAAGTCGGTTCTAATATTGGTTTCAGATCTTCGTGCTGCCAAGTAGCGTCAGGATAGCTAACCTCTTCTCGACCGTGTTTACGTTCAATAAAGTTATCTACCATCCCTGATTGTAAAGGGCCGGGTCTAAACAGTGCTACTAAGGCGATAATATCTTCAAAACAGTCAGGCTTTAGTTTATCGATAAGTGACTTCATGCCACTTGATTCAAGCTGGAAGACCGCTGTAGTTTCCGATTTCAATAACAATGAAAACGACTTTTTATCATCGAGTGGAATTGAAGCAATATCAATGGGTTCTTTACCCGCTTTTAACAGTTTGCTATCAGCCATTTCTATGGCCCATTGCAAAATAGTTAAGGTTCTTAAACCTAAGAAATCGAATTTTACTAAGCCAGCATCTTCAACGTCATTTTTATCAAATTGGGTAACCGGATTTTTACCTTCATCATCACAATATAATGGTGCGAAATCAGTTATGGTAGTGGGTGAAATCACCACACCACCTGCATGTTTACCTGCATTTCTTGTTGTGCCTTCCAGTATACGGCACATATCAATTAAATCTTTTACTTCGTTATCTTGAGCATATGCTTCAGGCAGTTTTGGCTCGGCTTCAAAAGCTTTAGCCAAAGTCATGCCCGGATCAGGCGGCACCAATTTTGAAATACGATCAACAAAACCGTATGGATGGCCTAATACACGGCCTACATCACGAATAACCGCTTTTGCCGCCATCGTTCCAAAAGTGATGATTTGCGATACCGCATCTCGGCCATAAAGCTCTGCGGTATGATCGATGACTTCATCTCGCCGGTCCATACAAAAATCCACATCGAAATCAGGCATAGATACCCGTTCAGGGTTCAAGAAACGCTCGAATAGTAAATCATATTCAAGTGGATCTAAGTCGGTGATTTTTTGTGCATATGCCACCAACGAACCCGCCCCCGAACCACGACCTGGACCTACAGGGATATTGTTATCTTTACTCCACTGGATAAACTCCATAACGATCAAGAAATACCCCGGAAACCCCATATTATTAATAACATCGAGTTCGGTTTTTAAGCGTTCATCATATGGTTTTCTTTTCTCGGCAAAGTCGGGGGCGTCTTTATCAAATAAAAATTCAAGACGCTCTTGTAAACCGTCTTCAGAAACTTTCACGAGGTAATCTTCTATCGATAACCCTTCGGTTGGAAAGTCTGGTAATACATATTCACCAAGTGTGACAGTAACATTACAACGCTTGGCAATTTCTATCGTATTTTCAATGGCTTCTGGAATGTCTTGAAATTGCTCAATCATTTCCTCTTCTGTGCGAAGGTATTGTTCTGGACTATATTTTTTAGGTCGACGTTTATCATCTAAAGTAAAGCCATCGTGGATGGCGACTCGGATCTCATGAGCATCGAATAAATCAGCAGAGAGAAACACCACTTCATTGGTGGCCACCACTGGCAAATGTGTATTCCGAGCGAGTTCAACCGCTAAGTGCAGGTAGTTTTCTTCATTTTCACGACCCGTTCTAATTAATTCTAAATAAAAATGATCTGGAAAATATTGTTGATAAAACGCGACCATCCCATTAACGAGATCATGATTACCTTTAACGAGTGCGAGACCAATATCCCCTTCTCTACCGCCAGATAATAAAATTAATCCTTCGGCATATTCAATTAACCAGTTTTTGTCGATTACCGCTTTACCTTGAATGTGACCTCGTAAATACGCTTTCGACATTATTTCTGTTAAATTTTTATAGCCTTTGTTATTTTTAGCGAGGATCACTAAACGAGATAATTCATCGCCAAGTTCGTCACTTTTTACCCAAAAGTCACTACCGATGATTGGTTTTAAACCTGCGCCATGCGCCGCGTGATAAAACTTAACCAGACCACACATATTCGTTTGGTCTGTTAACGCTATGGCAGGCATTTTATGCTCTGCCGCTTTAGCAACAATGGGTTTGACTTTATTTAGGCCATCACACATCGAAAAATCACTATGCACACGAAGATGAACAAACTTAGGCGCTTGTTCGTTGGTGGTTTCTTCGGACTCTACAGACTGATGTTCTAATTCGGACATTTTTGATTCTACAACGCTATATTTTTATTAGATATGATTAGCGATAACAGCAGCTACGGGTTTAAAACTTTTTCGATAACAGTCTAACACACCGTATTCAATTATCTTCTCTAAATGTGCTTTTGTTGGATAACCTTTGTGTTGTGCAAAACCATACTGGGGATAACATTTATCTAACGCTATCATTTCGTCATCTCGAGCGACTTTGGCGATAATTGATGCAGCACTTATCTCTGCCACTCTCGCATCCCCTTTGACGACAGACTGACTCGTAATTTGGCCACTTTCATGATGAAAACTCGGTGAACGGTTGCCATCCACTAGCACATAATCAGGTTCAATCGTTAACCCTTGTACGGCACGTTGCATCGCTAACATGGTGGCATGTAAAATATTTAAGGTATCAATTTCTTCAGGTGTCGCACGGCCAATCGACCACGCCAGCGCTTTTTCTTTAATTTCTTCGGATAACGTTTGGCGTTTTTTCTCCGATAACTTTTTAGAATCCATTAAACCCTCAATAGGATTATCGGGATCTAAAATCACGGCAGCGGTAACCACATCTCCAACTAACGGTCCTCTGCCAACTTCGTCGACACCAGCAATACAATAAGCAATGGGATATTCAAAAGGCGCCATTTCAGCTTTCACTTTAGTCATGTACGTTTTACTCGTTAACGGTTGAAATAACGTGAGAAAAATTATCTGGCAATAAATTTATGACCGCTTCGGCAGATTTTTCACTAGCATTTTGCTGTAAGCTTTGATGAATAGTCATATATGCTTGATTGAGCTCAGATTGATCTTTGTATAACCTTTCCTTCACTAACGGTAATATGTTTTCAACACATACATCTTGTTGTAATAATTCAGGCACTAAGGTTTTATTCGCTAATAAATTTGGTAATGAAAACCACTGTAGCTTAACCATTAATTTCGCAATGATAAAAGTAACAAAGTTAAATTTATAACAAATAATCATCGGACGTTTTATCAAGGCGGCTTCAAGGGTAACCGTACCTGATGCGGTTAAAAGGCAATCACTTGCGGCCATCACTTGTTGAGTGTTATTGATAATCACTTGTACCGGCAAATCAGGCGCAATGTCATTTTTAAGTTGGTTAAACTGCGCAGCTCTTTTTTCACTGATCATAGGGGCCACAAAAATCAACGAATCGTCTTGAGTTAATAACTGCTGTGCTGTTTGTAAAAAAGGTGCCACTAAACGTGATAATTCACCGCCACGACTTCCCGGCATCAATGCGAGTATTTTACTTTTCTCGGGAAGTGACAGTTCACTTCTTGCTAAAGCTTTATCGGACGTTAATGGAATATCATCGGCTAAAGGGTGCCCAACAAAAGTACAAGGCACATTGTGTTGATCATAAAAGGTTTTTTCAAACGGTAATAAAGACAACACCATATTCGTGGCTTTAGCTATCTTAAAAATACGTTTTTGTCGCCAAGCCCAAACGCTGGGGCTGACATAATGAACCGTTTTGATCCCTTGCTCTTTTAATTGTTGTTCTAAACGTAAATTAAAATCGGGTGCATCAATGCCAATAAAGACATCGGGGTGATTAGCAGAAAAATATTCTACAAGATTATCTTTGACATGAAATAGACGTTTCAACCGTCCTAATACTTCGAAGATCCCCATCACGGAAAGCTCTTCCATATCAAACAAACTTTCAAAACCAAGCGCCAACATTTTGGGGCCACCAATGCCAATAAACTTGGCATTCGGGAATCGTTTTAAAAGCGCGGTCATAAGACCTGCGCCTAAGGTATCACCCGAGTGTTCGCCTACAACGATGGCAAACACAGGAGATTGAGCAGCTGGTGTTTTAATGTCAGTATCTGAATTCATCATTCAGACGTTTAACGGATAATTCCGCGTTGTGAAGATTCAATAAAATCAGTAAATAGTTGTAGTTCTCGACTATTTTCACTGCCTTCTTTTATCTCTTTCATTGCCACTTCAACCGTCAAACCTTGACGATAAACTTTACGATAAGCTTGTTTGATACTGCGAATGGTTTCAGCCGTAAAGCCTCTTCGTTTTAAACCTTCTGCATTTAAGCCATAAGGTTTCGCTGCATTACCTGAAGCCATCACATAAGGAGGAATATCTTTTAGTACTAATGAAGTAGCAGCGACAAAACTATGCGCACCAATATGACAAAATTGATGTACACCAGACATACCGCCTAATATAGCATGATCACCAACATGAACATGCCCGGCAATTGACGCATTATTCGCTAAAATACAGTTATTACCCACCATACAATCATGAGCAACATGTGTGTATGCCATAAATAAATTATTATTGCCTATCTGCGTGATGCCTTGATCTTGGATCGTGCCACGGTGAATCGTACATGATTCACGAAAAACATTATTATCACCAATAATTAATTCCGTTGGTTCTCCAGCATATTTCAAGTCTTGACAATCTTCACCAATAGAAGCGAATTGAAAGATACGGTTACCTTTACCCATTCGAGTCGGGCCGTTAATCACCACATTAGCACTAATGTGACAATCATCCCCTATCACGACATTTTTACTGATATATGTCCAAGGTCCGATAGTGACATTGTTGCCAATGACCGCACCTTCTTCAATGATTGCTTGTTCATGAATCAAATGAATTTGCTCCTATTAAGCGATTACAACTTACGACGTGCACACATTAAATCGGCAGAGCAGACAACTTTGCCATCAACTTTTGCTTCGCCGTAAAATTTCCACATGCCTCGACGTTCTTTGACAAATTCCACATGTAAATGCATGGTATCCCCTGGGACTACTGGCTTTTTAAACTTGGCATTATCAATTGATGCGAATAAATACATTTCATCATCTTCACGCCCTTGTGTAGTTTTAAAACCTAGTACGCCGGTTGCTTGTGCTAACGCTTCAAGAATGAGTACGCCTGGAAAAATAGCTAACTCAGGAAAATGCCCTGTAAAAACAGGCTCATTAAAGGTGACATTTTTAATAGCGTGTAACCATTTACCTGCTTCGTAATCTAACACACGATCGACAAGTAACATCGGGTAACGATGTGGGATTAATGTTTGAATTTCTTGAACATCAATAACGTTTTTTTGCGATTCCAAATCACTGTCCTTCTTATTGACTGAGTAGCAGCGAAAGTTAAATGCGTAATAAATTTACGACGAACTTTCGCCTTTTAATAAAGATATTTCTTTTTCTAATGCTTTTATTTTTTTATTGGTCGACTCAAGTTTACGTATTCTTGCATTGGTTTTCTGCCATTCTTTATTCGATTGAACAGGTAAACCAGATGAGTATACCCCACTTTCTGTGATGTTTTTAGTCACCATTGCAAAGCCTGTAAAGACACAACCATCAGCAACAGTAATATGCCCATTGATGCCAACCATTCCTGCAATTGTACAATTTTTACCTATCACTGTACTGCCAGCAATCACACTACATGCCGCCATGGCAGTATTTTCGCCAATAACCACGTTATGCGCAATTTGTATTTGATTATCTAAGATCACACCATCATGAATAATCGTATCGTCTAACGCCCCGCGATCAATGGTAGTGCTTGCACCTATTTCAACATTATTACCAACAATCACTGAGCCTAATTGAGGTATTTTAAGCCAATTTCCCTGATGATTTGCATAACCAAAGCCATCAGAGCCGATAACCGTATTCGCCTGAATTAAACAGTTCTCGCCAATCTCAACCCGATGATAAATAGATACATTGGCCCAAAGGGAGGTTTGTTTACCTATTTTAGCCTGCTTGCCAATAAAGCAACCGGCACCAATCGATACCCCCTCAGCTAATTCAACACCGGACTCAATAACGGCATTTGCACCGATGGAAACATTCGCCCCAATAATTGCACTTGCATCGACTACTGCAGACGGATGAACGGTATTTGCAGTTCTTGGCGTTGTATCTAATAGTTGAGCAAGTAGTGCATATCCCATATAAGGATTAGCCATCACTAATGCATTGGTATGACAATCAGCGAGGCAATCTTCAGTGATAATAACGGCACTTGCTTTGGTTTCACTTAATTGCTGACGATATTTCACATTCGACAAAAAAGCAATTTGACCAGCTTTTGCATTTAATAAAGTGGCAATACTATTAATTAAACAAGTGTCATCTCCGTGAACACTCGCGCCTATTTTATCGGCAAGTTCTTTAAGTGTATAACTCATCTATCGCGTTTTCTTCATTAAAGGGATTTAAGTGTTCAATAACTAGTTTAAGCTATTAATTATTGAAAAAGAAATAAAAAGATACGTTACTTTGACAAAGTAACGTATCTTTAAAAGTTTAGCTTTTTAATTAAAATAAATAACCTGACATTAAGTAGGTGAGTTTATTATTTAATTTTGCTCACTTGCTCAACGACTTGATCAGTAATACTAGTTTCTGGTTTAGCAAATACTACCGCTTTTTGTTCTAGCACTAAGTCATAATTACCTTTTGCCGCAATACCATCAATCGCTTGACGAACTAAAGCAACAATTTTATTTGTTTCTTCATTTTGGCGAGCACCAGCTTTTTGCTGTAAGTCTTTACCTTTAAGTTGGTAGTCTTGGTAAAAAGTCGCAATTTTCGTATCTAGTTCTTCAATTTCTTTTTTACTCATTAAAGAAGAGTCACGTTGTTTCTTTTCTTGGTAATACTTAATATCTTTTTCAAGTTGAGTAAGTTCTGCTTTAGCGTCTTTAAATTCAGCTTCTAAGCTTTGCATAACAGCAGCAGTTTGTGGAATTTTACCCATAACTTCTTGGAAATTAACCACGGCAATTTTTTGCTCAGCAGCCATTGCTGCACTTGATAATAACGCCCCTGATGCAACTGTTGCTAGCGCAATTGATTTAAATAGTTTTTTCAATTTCTTCTCCTAACTTAAAGATATTCTTTACACATTTTTAATTATATTGGGATCGATTAGCCGTTTAAAAGGTTTGACCGATATTAAAGTTGAAGAATTTGGTGTCATCACCCTCTTCTTCTTTTAGCGTCTTAGCAAAACTAAAGATCATTGGCCCCATTGGCGACAACCACTGAACAGACAAACCTGCTGAAGCACGATATCTTCCGACATCAGAATAGTCATCAATTTTAGCAAATTCTTTTGGTGCTAGATCTCGATAATCATTCATATCAAATTCTGTATCCCAAACATTACCAGCATCAACGAAGAAACTTGTCCGCACACTATTCGTAAAACCTTCGTCTAAGAATGGTGTTGGTACAATCAATTCTATACCTGCCAATGCAATAGCATTACCACCGACGGAACGTTGAGAACCATTCACAACATCGTGATCTGGTCCTAAACAACAACCGCCACCGCCAAGGGCATCAGGTGTGCCGGGGATAGATGTTGGGTAACGGAAGATAGCACGAGGACCGACAATATTGGTTTCAAAACCACGTAAGGTATCCGAACCACCACCTGCTCTAAAGTTTTCCCAAAATGGTAATACTTGGTCATTACCATTGATACTATCATACCCATTACCATAACCTAATTGTAAGCTTGTTTTAAAGCTCCAACCTCTGGCAATAGGGAAATACCATTTAGTATCTAAATTGATCTTAAAGTAATTGGTATCTGAATTTGGTGTCGTCATTTTATAAGATAAACTTTGCTGCGAACCTGCGGTTGGGAAAGTACCACGGTTTAAAGTACTACGTGAGATAGCAGCGGTTATATCAAAGTTATCAAATTTTAAACCTGCGTCAGGATCATTTGGATCTGAATATAATTCATAAAAGCTTTGAATTTGTTCATAAGTTTGTAAACGAGTAATACCATTACTCTTGTAGCCAACACCAAAATTCAAACGTACATATTCGTTGATTGGAAAACCAAAATTTAAACCAACGCCATATGTTTTATTATTATATTCAACTAAGTTTGCACTACCCGCATCAAACTCATTGTAGAAAATAGAACCACCTAACGAAATCGCATCAACCGTAAAGTATGGGTCAGTGTAGGACATATTAATACTGCGTGAATAACTAACGGTATTAATATTGACCGCTAAACGATTACCAGTTCCTAAAAAGTTATTTTGTTGGATACCCGCGTTCAAACTTAATTTAGTGGTTGAACCATAACCAATACCCGCAGTAAAAGAGCCGGATGGTTGTTCTTTAACGGTATATTCTATATCAACAAGATCATCTTCTTCTGGTAGTTGAATAGTTTCAAATTCAACTTCTTCCATATAAGGTAAACGTTGTAACCAGGCTTTAGAGCCTTCAACTAAACTATTGGATAACCACGCACCTTCCATTTGACGCATCTCACGACGAAGTACGCGATCTGCGGTAACATGATTACCTTTGAAATTAATACGATTAACATAAATTCGCTTACCAGGATCGACTGAGATACTTAGTTTGACGGTTTTATCTTCTTCATTGATTTCAGGAATGGTCGTTACTTTAGGATACGCATAGCCAAAACGACCTAAAAATTTACTGATCGTTTCTTCGGTATAAGTTACTTCAGCGCCGTTATATAATTTATCAGCACGCAACGGATTGATCGCTCGAATGGTGCCTTCAAAGCCTGCCATATCACCAACAAAATCAACTTCACTCACGGTATATTGTTCACCTTCAGTTACGTTGAGCGTAATATACACCGCTTTTTTATCAGGAGTCATGGAGACTTGTGTTGAATCAACTTTATACTGTAGGTAACCGCGATCTAAGTAGTAACTTTCTATGGTTTCCATATCGCCTTGCAGGGTTTGCTTTTGATAGCGATCTTGCGCCATAAAATCCCACCAAGGAGAGTCAAAGGTTAGCTCTGCCTTATCTAACAATGTTTCATCAGAAAATATTTCGTTACCAACAATATTTATTTGTTGGATAGAAGCAGCATCACCTTCAGTAAAAACAAACTTCAAATTCACACGGTTACGAGGCAAATGAGTTATTTCAGCTTTAACATCAGCATTGTATTTACCCACACTGTGATAAAAATCTTCTAAACCAACTTCTAGACCCGTAATAACAGTTTTATCTAACGTTTCACCAACGCGAATATCCGAGCCATCAAGACTTTCAATTAACTGCTCATCTTTAAGATCACTGTTACCTTCAAAGGTGATTTCACTGATAGTTTCACGTTCTCTCACTTTAAAAATAACGCGTTGACCATCTCTAAAAACAGCAATATCGTTAAAGTGACCTGATTTATATAAGGCTTTAATTGATTGTGAAATGCGGAAATCATTGAGTGTATCACCGACATTAAAAGGTATATGAGTTAACGCTGCACCTAATGCAACACGCTGTAGACCTTTAACTTGAATATCTTCTACTTGAAATTCTTCTGCAGCTTGAGCTGTTGTACCTAAAGTACCTAACAGAACCGCTAGGGCAATTTTTTTAATCATCATAAAATATAAACTTAACTACTTCTTCTTATTTATAATCGCGATAAATCGTTAAACAATGCGATACTCATTAACCCTAATAACGCTAGTGTACCAAATTTAAATCCAATTTCTTGAATTTTTTCTGGCACTGGTCTACCGGTAAAAAGCTCTATAACGTAATAAACTAAATGCCCGCCATCAAGTACTGGCACAGGTAAAAGGTTTATTATCCCTAAATTAATACTTATTAAGGCTAAAAAGCCTAAAAAATATACCAATCCATAACCCGCATGATCACCAGCACCTTGTGCGATTGAAATCGGGCCACTTAAATTTTTAACTGAAACATCGCCAGTGATTAATTTACCAATCATCTTAAAACTCAAGACAATCAGCTGCCATGTTTTATCTAAACTCTGACTGATGGCATCAATAGGCCCATAAGATAATTCAAATTGATATTCTTTTGGGTATGGATCAGACTTTGACGCTAAGCCTAAATAACCTATCAACTGCTCATTTCTTTCAATGCTATCTGGAATCGCAGTCAATTGTTCAATACGACCTTCACGTTCAACTTCAATCACAATTTCTTGATTAGGGAATTGTTTAATTTGTTCAGAAAAAATTTGCCATTGGTTATTTACCGCAATTCCATTAACCGATATTGGCTGATCACCGATTTTTAATCCCGCCCGTTCTGCTGGACTATCTTTAGCAATAACCACAATTTCATTATGAACTTTTGGTCTAAATGGCATTAAACCAATACTTTCAATGGCGGAAGTTTTTTCTGGTGAAAACTGCCAATCACGGGTATCTAGTTGGTGACTTACCGCTGATGCGCTGTCTTTGTTTACCGTTTTAATCACTAAACGAGGTTCGCCAATATTCGCTACTAAGGCTAAATTCACATCTTGCCAATCTCGTGTGGCTTGTCCTGCTATCTCGACAATTTCACTTTGACTCGTGATTTGTCCTTTCGCAGCGATCGATTGTGGTGTCACTTCTCCAACAATGGGCTTTACGCTAGGCATACCTAATAGAAACATTAAGTAAAAAGCAAAAATTGCAAAAACAAAGTTTGCTAAAGGGCCCGCAGCCACTATCGCAATACGCTGATAAACTGTTTTACTGTTAAAAGTTTTATCTTTATCTTGGGGAGCAACTTCATCAACTCGCTCATCAAGCATTTTAACGTAGCCACCTAAGGGAATCAGCGCTACCACATATTCTGTCCCTTGTTTATCTGTTTTGCGCCAAATAGCTTTACCAAAACCGATAGAGAAACGTTCAACTTTAACTTTATTTCTTCTAGCCACCCAAAAATGGCCGTACTCATGCACGGTTATTAAAATACCTAATGCAATAACAAATGAAGATAAATTCCAAATAAAATCAATCACTAAACTATATTACCTTATCTTCATTCAAACGATTTTTACCCGTTAATTGTTTGACAATTTCTTGAGCATATTCTCTGGCTGACATATCTAAAGAAAGTACTTCATCAATATTTACTATCCTTTCTGAGACAAATTTTTTCACAGAAGTTTCATTTATTTTATAAATATCAGTAAATTTTATCTGATTGTTCAAAAAGGCATCAACGGCTATTTCATTTGCAGCATTTAAAGCCGTACAAGCACCTTGTCCTTGCTTACACGCTTCTATAGCAAGTTTTAAATTAGGGTAGCGTTCAAAATCAGGTTGTTCAAAATCAAAGGAAGGTGTATTAAAAAAGTCTAATGGCTCAACTCCTGCTTCAATACGCTCAGGAAATGCTAATGCATGCGCTATGGGTGTTCGCATATCAGGATTGCCCATTTGTGCGATAACCGAACCATCTTTATATTGAACCATTGAATGGATAGTACTTTGGGGATGAAGCACAACTTGAATATCGTCAGCTTCAACATTAAAAAGCCATTTGGCTTCAATAAACTCCAACCCTTTATTCATCATGGTGGCTGAATCTACCGAAATTTTTCTACCCATTTCCCAATTGGGATGCGCACAAGCTTGATCAGGCGTAACGGCTGTTAACTCATCAATAGCTTTCGTTCTAAAAGGTCCACCTGAGCCGGTCAGTAAAATTTTACTGACGCCATTTTCACTTAATTGACAAGTCCCGACATTTTGCTGCGCCATACTTGGCAAACTTTGAAAAATTGCATTGTGTTCACTGTCGATAGGTAATAACTCGGCGCCAGAGACTTTAACGGCATCAATAAATATTTGCCCAGATGTCACTAAAGCTTCTTTATTAGCCAATAAAACCCGTTTACCTTTTTTCACAGCGGCTAATGTTGGCATTAATCCCGAAGCTCCAACAATAGCGGCCATGACCGTATCTATCTGATCTGATTGAGCAATCGAAGTTAAAGCATCGATACCTGAGAGTACTTGAATTTTGTCGAGCCCTAAGGCGGATAACTTTTGAGTAAGTAGTTTTGCGGATTCTTGACAAACCATCACCACAACGCTTGGACTAAATTCACGGCATTGAGCTAATAACTGCTCAACATTTTTATTGGCGGACAAAGAATAAATGGAAAATTTTTCAGGGTGAAGCCTGACAACTTCTAAGGTATTAACACCAATAGAGCCCGTTGAGCCTAATATGCAGAGTTTACGCTTTGTCATGAATAAAATAACCTACCAACCAAGGTATGCATAACATAACGCATAAATAGGAGCGGTAGCGGTTAAACTGTCAATTCGGTCTAATATCCCACCATGACCGGGTAAGATGGTACCACTGTCTTTTATACCCGCTTGACGTTTAAACATACTTTCATTTAAATCCCCTAAAACAGAAATAGTAGTGATGATAACCGTGACGCCAAGTACTAAAATAAATTGTTGCTGTGTCCAACCCAAATTAGCGCCAGCAATGGCTACTAAAATACACGCAAAGATTACCCCGCCAATAAAACCTTCCATTGTTTTACCTGGACTAACATTAGGCATTAACTTATGTTTGCCAATAGATTTACCGACAAAATAAGCGCCAACATCAGCACTCCATACCATTAGGAATAAAAACATGATCAGTTGTGCGCCTTGATAAGGATCTACTTCATAATCATTCGCTCTTAAAACGACAAACGCTAACCAAGTTGGAACAAGCGTTAACCAACCAAAGACTCCGCGAATAGAACGATGACTTGACCAAAAAGCACTATAGCGAGGATATAAGAATGTTAAAGCCGCTGATAATAACCACCATGCGACGGCAACCCATAAAATTGCCTGAATAGTTGAATTTAGTTCCGCTTGCGCATCCCATAAACTCATTAAGGGGAAATAATACCAAATGGCTTTAATTAGAATAATCGTTGTAATCACAAAGGCGATACGACGACGTTTATTTTCAAAGCCCATTAAAGGACCCCATTCCCATGCACCAATAGCCATCACGGCGGCAATGAAAATAGAAAAGTATTCTAGCGACATATAAAATATAGCTGCAATAGCCAATGGCGCTAATAATAATGCTGTTATAATACGTTGTTTTAACAAACGAAACCCTTTTATAAATTTTAGTTTTTAGATTTTATTTTTTTATTCACTACGTTTAACTTGTTCGCCTGTTTGACCAAAACGTCTTTCTCGCTGATCAAAACACGCCATAGCGTTAAGTAACTCTTTTTCCTGGAAATCAGGCCATAATACTTCGGTAAAATAAAACTCTGCATAGGCAGCTTGCCAAAGTAAAAAGTTACTAATGCGATAATCGCCCCCAGTTCTGATCAATAAATCAAGTTCAGGTAAACCCGCTAAACTTGTTTGTTGATCAAATGATTGCTCAGTAATATCGTCAACGGACAACTCGCCATCGCTTACTTTTTGAGCGAGTTGCTTAGCCGCATGGGTAATATCCCAACGGCCGCCATAGTTAGCAGCGATAGACAGTACCATATCATTGTTGTTTTTTGTTAATTTTTCTGCTTCGTTGATTTTATTAATCAACTTATCTGAAAATCGACTAACATCGCCTATCACTTGAAATCGTATATTGTTTTTATGTAGTTTCTTAACTTCACGCGTTAAAACATACATAAAAAGATCCATTAATACACTGACTTCTTTTTCTGGTCTTTGCCAGTTTTCACTACTAAATGCAAAAAGAGTTAATGCTTTCACACCTTGCTTTCGTGCCGTAGATACCACAGCTCTAACCGACTCAACCCCGTTTTTATGTCCAACTACCCGTGTTTTGCCACGCTGTTGTGCCCAGCGCCCATTACCATCCATTATAATGGCAATATGTTTTGGAATAGCTGGATTATTTTCTGCTCGTTGTTGTTCGATCACACAAACTCCACTCATCAAACTTTTCTATCGCTAAATAAAAACGCCGTATTAATGTACATTAAATACGACGTTTTCAACTGATGTGATGAATTAAATTTCCATCAATTCAGCTTCTTTATCCGCTAAAATAGCATCAACTTGTTTAATATAAGTATCAGTAATTTTTTGTATTTCATCTTCCACTTGATGCATTTCATCATCACTGATTTCTTTTTCTTTGTTTAATGATTTTACATCTGAATTCGCATCACGGCGAATGTTACGGATGGCAATCTTACTGTTTTCACCTTCCCCTTTAACGACTTTAACTAAATCACGACGACGCTCTTCAGTTAACGGAGGTAACGGAATACGAATTAGTGTGCCTTGTGACATAGGGTTCAATCCTAAATCAGATGACATAATGGCTTTTTCTACCGCACTGATCATTGATTTATCAAACACTGTCACAGCAATAGTGCGTGCATCAGGAATAGAAATATTGCCCACTTGGTTCAACGGAGTATCAGAGCCGTAATATTCAATGGTAATATTATCAAGTAATGACGCATGCGCTCGACCCGTTCTTACTTTATTTAAATTGGTTTTAAACGCTTCAATACTTTTGCCCATTCTTTCTTGAGCATCTTGTTTTATTTCATTTAACACTTTGATAATCCTTAAAACTAATTACTTAAAAATACTAATCTAAATTTTTAGCGTGGTCGATGATTGTGCCTTCATCTTCGCCCATAATAACGGCTTTTAATGCACCAGGTTTATTCATATTAAATACACGGATCGGCATATTATGATCACGTGCTAGAGTAAAGGCAGCTAAGTCCATTACTTTTAATTCTTTTTCTAATACTTCTTGATAAGTTAAGTGACTGTATAATTCAGCGCTAGGGTCTTTAACAGGGTCTGCTGAATAAATACCGTCAACTTTCGTTGCTTTTAAAACAACGTCAGCTTCAATTTCTATGCCGCGTAAACATGCGGCTGAATCGGTTGTAAAAAACGGGTTACCCGTACCCGCACTGAAAATAACAACGCGACCTGATTTTAATAAACTTATCCCTTCAGCCCAATTATATCTATCACAAACACCGGCTAAATCAATGGCTGACATTAAACGAGCATTCACAAAAGCACGATGAAGTGCATCACGCATCGCTAAACCATTCATCACGGTAGCTAACATGCCCATTTGATCACCAACCACTCGGTTCATTCCTGCTTCAGCAAGCCCTGCACCTCTAAATAAATTACCACCGCCAATGACTAAACCAACTTGAATCCCCATTTCAATTAGCTCTTTAATTTCTTGAGCCATACGGTCTAAGATTTTCGGATCGATACCGAAACCTTCATCCCCCATCAGGGCTTCACCACTAAGTTTTAAAAGAATTCGACGATATGTAGGTTTTGGGTTGATGCTCATAGAGTATACATTCCTGATCTGAATTATAGATATAAAAAAGCCGCGGTCGAAATTAACCGCGGCTATTTTAATACGTTTATCGCACTATCGAAAGTCAAAAGTGCAAAAACTCACTTTTATTATGCTTTACCTACAAAAAACGCCTACTATGTAGACGTTTTTATATTCAAGATTAGCGATCCAATACCTTTGATATTACTCGCAAATCAAGTCAGAAGAACTTAAGCTTTAGCCGCTGCAATTTGCGCTTCAACTTCAGCCGCAAAATCTTCTTCTTTTTTCTCGATACCTTCACCAACTTCTAAACGAACGAAGCTAGAAACAGTTACGCCTTTCTCTTTTAATACATCACCAACAGTACGCTTAGGTTCCATAATGAAAGCTTGACCCGTTAAAGAAACTTCACCTGTAAATTTCTTCATACGACCAGTAACCATTTTTTCAGCGATTTCAGCAGGTTTCCCTTCATTCATCGCCATTTCAATTTGGATACGCTTTTCATTAGCAACTACATCAGCAGGAACGTCATCTGGTGTTAAGAATTCTGGCTTGCTTGCAGCAACGTGCATTGCAATGTGCTTAAGAGACTCAGCATCACCTTCACCAGCAACAACAACACCAATAGTAGCACCGTGCTTATATGAAGCTAAAGTAGTACCTTCAACATAAGCTACGCGACGAACATTGATGTTTTCACCAATTTTAGTCACTAAAGCAATACGCTCTTCTTCGAACTGTGCTTGAAGCTCTTCAATAGTCGCTTTAGACGCAGCTGCAGCATCAGCAACTTTGTTAGCAAATGCTAAGAAGTTGTCATCTTTTGCTACGAAGTCAGTTTGACAGTTAACTTCTACTAAAGCGCCATCTTTAATGATGATTTGACCTTCAGCAGCGATGTTACCTGCTTTTTTAGCTGCTTTTGCTTGACCAGACTTACGCATATTTTCAATCGCAAGTTCCATATCGCCGTCAGCTTCTTGTAATGCTTTTTTACAATCCATCATGCCCGCAGCTGTGCGTTCACGAAGTTCTTTAACCATTGCAGCAGTAATTGCCATGAGTTAATTCCTCAAATCTGTTACCCCTAACCTTTCATTTAAAAGTTTAGGCATAAGTATTAAATAAGTTGCCACGAAAGCAGAAAGCGAAAACGCCTGCTTAGGTGGCAAATGCAAAATAAAACGATGTTTTAAGTATTAACTGAAATTATTCAGCTTCTACAAAACCGTCTTTTTCAGCTTGTACAACGATGTCTTTTTCACGACCTTCAATAACAGCATTTGCTGCAGAGTCAGTGTATAAAGTAATTGCACGGATCGCATCATCATTACCAGGAACGATGTAATCAACACCATCTGGGTTTGAGTTTGTATCAACTACAGATATTACAGGAATACCTAAGTTGTTAGCTTCTTTGATAGAAATGTGCTCGTGATCAGCATCAATGATAAATAAAGCATCAGGTAAACCACCCATGTTTTTAATACCACCAAGACTTTTGTCAAGCTTTTCCATTTCACGTGTACGCATTAACGCTTCTTTTTTAGTAAGCGCTTCAAAAGTACCATCAGAGCTTTGAGCTTCTAGATCTTTTAAACGTTTGATTGATTGACGAACTGTTTTCCAGTTAGTCAACATACCACCTAACCAACGGTGATTAACGTAAAATTGATCACATTTGATTGCAGCATCTTTGATTGCGTCGCTAGCAGCACGTTTAGTACCTACGAATAAAACTTTACCTTTTTTAGATGAAACACCTGATAAAAAGGCTAAAGCATCATTAAACATTGGAACAGTTTGCTCTAAGTTAATGATATGAACTTTGTCACGAGCACCAAAAATGTAAGTTTTCATTTTTGGATTCCAGTAACGAGTTTTGTGACCGAAGTGAACACCGGCTTTTAGCATGTCGCGCATTGAAACGTTTGGCATAATATTTTCCTTTGGGGTTAAGCGTTCATACACCCAATATATTCGACCCATAGCACTGTTTTAAAACAGTAAACTTGAGCACCCCGATATATCTTCTATAGGTATATGTGAATTTATAGTACGTACCAATATATGGCACAGTTAGTCGTTCAACCTAAGTAGCCAAATAAATACTTCTTTAAAGTAAAAAATATAAATTTGTCTAACTTAAATTTAGCGGCGCACTTTATACCATAAAGCACAAGAATTAACCACAGTTTTTACTAAAAATTTCAAATATAAGGCTAGGTTTATTGTCTCAGAGAAGTTAAAATTCGCAGGTCTTTTATTTATACAGGTTAAAAATATGTCTAGCGAGCTTTTTTTCATTTACGATTCTCATTGTCCGTGGAGTTATGCCACTACAGCGCTTGTGAAAAATATCGCTGCAGCTTTTCCTGATATGCCCATCCATTTGATGCATTGTGCTTATTACGATGGTGAGAATAAAGTTGATTTATCTACTATAAAGGCAGTGAAAGACTTAAGTGATGTATCCTTTAGCCAAGCCTATTTAAATAGTTTAATTGAATATAAAGATTCGACTTTAGCGGCCAATTTATTAACTTGGGTTCAAAACAAATCAACTAAACATGCGTTAGATTTATTAATTTCTCTTCAGCATGCGCATTTTGAAGCCGGCAACCCATTAACAGATAAAGATGAAGTGCAGCCGTTTATTGACGCGTTAAAGCTATCCCCGCCTGCGAAAGCCTTAAAAATTGAAAAGTTGACCAAAGACGCAGAGTTTACATTTCACGATATTACTGAATTACAAGAAGTCATAGGCACCAATGCAATACCAGCTTTGCTATTAGCGCATAATGACACCCTCATTTTACTTAATCACAACTTGTATCTTGAAAATCCTGAAAAAATTGTTGAGGCCATTAATACTGAGCTAAAGTCACACTAAACGATTAGCATGACTTAAGCTCAGTCATTCACTTGCTGACGCTCTTTGAACCTAAGTACTTATTGAAACACTAATTCCCCGTTTTCAACTACCACGTTAATGGTTGTATTCGATGAAAACTCATTTGACAATATTTTATTGGCCAATGGGTTTTCAATGAGTTGCTGAATAGAACGTTTTAACGGTCTAGCGCCAAATAAGGGATCAAATCCAGCTTCAGAAATTAACGCAAGCGCCTCTTGTGAAACCTTTAACTCGAGACCTTTATCAGCAATCCGTTTAGCCAAAGATGAGATTTGAATACTTGCAATTTCTTGTATTTGCTCTGACAGTAATGGATGAAAGACCACCGATTCATCGATACGATTAATAAATTCAGGCTTAAAATTATTGCTCACTTCCATCATGACTTGAGCTTTCATCGCTTGATATTGACTATCATCGGAAAAGCTTTGAATAATTTCAGAGCCAATATTAGAGGTCATAATGACGAGGGTATTTCTAAAATCAACCGTACGACCTTGGCCATCCGTTAATCGACCATCATCAAGTACTTGCAGTAAAATATTAAAAACATCGCTGTGTGCTTTTTCAATTTCATCTAATAAAATAACTGAATAGGGTTTACGACGAACCGCTTCGGTTAGATAGCCACCTTCTTCATAGCCAACATAACCGGGAGGTGCTCCCACTAAGCGAGCAACCGAATGTTTTTCCATAAACTCAGACATATCCACTCGAATTAAGGCGTCTTCACTATCAAACATAAAATGAGCTAACGCTTTAGTTAATTCGGTTTTACCAACCCCTGTTGGCCCTAAAAATAAAAACGAGCCTATCGGCTGATTTGGATCAGAAAGGCCGGCACGTGAACGTCTTATCGCATTTGAAATAGATACCACGGCTTCAGATTGGCCGATAACACGCTTGTGTAAATCTTCTTCCATTCTCAGTAATTTATCCCGTTCACCTTCCAGCATTTTTGAAACAGGAATACCTGTAGAGCGACTTAACACATCAGCGATTTCAACATCAGTAACTTTATTTCTCAATAAACTCATCTCATGCATTTCAGCTTGAGTGGCTAAATCAAGTTGCTTTTCTAATTCAGGAATACGGCTGTACTGCAATTCCGCCATTCGGTTGAGATCTCCACTTCTGCGCGCAGCATCAAGCTCTATGCGTGCATGTTCAAGATCGGTTTTAATCGCCTGCGTACCATGAATGGCGGCTTTTTCTGACGTCCAAACTTCATCTAACTCATGGTACTCTTTTTCTAAGTCAGTTAATTGCTGAGTGATCAAAGCTGAACGCTTCAATGATGAATCATCGGCGTCATCTTCTAACGATTTTTGCTCTAGCTTTAACTGAATGATTTTACGATCAAGCTTATCTAATACTTCTGGTTTAGAGTCCATTTGCAAACGAATACTTGAAGCAGACTCATCAATTAAATCAATCGCTTTATCTGGAAGTTGTCGATCACTAATATAACGATGTGACAAAGTTGCCGCGGCAACAATCGCAGGATCGGTAATTTCTACTTTATGGTGCAGCTCATAACGCTCTTTTAAACCGCGTAAAATAGCAATGGTATCTTCAACACTTGGCTCATCGACCATTACTTTTTGGAAACGGCGTTCAAGGGCGGCATCTTTTTCAATGTATTGACGATATTCGTCTAAAGTGGTGGCACCGACACAATGTAAATCACCTCGGGCTAATGCAGGTTTTAACATGTTTCCTGCATCCATGGCGCCATCGGTTTTTCCGGCCCCAACCATAGTATGTAATTCATCAATAAATAAGATGACTTGCCCTTCTTCTTTTGCAAGTTCATTGAGTACAGCTTTTAAACGCTCTTCAAACTCACCTCGGTATTTTGCCCCCGCAACCAATGCCCCCATATCGAGAGACAATACCCGTTTATTTTTTAAACCTTCCGGTACTTCATGATCAACAATACGTTGCGCCAGCCCTTCGGCAATTGCCGTTTTACCGACACCGGGTTGACCAATTAAAACGGGATTGTTTTTTGTCCGGCGTTGCAAAACTTGAATAGTGCGGCGAATTTCATCGTCTCGGCCAATCACAGGATCTAATTTACCCTGCTCTGCCCGATCGGTTAAATCAACCGTGAATTTATCAAGTGCTTGTCGAACATCTTCAGCATTTTGATCGTCAACCTTTTGACCTCCACGGACATGTTCTATCGCATCTTTAATTCGTTGTTCAGTTGCGCCAAGTGTTTTTAAAATTTGACCTAACTTGCCTTTATCTTCAAGAGCAGCGAGTAAAAACATCTCTGAAGAGATATACTTATCACCTGACTTTTGCGCATATTTATCACATAAATTCAGTAAGTTCCCCATGGCAGAAGACAATTGCACTTCGCCACCTGCACCAGAAACTTGGGCTAAATCATTAATCACTTTTTCAACTTGGCTTCTTAATGAAAAAACATCAACACCCGCACTTTTTAATAACGGGAGTGTACTGCCATTGTTTTGATTTAATAACGCCAACATTAAATGTACTGGCTCAATAAATTGATGGTCTTTACCTAATGCAATGGATTGTGCATCTGAAATTGCCACTTGAAAAGATTGAGTAAAACGGTCTAAACGCATAAATATTCCTTACAGCCATATCACTGGACTTACGATTAATCTTAATTAAAATTTATGGGCGATTAATAATAATTCAAGCACTTTAAGAAGTTTTAAATTGCCATTTTGATTTAAATCAAGTTATCTCGACAATATATTACAAGGGAGTGTTGCATTATTTTATACAAATAATTGAAGCCATTCTGCCCGTCTTTTGCTCTCTTCGGTAAGAGTAATAACGGTCATTTTCAGCATAAGTGCAATGGGAATTAACCGAAAAATGATTCACTCCTAACTCAGTTAATTGTAATCGAGCTAGCTTTTGTAGATCAGCGAGCCACTTATTGGCTTGCTGGTTTTGTCGATGTTCAATAAATGCAGAAGAAAAATTAGCATTTACTTGTTCAAATTGCTGCTTAACGTCGACACCTACTTCGAAATTTTCTTGGCGAATACAAGGGCCTAACCAAGCAACAACCTCATTGTTATCGCTATACATATTACCTAACGTTTCCTTGATTATTTCACCGGCTAATGAACGCCAACCAGCATGTATGGCGGCAATTTCCGTGCCTTGCTTGTTTGCTAATAAAATGGGTAAACAATCCGCTGTCATAATCGCTAACGCTAATTTCGGCGTACGAGTGATAACCGCATCGGCTTGAATAGAAGTACTGACATTTTTAACGGTAACTACATGATTACCATGTACTTGTTCTAACCATTGTATCGCGGTGTTTTGCGGTAAATAGTTGAGTAATTCCTGTCTGTTTTCTAATACCTTTTGGGCATCATCAGCAACATGTAAACCTAAGTTAAAGTATTCAAAAGACTTTGGACAAGCGTTTTTTGTACATGAAGATGAAAATGAATGTTGTTCTATAAAGGGATGTAAACGTGTAGTTTGAAATGCCTGAATGTGGTCAACAGGCATTTCAACTGTATCAAAAGCGATATTATTTTTAGGGTTTAGATTAAAAATCTGGTGTTTCATTCAACTTAGAATCTTCACGAAGAATATTAGTTAATGCCACCATATCTTGCGGAATTTCAGCATGCCAAGTCATTTGTTCGCCAGTAATAGGATGAAACAACGATAACATAGCGGCATGTAAAGCTTGGCGTTTAAACCCTTTCAATACTTCTCTTAATTCAGCAGTCGCATTTTTAGGAGGACGAGGACGACCTCCATATACCGGATCTCCAACCAAAGGATGAGTGATATGCGCCATATGAACACGAATTTGGTGAGTACGTCCAGTTTCTAGACGTAAACGTAAACGGGTATGTAAACGAAATTTCTCCATAACCCGATAGTGTGTTACGGAAGGACGTCCTGAAATAGTCACCGCCATATGAGTGCGTTTAGTTGAATGTCGCCCAATAGGTTCATCAACAATGCCTCCGGCGGTCATAATACCACTAGCAATAGCTTCATACTCACGAGTGATTTCACGCGCTTGGAGTGATTCTACTAAATTGGTTTGCGCTGCAATAGTCTTAGCGACCACCATTAAGCCTGTTGTATCTTTATCAAGGCGATGCACAATACCAGCTCTAGGAACTACATCTACCTGAGGACAATGATGTAATAAGGCATTTAAAACTGTGCCGTCAGGATTACCCGCGCCGGGGTGAACAACTAAACCAGCGGGTTTATTGATCACTAAAATATTATCATCTTCATAAACAATATTTAATGGGATGTTTTGTGATTTAAAACGCTCTTCAGCCTCAACCTGAGTTTCAATACTGATCGTTTCACCACCGTACATTTTTTCTCGCGCTTTGGTTAATACTTCACCATTGACTTGAACGTGACCGGCTAAGATCCATTCTTTTAATCGTGAACGCGAATATTCAGGGAACATTTCCGCAATGGTTTGGTCGAATCGCTTACCTAAACATGATTCAGGAACGATATCTTTGTGTTGAATTTTTTCAGCCATTAAAATCTCTATTAATTAGCACTGTGCAAGGTTTGATTGCTAGGTTAGAATGCCAGTGCTTATTTTACCTGTTTGATAAATCAATTACACCAAATAATTACGTTGGGTAACTGAAACAAGTAAACATTTTATTTTAACGAACATACCAACCAGTAAGTAAGGTTAGTATTATAACGTAGTGATACCAAGGTCTATGGACAAACTGATAATTAAAACAATTTTTTTAGTACTCATATTAACTTTAATGGGTTGTTCTTCATCTGAAGAAACTGAATTAGATAAAGTGCCAGATAAATCTGCACAAGCCTTATTTACCGATGCGAGAGAAGCTTTAGATAACGGCTTATATAAAAAAGCGATACAAATACTGTCAGCCATTGATTCGCGTTTTCCATATGGACCAATTTCTCATCAAGTACAATTAGATTTGATTTACGGATATTATAAAAGTGGTGACTCAGCGCAAGGTATCGCACTGGCAGAACGCTTTCTTAGGCTAAACCCAAACCATGCTAATGTTGATTATGTCTATTATATGCGCGCATTAATTAACCTTTCTACCGAAGAAAATTTATTTCAAGACTTGGCAGGTATTGACCGTTCAGACCGAGATCCTACCGCAGCTAGAGAAGCGTTTAATGATTTTAAAACCATTTTAACTGACTTTCCGCAAAGCAAATACGCGACAGATGCAAGAAAACGCATGATAGCGATTAAATCTCGCTTAGCAAAATATGAACTTTCAGTGGCTCGCTTTTACTTAAAACGTGAGGCTTACGCATCGGCAGCCAATCGAGGCCGCTTTATCGTGGAGCATTATTCAACGAGCCCAGAAGTTGAGCAAGCTTTAGAAATTATGATTGAATGTTATCAAGCGATGGGATTAAGTGATTTAGAAAGTAATGCGAAACAAGTATTAGCAGCAAATTATCCGAATAACCAAAACACGGATGATTCGATTGACTAACACCAGGTTTTGATTGGATAACAAAATGGCGACTATTTAGTCGCCATTTTTTATGGTTCAATCACATTATCTTTTAATAGATAATTTTAAGTAAGCTTGCAATTAAATCGCTTCGCCATCTTCCTCGCCTGTTCTGATTCGGATCACCCGTTCAACATCAGTAACAAAAATTTTACCGTCACCAATTTTACCCGTTTGAGCAGAATCCATAATCGCTTTAATGCATCGCTCAACAGAGTCATCTTGAACAACAATATCAACTTTTGCTTTAGGCAAAAAATCAACCATATATTCTGCACCTCGATAAAGTTCAGTGTGGCCTTTTTGACGACCAAAACCTTTAACTTCAGAAACTGTCATCCCTGTAACGCCAATTTCACCTAAAGCTTCGCGTACATCATCTAATTTAAATGGTTTAATAATCGCTTCAATTTTTTTCATAAAATAACTCGTTGATAATAAATAAACAGCAGATATAACTATTGTACACAATTGATTATAGAAATAAATTCTAAGTTCGAACAATAAAAATTCATCACTTCTATTTTAGAGTTTGATACACTAAGTATTAAGCACTTATTGATTCTACTCTCGCACATAGGAAAACAGATGAACCCGCAAGATATCATTGAAGAAATGAAGGTTTTACCCTCAATTGATGTAGATTTTGAAATTAAACGCCGTATTCAGTTTATTAAGTCACAATTACTCAACTCAGGCTTAACCAATTTAGTTTTAGGTATTAGTGGCGGCGTAGATTCTTCAACCTGTGGAAAACTAGCACAACTTGCTATCGACGAGTTAAATCAAGAAACCTCAAAAAATACAGATGTTCAATATCAATTTATTGCTGTTCGTTTACCTTTTGACGTACAGGCCGATGAAGTGGATGCACAATTAGCTATTGATTTTATAAAGCCCTCTCATTGCTTAACCACTAATGTACTTGCAGGTGTAGAAGGTATACATAACGAAGCCGTTCAAGCATTAAAAAATAATAATCTACTTACCATGGCAGACGCTCAAATTGACTTCTCAAAAGGCAATGTAAAAGCCAGAGCACGAATGGCAATGCAATACCATATTGCGGGAATGTTAGGGGGGCTTGTTATAGGTACAGATCATTCTGCCGAAAATATCACCGGCTTTTTTACAAAATGGGGGGACGGTGCCTGTGATTTAGCACCGTTGTTCGGATTATCGAAGCGTCAAGTCAGACAATTAGCTAAAACCTTAGGCGCACCAAATGTGTTAATTGACAAAGCACCGACAGCAGATTTAGAAGAATTGTCACCAAGTAAAAAAGATGAAGATGCCTTAGGTATGAGTTACGACCAACTTGATGACTTTTTGGAAGGCAAGCAAGTCGATAGCCAAACGTTAGCATCTATTCTTGCTATTTATCAACGTACCCAACATAAACGTTCCGCCATTCCAACAATATATGACGTTTGATGATTAAAAAATCGACAAATTAACTGGCAAATAATTCAATTACCTTCTATACCTATTTCACGTTTAATTCTTCATGGATGATGAATAAAATGAATAGGTATATTGGTTTTACGTTAATAGAAGTATTAGTTGCACTTGCGGTTTTAATTTCACTTGTCGCAATAGGTGTTCCAAGCCTTATGGAATATACCGTCAAGTTGAAAGTAGATAATGAAATATCCCATCTTTATCGTTTATTGCTCTCTGCTAGAAATGCAGCAATCAATACAGGAAAATTCACCACAGTTTGTCCATTAAATGATAACAATCATTGTACGAATGATTGGGCTCAGCCTATCTATGTGTTTACAGACAGCAACGATAATAAACGTTTTGAGCCAAATAATGATGAACACATTATTGTAATGAAAAGCGCCATTGATGAACAAGATAAGCTGCAATACGGAAAAAATAGAATTGGCGTAACTTACGCATCTACCGGTTATTTATCAGGGTGGGGACAAAATGGCACCTTTAAGTACTGCCCTAAAAACCATGCAAACAGCTCTAGAGCTATCATTGTAGCAACATCAGGTAGACTATATAAATCTTATCAAAGTCAGACAGGTAAACATCAAGGTAAAGACAAAAATAGAAGCGGAAAAATAATTCTATGCGATTAAATCCCTTTTATAATAAAGATTAAATCCTCAGAACGCTGGAAAAACATACTGAGGAATTTACATTGGCTGAGTAAGTCATAAAATGATATAACTTACTCAGACGGTTTAAAATTTAAGTTGTTTTTATTATGAAAAGTCGCAAAAAAATTAAAAAACTAGCTTTGGTACATCAAGGTTTTACATTAATAGAACTCTTGGTTAGTGTTTCTATTATTGGTGTACTTATGATGATAGCTATCCCCAATTTAAATAGTTATTTAGTTGAATCGCGCGTTGATAATGAAATTTCTGAATTACATCGCCTTATTTTAACCGCCCGTAATACAGCGATAAATAGCGGAAAAAATGTAACCTTGTGCCCATTGTCAACCTCTAACGTTTGCGGTACTGACTGGAAAAAAGAACTCACCGTTTTTAATAATACCGCTGATAACACAAAGTTTGATTCAACGAATGAACAAGTTATTAAAGTCAAAGCAGCAATAAAAACCAATGATTCATTAACCCTTAACCAAACATCCTTAGTGTACTCTCCTACCGGTCGGTTAATTAGTGGCAACAACAGTGTTTTTATTTATTGTCCAAAAGATTATCCTGAACTAGCCAGAGGGATCAATATTTCTTTATCAGGCAGGGTTTACGCCAGTCAAGACACAGATAATGATGATAAAGATGAAGATAGAAGCGGTAATGAATTAACTTGTAGTTAAATTCTTAAGAACTGATTTATTGTTAACTAAACTCTTAATGGTTAACGGTTTTGCTATTAATTAAATTCATAGCATTTAAAAAAGTCGTCATAATCGATTATTCATGATGACGACTTAATATAAAATTAATTAATCTTCGACTAAAACGCCCCAAACGTCATGTTCATCAGCATGGATAATTTGCACCCAAACTTGATCACCCGGTTCAACATCATACTCATCAGATAAATACACTTTGCCATCTATTTCTGGCGCGTCCATGTATGAACGCCCTACTGCGCCAAGCTCTGTAATCTCATCAATTAAAATTAAATACTCTTGTCCAATGCGAGCTTGTAATTTATCCGCACTTATTTTCGCTTGAACGGCCATAAAACGTTGTAAACGATCTTCCATAACGTCCTCTGGAACATGATCGGGTAACTCGTTTGCAGTGGCGCCTTCAACGGGGGAATATTTAAAACAGCCAACACGATCTAATTGTGCTTCTGCTAAAAAGTCTAATAGCTCTTGAAATTCTTCTTCGGTTTCCCCTGGGAATCCTACAATAAAGGTCGAACGGATCACCAGTTCAGGACAAATTTCACGCCATTTTTTAATACGTTCTAACACACGGTCTGAACTACCTGGACGCTTCATCAATTTTAAAATACGCTTATTAGCGTGCTGAAATGGAATATCTAAGTAAGGCAGAATTTTACCTTCTGCCATTAATGGAATGATTTTATCCACATGCGGATAAGGATAAACGTAATGTAAACGCACCCAAACACCTTGCTTAGCCAATTCTTCACAAAGCTGCTGCATATGTGTTTTAACCGGCATACCTTCGTAAAAATCAAGCTTATGTTTTACATCTACCCCGTAAGCAGAGGTGTCTTGTGAAATAACCAATAATTCTTTTACGCCAGCATTGACTAAGCGTTTAGCTTCACCAATAACATCACCAATAGGACGTGAGTCTAAGTCTCCCCGCATTGAAGGAATAATGCAGAAAGTACAACGATGATTACAGCCTTCTGATATTTTCAAATAGGCATAATGTTTAGGTGTTAGTTTAACGCCATGATCAGGCACTAAATCAATTAACGGATTATGCATTGGTTTTTCAACATGTTCGTGAACTTGTGCTAATACTTCATCGTAAGCATGAGGGCCCGTAACACCAAGCACGTTAGGATGAAGCTCAACAATCTCATCTTTTTTTGCACCTAAGCACCCTGTTACTAGCACTTTTCCATTTTCCTTAAGTGCTTCCCCAATAGTATCGAGGGACTCTTGTACGGCAGAGTCAATAAATCCACAGGTATTGACTATCACCATTTCAGCATCATCGTAGGAATTTACCACGTCATAACCTTCGGTGCGAAGCTGAGTCAAAATCCGCTCAGAATCAACAAGATTTTTAGGACAACCAAGGCTGACAAAACCTACACGGGCAGCACGTTCTGAGTCTGTTTTAGAGTTTGATACATTGGCATAAAGCTCCTTTGACTGTTGGTCTAACACTTTACTTGGTGTTTCTAATGTCGTGGTTTGTTTTGGGTCGAATTGTTCAACTGCCATAATGTGCCTTTATGATTCGAAGTCATTTTACAGGGTGAATTTTAGTGAGCGGATTATACAGGTAAAAGCTACTAACTTCACTATTTCATCGGGGTATTAAGCATCTAACCCATCAGTCTTAAATAAACAATTTGTGCTACAGATAAACATTAAATGGCATGATTTAACTGTCGGAAAACTTTACATCTTTAATGGCTACCCCGAACCAAACAAGCTCAAGCTATTGATTGTTAACGGGTTCTTTATCTGGCATTTATATTGCTTAGACATTAGTAAAATTAATAAAATTTAAAAAATGCCCAATAAAGGAAGTCCCGTGAATATAAAAATGTTTAAAACGTTACTAATCAGTTCACTATTCGCTATCAGTAGCTTTGCCAATGCAGGATTAATTACGCTTAATTCAGGTGATTATTATGGAGCCCTTGGCGGTGTTGGTGAATCTCGAGGAATTTCATTTGAAGCACTAAGCACTTTTAGTATTTCATCAGTAGGTATTGAAGCGGCACTAAACGCTCAAGATTTTGAAATAGTTATCTGGAGTAGCACAAATGGGCATCAATTGAATAATCTTCTTGCCTCTAGCGCGCAAACTTTTGGTACAACAAGCTTAGGTTGGAACGATATTGCAATTGATTTTACCTTTACTATCGGTAATTTTTATGCATTTGAATGGCGCCCTGTTTCAGTAAATAAAACGTGGGCTAGTACTCTAACTTATTATAATGATAGCTCACTACCAGCAAGCATTGATGGCAAGTTTAAATTAATCGATGGTTATGAAGCTGAATTTGGTTTTAGTAACTTTTTACACCCAAATTTAAGAGTGAATACCGTTACCAGAGATGTACCAGAGCCCTCAACTCTTGCTATTTTTGCATTAGGTATTATAGGGTTAACATCAAGAAAATTAAAGAAACAGTAAGCTATCTGATTTAACTAAATAAACTGTTTAAACTAAACAAACTATAAAGCACCATTGTCTTGTAAAGTAATGGTGCTTATTTTTGTTTGAAATTTACCACACATGAATTTATTCGGTTGAAATAGCACTTAAAATATCTTTGTCTATGCCTTTAAAAGCAATACCAATTAAGCAGTTGCTGAATTCGTGACCAAGCTTAACTGTTTAAATTTTCTGTTTTCACCTCAAAATTTTGAATTGCTTTCATCGGTTCAATATTAATAATTTTGGAACGGTTTATCGTTATTTTAAAACGCTGTATATATTCTTCATTTTTCTTATTACTTTGCACTAAAACCAAAGTCATTTGATATCGGCGCTCAACCCCTTGATTCGAAATTTTACTGCCGTCAAGTGAATATAGTCGTCCTTCACCTTTTTTAAGATACCGTACAAATGGGGTCAAATTAAATAATATTTGATTCTGTATTTCGTCGTAGCCAGGCAAAAACTCTTTTGATAAAACTTTTGACACGCAACGAAAATGCAACAGTTGGGCAGATTGTTTATTTTGCTGACGTCGTTTTTGTAACTGTTGTAAAACCTTTTTAGGTAAATGCTTTTTACTAATATATTCAAGCCATATTGTTTGCGAGCACACTTTGCTTTGGCTAACGCTATTACTGAATATATGCTGCCATTTTGCTCGCCCTTGTTGTATTTTACGCCAAATAATACGAGTTATGTCCTCTTTAAAGGTTTCCCTTAATCCGTAAATAAACCCCAGTAAAGCAATTAACACAACCGACACCTCAGTAAATGCCGAACGAGCATTCAAAATAATAGTCATAACAAATGCCATAATTATTGCAGTAACCGTTCCGCGAACAACACGTTTTAAATTAGTGTTGAGGTGATAAGTTTTCTTCTGAAAAACAACGCCATACTCGCTTAAACGTTGTAATAAACGCATTTTATTGGTAATCCGATTTGGATCGTCCATCGTGACTTGTGAATTATATTCATGCTCAATCCGGTATGCGTTTTCTTGTCGACATAATTCAAATAAGCTTTCACGCTCTTTAGATTTCTCACTGCTTTTGGGGCCATTTGCCAATAAATTTAAAAATGACTGCTCAACATACCAACTTAAATAATTATCAACATTGTCAAAATACGAACTAAGTTTCGGATCAGCAGGTGTATACCTTCGTAGCTTCTTCAATAACGATTGAGTTTGCTCTGCTAATTCTATGGCGCTTTGATAGAAGTCTTCAGTTGATTTATTTTGTAAGGTCTGTTTTAGATCTGTATCTAATGCCATCCTTAATTGATATGAAAATAAATTTAAATTACTGCGATAATCACTTTGCTCACCTTTTTGTTTACTGATAAAGCGGCTGCGTACTAAAGGCAAATGAATTTGATCTGAGTAATAAGCACTGTGCGCTTTAATACTACTATAAAAGTAACTTTCTTCTGTTAATGTGCTGGCGCTAATCCCCATTTCATCGGGTATTGAAAAGTAAAGATCTAAACATTGATGTTCTTGAGGTAACAGCTGATAGCTTAATTTAAATGATAAGTTTTCATCTTGTAATAATGATGTTTTTTTCAACGTGGTTATATACTCCTTTAGGTTTTAGTTACTCTTTTTCATTAATGCTTCATCATATACTAAAAATAGTGAATCTAATTCAGCATGTTATAAGTATAACAATGCCTAAGAAATTACCTTTAGTGTAAGTTAAGTATCTGTCATTTTTAGCTATTTTGCTAATTTATATAGATTTTTCTGCAAATATTATTAAGTTAATATTTTTCAAATATTGATTGAATTAAAACGATGAATAACATTTACTTCTTTAAGTGTTTTCCCTAAGAGTAAACCGCTAATACAATAGTAGTTTACCCGAATTTTTCAATCTAATTAAAAAGAGAGTTTAAAATATAATTCCGTACTCATCGTATAAAAATTCCTTGTCTAAAAACACCGTATAGCAGATTAGTGGTGGTAAATAAGATTAAGCTATCATGCAACCAATCTTGGTTTACTTGCATTTATTTTGTCACGTTTTTTTACACTTTTTTGCGAAAATATACTTACACCTTTCACACAACAAAATAAAACTCACTATTATCAACAAGTTAACAAAAAGGTTCGATTATTGCTTAATAGAAGTATAAACTTATAATCATTATGTTGATGATTGTTTTATCGAGGAAAAACGATGAATGTTAAATTATTAAAAGCTGCTTTAGTAGCTGTAGTTTTAATGCTTAGTAACACGGCAATGGCTGGGATTATTTATATTGGTTCATATAATCTCTATGACGGTCCTGCTTGGACGACAAACCCAGAGGTTTATAGTGCTATAGAAGCCGCTGAAGAAATTTTTGGCAGCCCGGTTAATGGAAACTATCTTATTTCAATCAATGGCACAGACATAAATAACATCAGTCAATCAGCTTGGTATGATGTTGTTGGTAATGGTGTGAGTGATTTTATTCAAAGTTATCGCTTAGATTCAAATGATGATGGATATGGCGCTTCTGGTTGGAGATCTGGCGATGACGCTTCAGCATATGTTAGAGACAATGGTGGTTCAGGAAATTTTATTAACTATGTTTTTCTTCAAGACAATACTCAAGTGCCAGAGCCGTCAACACTCGCTATCTTTGCATTAGGTATCATTGGTTTAGCTTCTAGAAAAATCAAAAAATAATTGAAATTTTAATAAAATAATCAATTAATAAGAGCATCAATGACTTTCAAAATCATTGATGTTTTTTTTGTTTGTTTTTTAAACGCGAGCTGTTTTTACTAGCCTTAACTAGTTTTAAACAGTGATAAACAAAACATCATCTGCCTATTATAATAGTTTGATTCTCAACGAATCGTTCATTTTCGACCTTTAACTTTTATTATATTTTCCAACAACTAGTTAAAGAATTGAGTGATAATATTTGTCAAATTTTTTTACAGCATCAATACATCATCAATAAAAACCACTGATTTTCAATAACTTAATTAATGGCCTTGATTTTGCTTTAACGATATTGCTCTATTGTGCAATTTTAAACAAGATAAAGGAATGATTATGAAGAAGGGTTTAAAACAATTAATGGCAGTGCTTATGTGCTCTGCTGCATTTATCTCAACTAATGCCTCAGCAACATTAGTGTCAGCTGGCGAGTGTACAACAGACAGCGTTACACTAGATCATGTTTCTGTAGTTGGGGATAATACTAATACCAATTTATTATCTAGTGGGCATGATGCTACTAGCTGTATTGGTACGTATTGGGGTCAAGATATTATTGGTGGTGGTGCCTATACTGACAATAATATTGGTGAATTAGGTGATGGTTTTTTAAACGGCCAGTGGGGTGTTTTAACGGGTAATGAATTTCTCGATGGACCAGAAGATTTACAAGATTTAGACGGTGACGGTAACGCAACAGATCCAGGTTGGATTCATTTAGGTGATACTTGGAAAAAATGGAGCACTGGTTTTACAACCAGCTATGACGAAGTTGGTACTCATGAAGAAATTACCTTTCAAGTAAATGAATTGTTAACTCTATCATTTGGTTGTAAAGAGTATTTTGCTAGTTTTGTCTCCGGATATAACTGTGCCGATAATTCAGGGTATTGGAAACTAACCACCGAACTAGGCATTATCGATGACGTGCAAAGTTTATTAGGAAAGGCGACCTTTGATCATCTTGCTTTTTCAATCAATTCATTAACTCGTTTTGCTGTTTATGATTTTAATTTTAAAGATATCTTTGCTGCAGAGAATAATGCTGATTTAAACTTTAATACGCCTTATATGTTAAGCGGTAGCTTTAATATGAATGATTTCCCAACCTTTGGTAACGATGCACAGCCATTACATATCAATGTTTGGGCTAGAGATCCGGCTCAAGTTCCTGAACCTTCAACTATTTTACTTGCTGGCCTAGGTTTATTTGGCTTGATGTTAAACAGAAGAAAAGTGAATCATTAATCAAAGAATGAATGATATTTCAATGAGCTAGGCTTTTGCCTAGCTTTTTTCGCCTTTCTACAGCAATAATGTCTAGTTTTTTATAATGAAGTATCAAAGCCTATCGATTTTTTCATTATTCTGTTACTTGTAAATGACACAAATAATCAACGCTAGAATGAACCAATCTTGCTGATTAATAAGACATAAGAAGTGAGCTTTTACTAAAGATCAGCTCAACTTTAACTTGAACGATAAAACGCTAAAATAAATTATTTTTTGTTGATCCAATAACTTAATTTTTCATGAACATTTTTAGGCTCTATAGGTTTGGTAAGATAATCATCCATACCCGCATCTAAGCATTTTTGTTTATCACCTTCCATAGCATTAGCGGTCATGGCAATAATTGGCAACGAAATATTTCTAATACCAGCTTCACCTGCCCTTAATCTTCGTGTTGTTTCATAACCATCCATTTCCGGCATCTGACAATCCATAATGATAATAGTATATGGCTTTTCATCCGTAGCTGCCTGAATTCGCTGTAATGCCTCGATACCGTTTATTGCTACATCGGCAGTTAAGCCAATATTTTTAATAACACTTAACGCCACCATTTGATTGATTCGATTATCTTCAACTAGCAATATATTGGTTTCTGGTGGCCAGTTTTCACTCGGATTAATATTTTCATCTGAAAAAGATAAGTCACCCGCTAAACTATTTTCACTTGAAGATTCAAGTGAAGGTACAATTTTTTCGGTGTTTTCTGTTTCAACTAACGGCTTTTCCTCATTTATTAAAACATTTAAAGCCTTCAATAACTCATGTGTGGTGATTGGTTTAGGAAAATAAGCACTAATGCCTAATTCATCATAGTGATCAGAATCAATTTGTTGATTCATCGAAGTCATCATTACTAACTTCATGGTTTGGTAATGTTTCGTTTCCCTGATTCGTTGCGCTAATACTTCTCCATTGACATTAGGCATATGCAAATCAAGCAATGCTAAATCAAAGTTTTTCACGCTAGAAGTTGACCATCGACTCTCGCATAAACTCAAAGCTTCTTCAGCCGAGTTCGCGACACTAACCTTAACTCCCCAACATTGAAGTTGTCGCTTTAAGACATCTCGTATCGTTGAGTTATCGTCGACAATCAAAACATCAATCATTGACGTTTCAAGCTTTGGCGCAACTAATTGAGACGTTTTGCTTTTTTCCACTATACAAGATATTTCAAAACAACTTCCTCTACCTACCTCGCTTGTTACGGTTACATCGCCGTTAAGTAATTTACAAAGCTCTTTCGTGATACTTAAGCCTAATCCTGTTCCACCATATTTTCTGGTCGTCGAGGCATCAGCTTGACTAAAAGCGCCAAATAATAAGGGAATATGTTCCTCAGCAATACCAATACCAGTATCAGTAATTTTACAACTAAATCGTAATTCATTAGCGATCGTTGTCGGCGTTAATTTCGCGGTGATCAGAATTTCCCCTTGTTCGGTGAATTTAACGGCATTACTCAATAGATTGGTAATTATTTGCCTGATTCTATTTGGATCAGACTTTATCGAGGTAAATTTTACGTGAGTTAGATCGAGTATTATTTCAATATCTTTATGCTTTGCTGACATTGTTATTGACTCAGCAAGCTTGCCTAATAAGTTATGAACATTAAACTCAATCAGTTCTAATTCTAATTTCCCTGCTTCAATTTTTGAAAAATCAAGTATGTCATTAATTAAAGCTAATAATGAGTTAGCGCTTGAATAAGCAATATTCAAGCGATGCGCTTGCTCTGCCGTTAAACGACTATTCTTTAATAACCCCAGCATGCCTAACACACCGTTCATTGGTGTTCTGATCTCATGGCTCATATTGGCTAAAAATTCTGATTTAAGCTGGGTTGCTTCTTCGGCTTTTTCAAGGGCTTCAGTTAAGTCTTGAGCTTGCGTTTTTAACGTCGCTGTTTTTTGTGTCACTTGTTCTTCAAGTTTAACCACAAACTCTTTTTGTCTTGATATTTCCGCTCGTTGAAGTCGAGTACGTACATAAATTATTGAAAAGATAATAAATAGAGCAAAAGTAAAATAAATCAAATATGCCCACCAAGTTTGCCAAGGGGGTTGAGAAACGACCAAGTTGATGGTTAAAATTTTGTCGCTCCATATTCCGTTTTTATTGGCAGCTTTCACTAATAATCGATATGAACCACCATCTAAATTGGTAAATGAGGCAATGTTTCTATTACCAATATTTATCCAGTTATCATCATAACCTTCCAACTTATACGCATATTGGTTTTTAAACGGAGAAATAAAATCTAATGCAGAAAATTCGAAAGAGAAAAAGTAATCTCGATAAGATAAAGCAATATCGGTAACATACGCATAAGGCGAATCAAGTTGAAACGCTTGCCCCATTTTATTAAACCCGGTTAATACGACATTAAAATCACTCTTTTCTGACTCAATGTTTGTGGTTTTAAAGTATTCTATGCCTCTTTGACTACTGGTAAATAAGGTTTGATCTTTGCCACTTATTAAACTGTTTGGATAATAATTCGACCCCATTACGCCGTTATGACTATCATAATTAGTGACGTGACCAGAAGAAGGGTCGAGTTTTGAAATACCTTTATTAGTGGTAAGCCATAAAGTGCCATTGTCGTCATCAGTAACCGCGCGAATCAATGAAGTAGGAAGCCCATTTTTACGATCAAAATGCTTAAAGCTGTTTGTTTGTGGCTCAAATAAATTAAGACCTGCTTGCGTAGCAATCCAAATGTCATTGTTCTTACTTTGATGTATATCTTGGATAATACTGCCTAATAAGCTGCCTGCTTTATTTTTCTCTTCTTTGAAAGTGATAAACCGTTTTGTTTCATCATCCCAAAGGTTGACTCCATCACCAGTGCCGACCCATATCTGTTGATGGTTATCTTTAAATATCTCGAATACTTCAGGATGAGATAATCCAAACTTTTCATCCATATGAATAAAATGTTCCGTCGCAGGATTGTATTGATAAACCCCATTTTTATAGGTTCCAATCCAAAGGAGGCCATATTTATCCATGTTTAAAGCTCGTAACTCTCTAAACTCTTTATAACCCGCAGCACTCGTTGGGTAGTTTATAAACTTAAGTGTTTTAGTGACCAAATTATATGAAGCTAACCCTTCATCTTGTGCAATCCAAACTCGATTATTAACATCTTGAAATACAATTGGTTTTTCTAATAATCTATTGCCTTGATAACCATTTTCTTCACTAAAAATTGTCTCCGTTAATTTTTCTAATTTTTTCTCATCGATGTGCCACTTATATAATTGCGAGGTTGATGAAACAATCAACAAGTCGCCATTAGAGTCTGTGGTAATGCCGTTAGGAGGCCGTAATTCTGGGCTATTAATCGGTCTAAATTGACGGTGCGGAACAAGCTTGTAAATACCCTGTGTTTCATTCGTCACCCAAAGTGTTTTATTGTTATCTTCGAAAACAATTCGTAAGCCGCTATTATTATCTAAATCAAATCGCTCAACGACATCAGCTGACTTCGACTTGCGATACAAACCTTTACTTGTTACAAACCAGATATTGCCATCTTGAGCTTCAATCATTGAGTTTACTTGCTCAAGTATTGCACCTTGTTTATTTATTAAGTGAGTAAAAGTTTTGCTTTTATCATCAAAATAATAAGGCCCTTTTTGCGTGCCGACATAAAGTTCATTATTAGTAGTTTTCAAAATATTGCGAATTTCGTTGCCACCTGTTGGTGAATAATTATTTGGCTCAGGTAAGAAATGTTCAAATTTAGAGGTCGTTTTATCAAATAAATTTAACCCAAAACTTGTTGCAATCCAGAGACTATCTTTATCATTATCTTCAATATCCCAGATGCGGTTGTGAGATAAGCTAGTTTTATCCCCTAAACTTTTTTCAATACGCTCAAAACGGTCATTTCCTAGATATTTATTCAAGCCTTTATCATAGGTTCCTAACCAGATATGGCCTTGTTGATCATGAAATAAGGTTTGAATTCTCCCAGAAGAAATTGAGTCTAGGCGTTTCGGGTTATGAAGGAAGTTTTCAAAGCGTCCAACTTTAGGATCATAACGATTCGCCCCGCCCCCCCATGTTCCAATCCATATTTGACCTTGGTGATCTAACATGAGATTACCAGCATCATTATGCGATAAACTGTTGGTACTTGTGCTATCAAATTCAAATAAGGTTACTTTACGACCGTCATAACGCATCACACCGTTTTCTGCAGTACCAAACCATAAAAAACCCTGATGATCTTGAATGATGGAATAGACTTCTGAAGAAACAAAACCATCCTCCGCGGTAAGTTTTTCAATAGCGTAGTCATTTTTAAGAGCCGATAATTGCTCTGTGCTGTTTGCAGATACGTTAATCACCAAAGAAAAACAAAAGAAATAAATAAAGCGATTAAAAAAAGATTTAGAAATCATAGACATTTTAACTGATTCTATTTAATAAAAGAGAAAATGAAATTCAAAGGTTACTCTAGAGCATTTCATAAATAATAGCTATGTTATCCCTTTCAAAATCATAATATCTTAATCGTTATGCTTAAAAACACTAAGATTCAATAGAAGAAATAACGGCATAAAAAATAAGTTTAAAATAATAAAATTATCAATTATATTAATAATTAAGCAGAAAAACTGGTTTAAAAATCAAACTAGAATATACTGGAAATTGTCACTACAAAATAGAAATCTTATGCTTAAAAAATTTAATATTTTATCTTGCTTTATCTTTTTTATTTATTTTTTGCCACTGACGGTTTACTCAGAAGCTGTTGACCCTATTGAAGTTATTGAGGTAACGGCGCAAAAACGTGTGCAATCGGTGCAAGATGTACCGTTTTCAATTGCCGCGATTTCTTCGCAAACGTTATCATCTGCAAAAATAGGACATGCTAGTGAAGTAACAACATTAATTCCCAATGTTAATGCGACCAGATCTATAAGTGGCATCAGTAATTTCTTTATTCGAGGTGTCGGCATGGACGGTTTTAACTTATCGTCAGTACCTGCAGTTGGTCTATATGTTGATGATGTTGCAATTCACAGCCCGGTTCTCGCCAATTTTGCGCTATTTGATTTACAGAGAGTGGAAGTTTTAAAAGGACCACAAAATACATTATTTGGCAAGAACACCACCGGAGGTGCGATTAATTTTTTCACAAATGACGCAAATAATGAAGGTGACACTTCAGGCTTTGGGGAATTAAGTTTAGGAAACTTTAACCTTATTAAAGCTGAGGGAGCGATTAGTTTTCCTCTCACTGATAAAGCTGGTATCAGGCTCTCAGCATACTCACACAAAAGAGATGGCACAGTTTCAAGTAACATCCCCAACAATACTTCAGAGTATAATGATATTAATCGTTTTGGGGCTCGAATGAAGTTGTTATACATCATTGACGACAACCAGCAATTATCATTTAGTCTCTATGGCGGTCAGCAAGATCAAGTTGCTGAAATTAAAACAGCAATGAGTCCTCAGGATAGTCAATCAATCATAGATATTGATAGCCAAGACCTGTCAAAGAATTATTCTTCATTGATCAATCCTCCAAATGATATCGATGCATACGGCGGGTTTTTAAAGTTTACTTCGCACAGCGATACTTTTATTTTTAATGCCATTTCATCTTTCGAAAATGTCGTCTCTCAACGTATGGATGATTGGGGAGGCCAACAACTTCAATCCAGTGTTTATCAATCTAATATTTATAACTCAACTGATACTGAAACGTTGTCCCAAGAGCTGCAATGGCAATCGGCACTCAATAACGATATCCATTGGGTTTTCGGTCTACTTTATAACATAGAATACGGAAATATATTTCAAGCGGCATTAATTGATCCCGCAGGCCCAGGTAGACCTGATGACAGCATAGCGGATGAAGGTATCGGCCCAATGTTCGATAGAGGAGCATGGATTGACCATAAAAGTCGCACCTTTTCAACCTATGGGCAATTGACCTACCCCATCACTGAAAACCTAAATTTAACTTCTGGTTATCGTTGGACTACTCAACATCTTAAGCCAACCGTTCATGCTGCGGGTATGATGATGGACTTGCCCGGACAAGAATTTCCACTCGGCAGTTTGGGTTGGTACAGTATAGGAAATAATGATTTTGATCGTTTTTCAGATTTTATGGGCTTTCAGCGAGCAACACAATATATCACCGCCAATGGAGGTTTTCCGGCATCAGAACAAATAGATGAAACTTTTAATGAATGGGGGGGAAAATATCATTGGATTATCACTTAAATGAAAATTTGATGCTCTATAGTTCATTATCAAGAGGCTTTAAAATGGGCGGCGTTAACTCAAACCCCACTGTTACTGCGTATAAATCATTACTCAGCAAAACCGTTAAACCGGAAAGTTTAGTCACCACTGAAATCGGTTTTAAATCTGAATTCCCGAATAGTGCCTTAAGATTAAATGGCGCTATTTTCAAAAACACATGGCGTGATTATCAATTCTTTTTAGTTTATAACCCTGGCAATCCGGCTAACTTATTTGCCTCTCTTGTCAATTTACCCTCTGCCGAGTCAACCGGTGCAGAGCTTGAATTATCTTGGCAGGCTTCCTCGACCCTTCGTTTCAACCTCAGTACTGCCTGGTTATCAACCAAAGTAACTAATGGGCAATTAGACACATCGGGGATCTCCCCCCTGATCGTTGAAGGATTTCAAAACCAAGTTGTTTCAGGTAATCAACTCACCAATGCCCCTGAATTTAGCTACAGCATTTCTGCCATTAAAAATATTGAATTTACCCACAGTGAACTAGAATTAAGTATGTATTATAACTTTTTAGATAAGCACCCTCATCAACTTGCTGGTACACAAAGTTCTATTTGGCTTGATAATTTTTCAGAAGATATGGTAGGTTTACTTACATTAAATAGTATTTATTTTTTTGGCAAAGAAAGAGAATTCCAATTATCACTGTGGTTAAAAAATGCATCTGATGAAAAATATTGTACTGAGCGAGCAATAGCGCCAGGAACATCAACCGAAACCGCTAGATTATGTGCCCAAGGTGATCCTAGAGAAATTGGCTTAACATTTAAAAGGACTTTTTAATTCTAATGCTAACTTTTAAAACAAAAATACTGTTTGAAAAGCCTGCCCTTATCGCATTATCGGTGCTAATAATTAGCTTAACTGGCTTAATTATTTTATATAGCTATTCACTTAAAAATGAAAAACAAGCGGTATATGAGAAATATCAGCAACGTGCTGAGTTACAAACCAAAGATATTGAAGCAGAAATAAAGCGTTCTTTTTTTCAAGTCTCCTCTATTGCTAATTTATATTCCTCTTCAGGGTGGGTAAGTCATTCAGAGTTTTCTCAATTCGTTCGACGGGTATTCCCAAATTTCCCCAAAAACCGAAGAATCAGTGCGATTCATCATATTCCAGCGTCATATATTGATGATTATTTAACTAATATTCGCCAAAACCCAACCCCTGAATATGAAAAGTTTAGTATCTTTGATTACTCGGCTCCGAATGAACTTAGCGAAGCAACAACAACTGATAACTTTTATAATATTATTAGTTATACTTTCCCAGCACAAAATATAGCTAACTTTCTCGGTCGTTCGATAGTAGAGTCGTCACCAATATCCCCTTTAATTTTTCCGGCTATAGAACTAAAAAAATCTATTGTTTCTGATTTTTCACCGCCTTTATCAACGATAAAAGATGAGCCTTTTATTATATATGTTCATCCTTTTTTCTCTATCGATACAGTGTCGGATGATTCATCAGAAGTCAGTGGTTTAATTGTCTCGAGTCAATCAATCTCTGACTTTTTCATCAACGAGTTAATCAGTAATCCTGTTGATAATTATAGATATATCTTGATAGACAGCAATAAAAACGCATTTCACTTTCCAAGCAATACATTGAGCAGCTTTGCTTCTACTTCAGTAACAGAACTGCCGAAAGTTCATTTTAAATTTACCCTAAGGTTAATCAATAATCATTTCGAATTGATTGTTATCCCAAATGATCAGCAATTAGCAGACATTGATAGTTTGCTAAACCCTCTTTTTATAGTTGGCATTATTTTAATTTTTGCTATCTCATTTATTACCTATTCATTGCTGTCTCGTCAAAACCTTTTAACTCGAGAAGTTAAGCGTAAAACGTCTGCCATTTATCATCAACGAAATCAATTAGCTGAACAGAATCGTCGCTTAATACATGCCGTAGAAGCCGCAAAAATTTCTGCCAATGCTAAATCAGAATTTCTCGCCAATATGAGCCATGAAATAAGAACCCCGTTAAATGGTGTCATTGGTTTAACAGAGCTATTAAATAGAACTCAACTCGATGTTGATCAAAAGGAATATGTTGAGAAACTTATTTATTCAGGTAGACACTTATTATCGGTTATCAACGATATTTTAGATTTTTCTAAAGTAGAGTCTGGCAAAGTTGACTTAGAAATAGCTGCATTTTCAATTTTTAGTATTATTGATAATTTAAACGACTCATTTAAAGATATAGCCAAAGCCAGAGATATAGACTTTACAATTTCTATAGAGGGGTACGCGCCACCTGACTTAATGGGAGATATTTTTAGAATCAACCAAGTGTTAATGAACTTGTGTTCCAATGCAATTAAATTTACCGAACATGGTCGTGTAGAAGTTATCATTTCTATGAATAAAGTAGATGATGAAAATAATTTCTATATTCTTAGATTCCAAGTTAAAGACACAGGTATTGGCATTGATGAAAAAGATATCGCCACCTTATTTAGCAAATTTAGCCAAGCAGATTCATCAACCACTAGAAAATATGGCGGCACGGGTTTAGGGTTATCGATAAGCCAAAAACTTTGTCAAGCGATGGGTGGCGACATAAACGTTTCTAGTATTAAAGACAAAGGTAGTAATTTTACTGCGTTTATAAAGATTCAGTTAAATACCGATATTTTAATTGATGAACATGAATTAACTGAAAAACACAAAACATTGATAAATGAAAATGTTGAGGTGCTAATTGTCGATGATAACCCAATCGCCTTGAATATTATTAGCAACTATTTAGCAAGTATAAACATGACTCCTATTACGGCACAATCGGCAGAAGAAGGCTTAGATATACTGCAAAATTCAGAGCACAAAATTAAATTGATTATTTCTGATTGGACCATGCCACACACCAATGGAGGTGAATTTGTTCAAGAATTATTAACCCTAAATATGAAGGTAGTACCTAAAGTTATTATCCTGTCAGCTTACGAAACTTCTTCAATCGAAAAAGCCAGAGAAGCACTCCCTATTATTAAAACGGTTTTACAAAAGCCCTGTCCAACAGAAGTATTACATCAAGCAATAATATCGGTATTAAAAAACAAAACACCGGTAAAAGAAACAATGATCATACAAAAACGCTTGGAAGGTATAAATATATTGGTTGCTGAAGATAACAATATAAATCAATTGGTTATCAACAAAATACTCACTGCAGAAGGCGCGGATATAACCATGGTGAATAATGGTGTTGAAGCAATAAAAGTTATCAACGCCCCCAATAAGATTGACATTATATTAATGGATATTCATATGCCGATTATGGATGGCGTTGAAACCACTAAAATTATCCGCTCGAGTCTAGATAAAAAATTAGTAAAGCTACCAATAATAGCACTGACGGCCAATGTTTTAGAAAGTGATGTTAAAAGCTACTTAGCTGTTGGAATGAATGCACATGAATCTAAACCTATTATTAAAGAAAGTTTAATATCTACAATCCTTAGCCTAATAAAATAACGTGTTTTAAGGGCAAATTTAATCAAAGACTAATTGCTTATCTTATCATCAATAATCTTTCTTATTAGTTTTAATTATTTTACCTTAACAAGAAAAATAACGCATTTAGATTTCGTAAGAAAGACCCCGCTGTTTTTTGTTACTTTCAGTGTTAGCTTGGATTTACCCATGCTTTGACATGGTCATCTAAAAAGTCATTCTCGCATCGGATAGCGGCATTAAAAAAACTTTTACATCAATAAGTCACCGCATGAACAAATACGGCAAAAATGAAGCTGAATCATTTAAGAAACTAAAAAAATAAAGCATTAATTTACACCTATACTTGATAAAACATCTTTAGTTGGGATGAAAAAGAGAGAAAAATGGAAAATATTGAACACTTTATTGAAATAGGTTTAGCCCTTTCAAAAGAAAAAAATCATCAAGTTTTATTAGAACAAATCTTACTCAGTGCGATGGCGTTGTCACGTGCCGATGGCGGAACTATTTATTCAGTGAACGATGAAGAACAATTAGTCTTTGATACCCTTATCAATAAAAGCCTTAATATACATTGGGGAGGAACGACTTCTCATAAAATAGAAATACCTGCGATTAATATTTATCAATATCAAAAACCGAATAAAAGTGCATTAGTTTCCATAGCGGCAACTACCGGCAAAATCATTAATATTGAAGATGCCTATCACGTGAAAGATTATGATGTCACGGCAGCAAAAGAAATGGATAAGCGAACCGGTTATCGTACAAAATCGGTATTGACGCTTCCAATGAACAACCATGAAAATGATCTAACCGGTGTGATACAGCTGATTAACGCTGCCGATTCAAACAATAACGTTATCGCATTTGATAAAAAAATTGAGCGTACCATTCATGCTCTAACGTCATTAGCGGCGGTGATTTTAACCAATAAACAATTAATCGACCAAATGGAGGAGCTCTTTGGTTCATTTTCACGCGTAATTGCTTACGCAATCGATAAGAAGTCTCCTTATACGGGAGAACATTGTCGACGAGTACCAGAAATAACCATGTCACTTGCCCGTGCTTGTCATGAAATTAAAAAAGGTCCACTCGCTAACTTTTCACTCAGCGATGCCGACTTTCATGAGCTAAGCGTAGCAGCTTGGTTACATGATTGCGGTAAAGTGGCGACACCCGAATATGTCATGGATAAAGCGACAAAATTAGAAACCGTCTTTGATCGCATTGAACTAATTATTGCCCGTTTTGAAGTTGCATCATTGTATATTTCTCATCATGGAAAATATGATGCCAATGAAAAGTTGCGAAAGCTTAAACAACTTGCTGATGATAAAGCTTTTATTGTAAATGCCAATACTGGAAGTGAATTTTTTGATGACGCTAAAATCAACCGAGTTTACCAAATTGCCAAACACTATAAAGTAACCATCAATGGCGTGACTCAACCTATTCTTTCCGACGATGAAGTACTTAACCTCATCACTAAACGCGGTACATTAAACAATAGAGAAAGACAAATCATTAACGGTCATATGGATGTCACGGTTGATATGTTAGAGTCATTACCGTTTCCTAAACATTTAAAAAATGTTCCTGAGTATGCTTGTGGCCACCATGAAAAGATGGATGGTACAGGTTATCCTAAAGGCTTAAAACGAAATGAGATGTCAATTCCAGCTCGCATTATGGCTATTGCAGATGTTTTTGAAGCGCTAACCGCGAATGACAGGCCATATAAACCCCCAAAAACACTCTCTCAAACCATCGCCATTATGGATAGAATGAAAGAGAATGATCACTTAGATCCTGATTTATATGATGTATTTATCGAAGAAAAAGTTTACTTGGCATTTGCCGAAAAATTTTTAGATAAAAAACAAAACGATCTATGAGTGTAAACTAATCTATGCAGAACTAAAAACGATGATATTTCACAATTGTTAATTTAATGTATACTGCGTATTAACAAATAAGGAGTAGGTGTTCACAGAACGAACTAAAACTAAACCAATTCAATATTAGGAAATACATTTGCAAAGTGCATATAAAAATCCTGTTGTAATATTATCATTTTTATTAACCTTCCTACCTTATAGTATTTTTTTAAAAGGCATTGGAGCGTATCAAAATATATTATTAATGTGCGCGTTAATTTCGTTACAAATTATCGCCCTCATCACTATTAACCTTGCAAAAAATTCAACGCAGTCAAAATCGCTCAAACTCTTTTGGCAATATTTACTTATGGTGACGTTTGGCGGAGGTTTGGCCAATATAGTTCTTATTGTTTTCCCGACACTTTATTTGCTTCAAGATTTTTTATCATTATTTAGCTACTTCTTTATTTTTTTAGCGATAGAAACAAACCCTCACCTTAAAGAAACTCCAGTCAATAAGTATTCAGGTGGCCGTGTACCTGCTATCTTTTTTGTTGTCGTTTGTTTCAGTTATTTTATTTTACTCCCTTATGAATTTTCTGAGTTACAGTATCAAAGTCGCCAGCCTTCGGTCATGTTTCATCTATTCATTACCGGCTTAATTGGTTTTCGGTTATTGATTAGCTTTGCAAAATCAACGACGACTTACTGGCGACATTTATATGGCATGTTACTCTGTGGTGCTTTAATCATATTTAGCGATAACCTCCTTAATTTTTTTGAAATACGTGAGCAACAAAGTATTTTTTCGCTATTTAATGATGTTTTTATTTTATTGCCCTTCTTAACGTTAATCATTGCTAGCAAAATTTCGTTAACCGATAATAATCCCGCTATTTCTCAACAATATGAAGTTAATTCTGAATTGTACATGTTACTACTGGTGTTAGGCATATTGTCATTACACTTATTAGGTGAACATTATCAATTATTTTATCGTACCAACCACTATTGGCAGTCAGTAATAGTCTTAGGATGGTTTTCATCTGCTGTTGTATTTGTTGCTTTATTATCCCGTAAAAAACGCAAAGCATACCAACAATTAAAGCTGCAACTTCATGATATAAAGCATCAATTAAGCGGACTGAAAAAACAGAACGAATCGTTAAATAAAGCGATTATATACAGTGAAAATAAAGCAATTGTTAATGCTTCAAACAATGCTATTTTAACCGTGTCTAAAACAGGTAAAATTTTATCCGCTAACCCATCTGCGGTGCAGGTTTTTCAATTACTTGAACAAGACTTAATTGATTCAAGTGTCAGTACCTTATTTTCACCCGATGATAAAATGCATTATTTTTTCGATTATCATAGCAATGTTTATGAGCTACAACGTAAAGAACAAGGATTAACCCTAGAATGTAAAGCGATTCGCTCAGATAAGAGTGAATTTCCTGTTCAAGTGGAATTACAGTGGGCGGACAGACAAGAGTCACCTTTGATCGTTATAACATTTATCAATTTAACGGCTAGAAAATTAGCAGAAAAGCAAGCGCTTGAATTAAAAGATAAATTCATTGCTAACATATCGCATGAATTTAGAACTCCTTTAACCATTATTAACGGGGTTTTAGATAGATACTTACAACACACTGAATCACGGCAAGAACAACAAGAATTAACCACAGCTAAACGAAACGGTTTACGGTTGGTAAGAATGGTCGAACAACTATTAGAATTGTCTCGGTTAAATGACAACCCTAAAATGTCATTAGCGATTTATCGTCTTGAGACTTTAATGCAAATGCCCGGAGATTCATTTACTCGTTTGGCAAAACAAAGCCAATTAGCTTTTAATATTAATATACCTGCGGATTTATGGCTTGAATGCGACGCACAAGCTTTTGAAAAGATTATTTTTAACCTGTTATCCAATGCCATCAAATATACACCAGCCGGCGGGACAATCAATGTGAACGCTTATCAAGAAAAAGACACCATCATATTAGATATAATCGACACTGGTATTGGCATCAGTAAGACTTCACAAGATAAAATATTTGATCGTTTCCAACGGGCTGATGATCAAGAAAATCAAGCGATTTTCGGGGTAGGTATCGGCTTATCTTTAGTGAATGAATTAGTAAAAGCGCATCATTGGCGTATTAACTTAGTCAGTGAATACAATAATGGTAGTAAGTTTAGCTTGTCGATCCCAACGGCTAAACCAATCACCAAAGAAGCCGCACTACCCTATAGCATTTCTGAAGAAGAACTTGCTTCAATTTTAGTGGAACAAAACGAGCCTAAAAAGCATATTCAAGATAAAGACCAACAAGTTGTACTGATTATTGAAGATAATATTGACATGCAAAGTCATATTAAACAAGTAGTTGAACAAGCACATCATTGTATTCTGGCAAGTAGTGGCGAATTAGGGTTATCTATCGCGCAAGAATATATTCCGGACCTCATTGTTTGCGATATCATGTTAACCGGTATTGATGGCTTTGAAGTGTTAAAACAATTAAAAGAAAACGATATCACCTCCCACATTCCGGTAATTTTATTAACAGCTCGGTCTGACTTAGATAGTCGGCTACACGGCTTAAACTTGCACGCTGACGACTACTTAAGTAAACCCTTTAATCAACAAGAGCTATTAGTGCGCATTGACAATTTAATTCAGAACAGAGAAAACCTACAACAAAGTCACTTAAACAAATTCAAAGCTATACAAACGTCTGAAAGAAAAGCCGCTAGTCATGAAAAAGCTTCATTATTAACAAGTGAAGATAATGTTATTGACTCAGTTGAAGAAGTGTTTTTAGAAAAATTAGAAATGACCATCGCACAAATGTATATCAACCCTGAATTAGGTATTACACAATTAGCACAAAATATGGCGATGAGTGAGCGTCAATTACAACGAAAAATCAAAGTGATTTTAGGGACAACACCAAATAATTTTATTAAAGAGTTCCGGCTAAAAAAAGCACAAGAATTACTGAAAAGTGGCGCTCAAATAGGTCGAATCGCCCTAGATGTTGGTTTTTCTTCTCAAACGTACTTCGGTCGGTGTTTTAAAGAAACGTATCATTGCACCCCTAAACAATACCAACAAAAATGTGCGAATGAATCAACCGACCTTTAACACCACTTTATCTTTAAGAGCATCAAGTGTGTGAACTTGCAATATATCTATAAATTCAAACGGTTGCTCTTTAGGCTCATATAAGCCAATCCATGAATATTCAGGGTATTGATTTATGAGCCGTAAACCTTTTTCAATTAATACACTCATTTGATCCCAAGAAATATCTACGGGCTGCTCACGATTAAATGGATAAAACGAATACGCGATATTTAAAGAGATTGTTTGATCAAATACACTGTTAAAGCGATTGACCAAACGCGTTGATAATTCAGCAGCATTATTTTCTTTTTCATAGCCAATAATGGCAAAAGTATCATCTGACCAACGAATAAGCAGATCATCATGATTACGGGTATAAAGTAATAGATCAGTGAAATTCACTAACTGGCTATTACTCACGGTGTTAATATCATTTATATTAATCATTAATATATATAAACGCGGTAAAATATTGCGCTGCACAGGCAGTAAATTTTGATGGATTTGATTCATCAGTTGGCTGGCTTGTTCGATATAAATATCTAAATAACGTCTACTTTTTATTCCCGTCACTTTATCAATCGTTGCCGCCTGTTCTAATTTTTTATTTACTAACTCCAATTCCGTATTTTTGGCGAGATATTTCTGAGTCTTCTCTTCAACTTGCTTTTTAAGATCTAACTTTTGTAATTGTTCAATCGCAAGTTTTCTATTTAAAAAGCGAGAGTAACTTAATAAAGCTAAGGCAATAATCGCCACATAAATCATATATGCCCACCACGTTTTCCAAGGTGCAGGATGCATTACAATGGTTAACTCATATGGGTCACTCCATACATTATCACTATTACCGGCAATAATTTGTAACGTGTAAGTACCTTGTGGCAAGTTAGTATAGGTTGCGCGACGTTGCTTTCCTGCATCTATCCACTCACTTTCCGAACCTAGCAAACGATAGCGATAGCGTGTTGACTCTGGCGAACTATAGTTTAATCCAACATATTCAAATGAAATTAATTGATCTTTATAATCTAAGGTTAACTCTTTGAGGGTATTTAACCCGTTCTCGAATACCATGGCTTGATTTAAATTATATATGTTGGTTAATTTAACTACTGGCGCCTTGCTTTGCTCAGAGACACTATCAGGATGAATACTGATAAAACCTTTCGCACTGCCAAAATACAAAGTTTTATCAAAACTGGCAAAGACCACGCCATGATTATATTCCAAATCTCGTAAACCGTGACTGGTATCATAGTGCTTAAATCGCTTGGCTTTAGGAGAGTATTGCGATATGCCTTTATTCGAACTAAACCATATATTACCTTGTTTATCTTCATTTATACCGTAAGCCGTTTGGCTTTTCATTCCGTCTTTTGAGTTTAAGTGTTCGAACGTGAAACTTTGTGAGTCTATTTCTTGTTTCTTTAAAATATTTATTCCGGCAGCTTGTGTTCCTACCCATAAATTTTCATGACTATCTAAATATAAAACCCAGGCTAAATCACTACTTAGGCTCGTTATATCACCATCGACATGTTGAATATGCATAAACGTTTCAGTCAAAGGATCGAATCGATTTATGCCTCCACCATAGGCTGCTAACCAAATAACACCTTGTTTATCTTCTATAATTTGTAATACATGATTGGTACTAGGGCCTTTATTTGACGCTGGGCTTGTCGCCACATAACGAGTAAAGGATCCGTCGTCATTCAGGCGATTTAAACCATTATGATAAGTTGAAACCCAAATAGTGCCTTGGTGATCTTTAAGTATGTCAGTAATGCTATTAGCAGAAATAGATTGAGGATTTTTTGCTTGATGCTGAAAACGAACAATAGACTTTTCATTTAAATCAACGTTGAATAACCCTGATGATCGCGTGCCAACCCAAAGGGTCTGTTTATCTGACAATAAGCTCATAATTCGATAATTGGCGAATTTTTCAGAAATGGCTAACGCATCAATTTTGTTCGTGCGCGTATCAAGCTGATACAAACCACCATTATAGGTACTAAAATAAACAATGTGTTCTGTAGATTGTGCGAACGCACTGATATTATTACTTTTTAAACTTGGATGCTTTTGTGCGTTGTATTGGTTAAACGTTGTCATTTTAGGGTTCCATCTATCTACCCCAGCAAACGTCCCTATCCAAATCATTTGTTCTTTATCTTCAAAGAATGTCAAAATATAATCGCTTTTCAAACTAAATGGATTGGTGACAGAATGATTAAAACGCCAAAAATTGTCGTCAATGGGGTTATAAATTAACAAGCCCTTATCGGTAGCAATCCACAATCGACCTGAAGAATCTTGCTCAATAGCGCCAATAGTATTACTGGGAGGAGAAAAAGCATTATTAGGCTCAAATTTATATTGTTTAAAAGCTGCTAATTTAGGCTGGAATCTAATTAAACCTCGCTCTACCGTACCTATCCATATATAGCCTTGTTTATCCTGAAACAAAGAATTTATGAGTTTTCCATCTTTTGCAATGGCTTGATGATTATCATATTTGATGGTTTTGATAAATTGCCCCTGAAGATCGAAAACGGAAATCCCTCCGCCATTGGTGCCTACCCAAATCGTGCCTTGCTTGGTTTCAAGCAGCGCGTGGATCATATTATTAGATAAACTTTTTTCATTACCAAGTTCTTGTAAAATAACTTTATTTTGCCACTTTCCTTCGACTTTATTTAATATATTTAGGCCTTTTTCAGTCCCTACCCATATTTTTCCTTGGCTATCTTGGAGAATTTCATTGACATTATCATGACTTAATTTTGCCGATACCGAGTTAGTGGTAAACAACTTAAAGCTATTTGTTTTTTCATCAAAAAGATTTAGCCCCCCGCCTCGAGTTGCCACCCATAATTGATTCTTTCTATCCACTAATAAACGGCTAATCACATCTGAACCCAATGATGTCGGGTTTGAGGCATCGTGATGATAACTCACAAAATTATGGCCATCAAAACGATGTAAGCCCTCTTGTGAGCCAAACCACATAAAGCCATGTTGGTCTTGCGCTATAGCACGAACAAACTGATATGAAAGAGGATTATCAAGAGGAAAAGAGCCCAATAAATTGAGCTCTTGTGCCATAGATTTAAAAATAACAAAGGAAAATAAAAATAGAAAAAGTGTTTTTTTCAAAAACTACCACCTTAAAGATTAAAGCCAATATGACGATATTGGCTCTTTAACTTTTATTGTTGCTCAACCCAATGATTGACAGAAATATCTTCTGTTTGGTTAAAATCGACATTGTTCTTCCAAATGAGACCACCATCTATTTCAAAGTTATTCTTCCATATAAGGCCGCCATCTACACCAACCGTATTTTTCCAAATAAGGCCACCGTCAACTCCAACACTGTTTTTCCAGATAAGGCCACCATCGGTACCTAAACTATTTTTCCAGATAAGACCGCCATCGGTGCCTAAATTATTTTTCCAGATAAGACCGCCATCACTGTCTAAATTATCAGCAATATTCCATTGATATCTATCCCCTAAACCTTCAACAAAAAAGTTACCATGCTCATCGACATTGGCCGGGCCAAAATAATGCTGAGAGCCAGCAATATCTTCTGAGATATTCATAGCCGTATTAGCACAATCTATCGCAACACTGTTGAGTGAATCTTTCACGTTTACCACGCCAGCACCTTGCTGGAATACGCTATATGCCAGTTGTCCAGACGCGTCTGTTGCTAACCTCGCGGTTGCCATTATTCGACATTTAACATCATCTGGTGTTAATAATGGGTCTTTATCAAGCATCAAAGCAACAACACCGGAAATAACGGCTGCGGCTTGTGATGTTCCTGACATTTCGAAATATCGACCACCGTCATGAAAATCAGGATGATCGTTAACAATTTTAGCATCAAACGACATCAAACCAGATAAATGTCCACCTGGGGCAACAATCTCAGGTTTAATAAAACTTTCAACGGTTGGGCCTGCAGAGCTAAAACTAGCTAACTGATCGTCTTCAAAATAGGTTTCTGTATAACTATCAGTCATTGCCCCTACGGTAATAATGTAAGGAACATTTCCTGGCACACCAACTGACATAGGTTCAGGGCCTTTATTGCCTGCTGACGCAACGACAACAATACCGGCTTGCCAAGCTTTCATCACAGCAACGTTCAGGGGATCATCCCAATAATAAGAGCGAACAGGACCACTAAAAGACATGTTTAACACACGAAGATTTATTTGATCTTTCACTTGGATCGCCCAATCAATTCCTCTGATAACGTCGGCATAAGTGGCTTTTCCTTCATCATCAAATGCTTTTATGCCCACTAACGAAGCATTGGGGGCAACACCATAAACTTTACCGTTAATATCATAATCACTATTTACCGCGATACTGGCAACATGAGTACCATGACCACTACTTTCACCGCCATAATTACTGATGCTATTATTTATCGCATCATACGTGCCCCAAAATTTATCATAACCATATAAATCATTGGTGAGTCCTGATAATTGTTCTATGCCAGTATCTAAAATACCAATGGTGATACCATCACCAAAAATGTGTTCTGAATGAGCTGATGTAGCTTCAATATAATCGGCAACGACCGCTTTAGGTTGCCAACGACGCTGACCTTTACGCCAGCCATTGTTAGATAATTTGACTTGATGATTGATTGAAACCTTTAACCAACTTTCTTGCTTTAAAGCGAAAACTTCATCCTCAGTTAAATTTACCGCAACAGCATTAATGACAGGTAACATGTGGGTGGTTTTAAAGTTATTGATTTCAATTATCTTGTTCAGTTTCGCAAAATCGTTTGCGCTAACTATATAAGACTGGCTTTGATTAATATTACTCGATTGTTTCTTAGTGACTGTCCATGTGGCTATGGTTACCATCAATAATAATAGTAAAAATACCGAAACTTTATTTAATGAAGAGTAAAACATAGGGCTCCCCTTTGTTATTTACAACTTAAAAACTGATTTAAAACATAAGGGTGTATCTTTTGAGCGCTAACTTTCAGCACTTCTTTTATCAATACTTTATTTATAAATCGTTAGGTCTAGCTAAACTACAACACCGAACATATCTATTAATGTCCCTTATTGTCAAACAATAATATCTAACGTTTAACTTTAAAAAATTAATCAGCTATAGCTCAAAAACTAATATCTAGCCGCAAAATTTTGGCTAGATATTAGTAAACTGTTTAAAAATTAGAACGTTACTGTTACATTCTCAGAACAATTAGCAGAACCTGCATCACATACACTATATGTATATGAACCATACGTTCTGAAACTATCGGTATAGGCGCCATCATTAGCAGTATTACGGTAGAAACTACCATTACGATAGATATCAACATCAGAGGTTGAAGCACCACTCCACGATAAATCTACTTTATTCTTGCCTTTTGAACGGTAGCCGTTAGCTGATAAAGCGATGTCACCGACTGGTGGTTCTACAACATCACCACAACCATTAGCGGTTAAATAAGCATCGGCTGCTGCCGCTTTAACAATTCCGGCACCAAAATAAACATCGTTACCAGCAGCACCAGCATCTTCTGCTGTAGCTTTTAATGCATTACGTATATCGGTACCTGTACAGTTATTGTGATTAGACCATACTAGAGCTGCGACACCAGATACTGCAGGCGTTGCCATTGAAGTACCACTCATAAAACCATAATCACTGGTTCCAATCGTAATATCCATACTAGTTGCCGCTAATAAAGCCGTTCTATCTTCAAAAGCACCACCAACGGCAGGGATCGTTGTTGCGTTGGTATCACCTAGTGTACCGTATAACATTCCTGCTTCATTATTTATAATAACGGCACCTACACCACCTGAGTTTTCACAATTTTGTACTTTGTCATGAAATGAAATATTACCGCGGTCAATCACACAAACTTTGCCGTTGGCAGAAGAATCAATACTTTCAGCCGTTCCCATAAAATAAGTATTACCAGATGCTGAACCTGAATTTTCCATCGACGAAGAAGCAAAGAAAATACCATCTGCTGTCAGAGCTGAACTTGTAGCGCCACCAGCGGGATAAGTAGATAATGTATCAACGCCACCTGCGGTGACTTCAACACACACTGTTTCATCAGTAGTTGTCGTTGCTTTCTTGCCGCGACCTGTTGTCACTGTACAGCTTGGAAATTGAGAAAAATCAGCAATATTATTATCAGCATCATTTGCACCTATCATCATTACCGATGAATAACCTGCTGGATATGAACGAACATTGTTACCGTCATTACCTGCTGCTGCCACCACTAACCCACCTGACTCAGTGAACGCTTTAAAGGCGTTTTCTTCAGTGCTATTTGCACCGCCACCACCTAAACTCATACTAATAATATTAGCGCCGGCATTACTACATTTATCGGCAGCATAAGCTAAATCAGAAGAATAGCCCCAACCATCAGCATTAAAGACTTTAACAATGTGCATATCAACACCAGGTGCCATGCCAACAACACCCACATTATTATCTGCAGCACCAATAGTACCGGCTACGTGTGTACCATGTGGTCCGCCATTTTCATCCCAGTTTCCGGTTCCTGAATCATTATCACCAGTAATGTTATTCCATACGAAGTCTGGGTTTGAGCGGTCAAGACCTGAATCAATAACACAAACTTTCATACCTGCTGAAGCATTAAAATTAACTTGATTTGCTTGCGATTGGTAAACCGCATATGGGGTAACTTGTCCAGTCATGGGGTTGCCTGTATCGTCATTGTAAACAGATAATGGCATACGACGATGATCTTCTTCTATCACCTTAATATGTGGGTTATTTAGTAAACCTTTGACACTTTCTAAATCTTTACCAGCAAAGGATGCCGCGAGAAATCCGTTACCGTCTATTTTAACATCACCACCTAATTGTTTTGCTAACGCTTTAACGATGCCTTTTTTACTATTGTCGACTTGAATAATATATCTGTCATCAGCCGCTTGTGCGCTTAATACGGTTGAAATGGCTATTGCTACTACTGAACCGGTAAATTTTGAAACTTTCATATGTCTCTCCGAATGAGGATGTTTTTTTAATTTTATTATTAATGAGTTCCATTCAATTTTTTATTGAACAACGTTATTAATGAAGTTCGTGTTCTTGATATTACCGAAACACAAAAGATCCCCTAGCAAAATAGCGACAGCTTTTCGTACAAAAACGACAAGCACAACAATATTCATTACTAATCAAACACCTAACATGTTTTAAATAAATTTAACTTGGCGGAAAAATCATAAAAAACGTCGTTAATTTGCTAGTTCAAGTCACCAATTAATCCCATGATGAATAGGTTGAAAAATCAACATACAAATAATAACTACCGTGTTATCTACATAGGGAAATGTCATTTAGATAACCTAAACATTGGAGTTACCCTTAAATGAAAAATAATAATAAATATTTGTTAAGCACGTTAGCAGTAGCCTTATTATCTGCTACCAGTTACTCAGTTACAGCACAATCAGCGAAAATAAAAAACATCAATAAACTTACAACAGATACTTCTTCGCAAGCTTCTTTTGCACAATGGCGTGCCAATGAAAAGCTGAATAAATACGACTACACCGATCAATTAATTATTCAATTTAAAGATAAAAACCAAGGGCACGCGATTCCTCCTGGATTAGCTAAAAAAGTCGGCCTAGATTTAAAACATATCAAACAATTAAAAAGTGGCTTGCACACTGTTTCTATTGGCGAACTTAAACACATAAAAGACTTAGAAAAATTCATTGAAAAAATGAGAAAGCACCCTTCAGTAGAGAGTGTTGAAATAAACTACCGCCGTTTTCTCTACTCTCAAAACCAACCTTGGGGTATCGCTAACACGCAATCTGATTTAATTCCCGATACTGATGCTGCCAATATGACGGTTTGTATTATCGATTCAGGTTATGAACAAACAAACCCAGATTTAAATGCCAATAATGCAACAGGCACCAACAACTCAGGTACAGGAAATTGGTACCAAGCTGGTGGTTCACACGGTACTCATGTTGCAGGAACGATTGCAGGTGTTAACAATACCGAAGGTGTCGTTGGTATTTTGCCAAACACTAATGTTAATTTACACATTGTAAAAGTGTTTAACGCAAGCGGCTGGGGATATTCCGGTGATCTATCTGATGCGGTAGATACTTGTGTTAATAATGGCGCAAAAGTTGTGAATATGAGTTTAGGTGGCGCAGGTTCAACCAATGCAGAGAAAAATGCATTACAAGCAGCAACAGATGCGGGTGTGCTTTTAGTAGCAGCATCAGGAAATGACGGTAATTCTACGCTTTCTTACCCTGCTTCATATGATTCAGTTATGGCGGTCGGTGCTGTTGATCAAAATGGTCAACATGCTGAGTTTTCTCAATATACAAGTCAAGTTGAAGTTGCCGCTCCGGGCGAAGCTGTTTTATCTACGGTAGCTGGAGATGGTCGCTTAGGTTTCATTACTATCGGTTCAACGACATACGGCAATGATAATGTTGTGCCACAAAGTCGCTATGTAGAAAGCGGTGGTAATTATTCTATTAATAATGTTAACGGCACTGCACAGGGTATTTTATCAAGCTGTACCGTTTCAGGCAGTAGCTACAGTTGTAGCGGTAATGTTAGCGGTAATATTTGTTTAGCAGAACGAAATGGCAACCAAGTAGGCAGTAGTTATCCTGAAATTAACCCAGCAAAAGCTTGTGCAGATGCGGGTGCAGCCGGTGTTATAGTTTACAGTGATAATGATCGTCCTGGATTACAAAACCCATTTTTAGTGGATGCTAATAACGATGTAACCGTTCCAACCGTTTCAGTAAACAGAACGTTAGGCCAACAGCTTTCAACACAATTAGGTAGCAATGTCACTTTAACGGTAAATGGCAATCAAGATTATGCTTATTATAACGGTACATCTATGGCTACACCTCATGTTGCAGGCGTAGCGGCTCTTGTATGGAGTAATAATCCTAATTGTAGTGCTAATGATATACGCAGTGCTTTAAAATCGACTGCTGTTGATTTAGAAACCGCTGGTCGTGATGACAAAACGGGTTACGGTTTAGTGCAAGCAAAAGCAGCTTCGGACTCTTTAGCAGGCAACTGTAACGGCACAACACCACCGCCAACAGGCAATGTCTTAGAAAATGGTGTTGCAAAAACAGGCTTAACTGCCAGCACAGGTCAAGAACTTAGCTTTACGATGGCAGTACCTGCTAACGCAACTGACTTAAATTTTGATATGTCAGGTGGTACTGGTGATGCAGATTTATACGTAAAATTCGGCTCAGCTCCAACGACTAGCTCATATGATTGTCGTCCCTATAAAAATGGTAATACTGAAAGCTGTCCAATAGCAACCGCACAAGCAGGTACCTATTATGTGAAAGCAATAGCTTACTCAAGCTTTTCAGGTGTTTCATTAACTGGCAGCTATACCGATAATTCAGGAGGTGGCTCTGGTGGAGCAACGGGTGGCAGTGCAAACGTCACAGATATCAGCATTGCTCGACGTGCGTGGCAATACTACACAATTGATGTACCTGCTGGAATGGCGACATTAGACTTTGATATTAGTGGTGGTACTGGTGATGCCGATCTTTATATAAGAAAAGGTGCTCAACCAACATCATCAACGTATGATTGTCGTCCTTATAAAAATGGCAATACTGAAACCTGTTCATTTACCAATCCTGGTGCAGATACATGGCATATTGGTATTTATGGCTATACTGCAGTATCTGGTTTAACGTTAGATGTAGTGTATAACCCATAAACTAACTTAAGTAACTTGAGACAAAAAAGCCAACTTTTAAAGTTGGCTTTTTATTATTCACTTTCTCGTGCTGAAATCTGTTAACTACATGTTAGGATAATTTGGTCCACCGGTTCCTTCTGGTGTTACCCAAGTAATATTTTGACTCGGATCTTTAATATCACAGGTTTTACAGTGAATACAGTTTTGTGAATTAATCACAAACTTTTCACCTTCTTCCGTTTGTTCAACTTCATAAACACCCGCAGGACAATAGCGTTGCGCAGGCTCAGCATATTTCGGCATATTTACCGTTAACGGGATCAAAGCATCGGCCAACTTCAAATGGCAAGGTTGTTCTTCTTCATGATTAGTATTAGATAAAAACACCGAAGATAATTTATCAAAACTTAACTTATTATCCGGCTTGGGATAATTGATCATGATTGATTCAGACGCCGGTTTTAACTGCTCATGATCTAACGAATCGTCTTTAAAGTTAAACGGCAACTTTCCACCGAAAATATTTTGGTCGAGCGTATTGTATGCACCGCCTAGAAAAGTACCAAACTTATGCATTGCGGGACCAAAATTACGCGTATTGTATAGCTCATCATATAGCCAAGAGTTTTGATATGCATCAGTAAACGACGCTAAATCTTTACCACCAGAATGTTCAGATGCGGCCTCAGCTGATAAATCGGCAAAAATAGACTCAGCCGCTAACATGCCTGATTTCATTGCGGTGTGATTACCTTTAATCTTAGCAAAATTAATGGTTCCTGCATCACAGCCCACTAATAAAGCACCGGGCATAGTCATTTTGGGTAGCGAATTAAAACCACCTTTTGCCATAGCTCTCGCACCGTAAGAAACACGTTTACCACCAGATAAATATTGAGCAATTTTTGGATGATGCTTATAACGTTGAAATTCATCAAATGGGCTTAAATGAGGATTACTGTAATTTAAATCAACAATTAACCCAACGAATACTTGGTTATTTTCGGCATGATATAAATAGCCACCACCGTTAGTATCTTTATCTAAAGGCCAACCTGCGGTGTGAACAACAAGACCTTCTTGGTGCTTTTCAGGATCAATATCCCAAATTTCCTTAAAGCCTAATCCATAATGCTGTGGGGATTTATCGGCGTCTAAATTAAACTTTTTAATCAATTCTTTACCCAGATGACCACGACAACCTTCAGCAAACACCGTGTATTTAGCACGTAACTCCATTCCAGGTACGAATGAATCTTTAGGATTACCTTCTACATCTAATCCCATATCACCCGTTAATACGCCAGCTACACTACCATCATCATTATAAATAACTTCTTGCGCGGGAAAGCCAGGGAATATCTCAACGCCAAGTTGCTCGGCTTGCTCAGCCAACCAACGGCACATGTTCCCCATACTGGCAATATAGTTACCTTCATTGTGCATAGTTTTAGGCACACTAAAATTAGGTAATTTTATTGCGCTTTCTTCATTATTAAATAGATAAATATCATCACCGGTTACTTTAGTTGTTAACGGTGCGCCCTTTTCTTGCCAATCAGGAAACAACTCATTCAGTGCTCTAGGTTCAAATACGGCACCAGAAAGAATATGCGCGCCAACTTCTGAGCCCTTTTCAACTACGCACACCATTAGCTCTTGTTCTTTTTCTTGTGCTAATTGCATAAGACGACATGCCGTTGATAAACCTGATGGCCCAGCACCAACGATTACCACGTCAAACTCCATTGATTCACGTTCCATAATTTCTCCCAAAATTGTTTCACTATTGAATTTCAAACGCACGTTTGATTTTCAAACACCTGTTTGATAATATCATACCTATAGAATTTTCGTCAGTAAATACTATGCTGTAAAAGAGTATTTACTGATATAAACATATTTGCTCATTTTGAGATAAAGTTACGTTGACGTTGACGCTATCTAAAAGTAATCTTTGAGCCAATAAAACTAAGTCTAGTTCATTATTCTTATTGCGATAAAAACTAGGCAAAAAAAACCAACAAGCATAATTAGAGGCAACGATGAAAGTATTAGTCCCCATCAAACGTGTCATCGACTATAACGTTAAAGTTCGCGTAAAAGCAGACAACACTAATGTTGATTTAGCCAATGTAAAAATGGCTATCAATCCGTTTTGTGAAATCGCAGTTGAAGAAGCAGTTCGATTAAAAGAAGCAGGAACAGCAACTGAAGTTATTGCTGTATCAATTGGCGATAAAGCTTGCCAAGAACAATTACGTACCGCCTTAGCATTAGGTGCTGACCGTGCCATTCAAATTGAAACAGATCAAAATTTAGATTCATTAAATGTGGCGAAGTTACTTCAAAAAATTGTTGAAGAAGAACAGCCTCAATTGGTGATTTTAGGTAAACAATCTATTGATAGCGACAACAATCAAACAGGACAAATGCTTGCTGCATTAACAGGGTTAGCGCAAGGTACTTTCGCTTCTGAAGTTAAAGTAGACGGCGATAAAGTAAATGTAACTCGTGAAGTTGATGGCGGTTTACAAACGGTTGCTCTTAACTTACCGGCAATTGTCACCACTGATTTACGCTTAAATGAACCGCGTTATGCTTCTTTACCTAATATTATGAAAGCTAAACGTAAGCCATTAGATGTAAAAGCTGCGGCAGATTTTGGTATCGACTTATCACCACGTTCAACACTTTTAAAAGTAACACCTCCTTCAGAACGTCAGGCAGGTATTGTGGTTGAAACAGTAGATGAGTTAGTAGAAAAGTTAAAAAATGAAGCGAAGGTGATCTCATGAGTATTTTAGTTTTTGCAGAGCACGATAATAACGAATTAAAAGCTGATACATTAAAAACGGTAGCTGCCGCTCAAGCGATTGGTGGCGACATTCACCTTTTAGTAGCCGGCTCAAACTGTTCAACGGTTGCTGAGCAAGCTGCGAAAGTCAATGGTGTGAGTAAAGTACTGGTTGCAGATAACCCTGCTTATGAGCATCAATTAGCTGAAAACGTAAGTTTATTAGTGACAGAATTAGCCGCTGACTACGAGCATATTATTGCAACCGCATTAACTACAGGCAAAAATTTTATGCCACGTGTTGCTGCTCTATTAGATGTCGCGCAAATTTCTGACATTATTGCAGTTGAATCAGCTGATACTTTTGTTCGTCCGATTTATGCGGGTAATGCCATTGCAACCGTACAAAGTTTAGATAGCAAAAAAGTGATCACGGTACGTTCTACTGGTTTTGATGCTGTTGCTACTGATGGCAACGCTGAAATTGTCAACATTGACAACGCAACTGACGCGGGTACTTCAAGCCATGTTAGTGATGAGTTAACAGTTTCTGAACGTCCAGATTTAGGCGCAGCAAGTGTGGTAATTTCTGGTGGCCGTGGCATGCAAAATGGTGATAACTTTAAGTTATTAGAAGGCATTGCAGATAAGTTAGGAGCAGCCATTGGTGCTTCTCGCGCTGCTGTTGATGCTGGTTTTGTTGCCAATGATATGCAAGTTGGTCAAACAGGTAAAATTGTCGCCCCTGATTTATATATTGCCGTTGGTATTTCAGGTGCAATTCAGCATTTAGCCGGTATGAAAGACTCAAAAGTAATTGTTGCTATCAATAAAGATGCTGAAGCACCAATTTTTCAAGTTGCTGACTACGGTATTGTGGGTGATTTATTTGACGTTTTACCAGAGCTTGAAGCAAAACTTTAAATAAAAAATAACCTTTAAAAACAATCTAAAAAGCCAATCAGCAAAACTGATTGGCTTTTTTATTCTATTATATTTCTACGTTAATTATATGAATAAAGGAATAAAAACGGTTTATAACTTTATTTAAAGTAAACTTCTAATGCCTCGCTTCCGCCAATTAACTCACCATCTATAAAGACCTGAGGCACAGTCTCTGCATTAGCCACGGCTTTTAAGGTGGATAAACTAATATCTTTTCCCACTTCTAACGCTTCAAAAGATAAGCCTTTTTCATTCAATAATTGCTTTGCTTTTTTACAGAATGGGCAATCAGGTTTGCTAAATACTGTTACTGTTTGTTTTTGTGTAGCATTTGGATTGATATAATTTAACATAGTGTCAGCATCAGAGACTTCAAATGGGTCACCTTCAACCTCAGGTTCTATAAACATTTTTTCGATAACGCCATTTTTAACTAACATCGCATATCGCCAACTGCGTTTACCAAAACCAATATCACTTTTATCAACTAGCATACCCATCGCTTGTGAAAAATCGCCATTGCCATCAGGAATAAAGCTGATTTTTTCTGCGTGCTGATTTTCCGCCCAAGCATTCATCACAAAAGTATCGTTAACCGATAAGCAAACAATTTCGTCCACCCCATTCGCAAAAAATGTTTCAGCCAATTCATTATATCTAGGTAAATGTGTTGAAGAACAAGTCGGAGTAAAAGCACCGGGTAAGGCAAAAACAATGACGGTTTTGTTATCAAAAATACTTTCTGTAGTTCGTTTAGCCCATGCACCATTGTCAATCATTGGGAAGCTTAATGATGGGATCTTTTGTCCTTCGATATTTTTTAACATAATACTCTCTTTTGTTGTTCAATTATTAAGTTGGAATAATTATCTAATATTTCTTGCAATAAATATAATCAATTAATTCGATAAAGATGTTCTATTAAATCTATCATCAGTCACTGAGTAATCGTTATAATTTGAAAGATAGCTAAAACTAATGTTAGAACAAAATCAACAAAATTCATTATTCATCACAAGCATCGTATTCTTTTCCGTCCAGTTTTACTATAATTTACCTAAGTTCCCTTAAGAGTATTGTTTATGTCTTGGCAAGACCAATTATCCGATCTTGTATATTCAACTGATAAAGGCAAAATTAAGCCTGAAAAAGTAAAGTCGATTACCCCAACCGATGGTTTTGCGAAAGTAAGAAGAGAAACCAAAGGGAGAAAAGGCAAAGGCGTGATGGTGATCAGTGGTTTAGGCCTAGATACTAAAGCGTTAAAAGACTTAGCCAGCAAACTTAAAAAAAGTTGTGGTACCGGCGGTAGTGTTGTCGATGAGACCATTGAAATTCAAGGCGACAACCGCGAAGCCATTCAGAAAATTTTAGAAAAGTCCGGCTATAAAGTAAAATTTATTGGTGGCTAATCACTAAGAATTCTCCATCATCTTATATGAGAAAACAATGACAACGATACAACCAAGCGAATTATCAATTTTATTGATTGAACCTTCAGATACGCAAAGTAAGTACATAATAAACCAATTAAAAGCACAAGGGATCAATAAAATAACCCTCGCAAAAAGCTTAACCGAGGCCAGAGAAATACTCACTCGCCAACATTATGATCTAATTGCCAGTGCCATGTATTTTGATAATGGTACCGCGTTAGATTTACTTAAAGAAATCAAACACTCTGAGCGTAATCAAGACTCTGCTTTTATGTTGGTTTCGAGCGAATGTAAGCGTGATAATCTAGAAGAGTACAAACAGTCGGGTGTTGTAGCCATTTTACCAAAACCTTTCACTTCTGAGCATTTACATGCGGCAATTAACAATACCATTGACTTATTAACGGCTGACGAAATGGAATTAGAATATTTTGATGTTCATGAAATCCGCGTTTTATTGGTTGATGACAGTAAGTTAGCTCGTAACCACATTAGGCGAGTATTAAATAACTTAGGTTTATTAAAAGTTACTGAAGCGGTTGATGGTAAAGAAGCGATTAATTTACTCAATGAAAATATGTATGATTTAATCGTGACTGACTACAATATGCCTGAGGTAGATGGCAGAGAATTAACCCGATATGTCAGAGAGCAAAGTCAACAATCTCACCTCCCTATATTAATGGTAACCAGTGAAAGTAACGACACGCACCTTGCCAATATTGAACAAGATGGTGTGAACGCACTCTGTGATAAACCTTTCGAGCCAGAATTTGTCAAGCAAATCCTTTTTAGATTGCTAGAGCATTAACAGCATAACGTTTACCAATAGTGCTTATCAAATCGATTTAGTTTGCTTTGATCTGATAAGCGCGTAGTTTCATCGCTATTTTATTATGAGAAACATTCAATCTCTCCGCTAACTTTCTTGTTGTCGGGTATAAAGGGTAAAGCTCGGTTAATAATTTACGTTCAAACCTGGCTTGTGCATCAGCCCAATCAACAATACCTTCTTCTGGTATTGGAGTACTTTGAAGATCCATGTTCGATTCAAATAAAACACTGCTGACATTTTCTTCAGTGATATAGTCGTTTTCACTCAGCGCTACGAGCCTAAAGATAACATTTTCCAATTGACGAATATTGCCCGGCCAGTGGAAAGCTTTTAACATTTTTAATGCTTCTTCAGTGATAAAGGGAACGCGTTGATTGACTTGACTAGCCGCATTCAAAACAAAATGATTAACCAATAATTGTATATCTTCAGTTCTATGTCTTAATGCAGGCAATTCTAATCTTAAGACATTTAGTCGATAATAAAGATCTTCACGAAACTGTTGCTGTTCGATCAATTCAGTAAAGTTTTGATGACTTGCACTGATCACTTTAACATCGGCAGTAAACTCTTTTGTCCCCCCTACTTTTCGATATTTATAGTCTTGTAAAAAACGTAATAATTTAGCTTGTAGGTAATTCGACATTTCGGCTATTTCATCAAGAAAAATGGTGCCACCATGGGCAAGCTCAAACAAGCCCGGCTTTCCCCCTTTACTCGCTCCAGTAAACGCACCACTTTCATAACCAAACAATTCACTCTCTAATAATTGCTCTGGTAAAGCCGCACAGTTAATCGTTAAAAATGGCTTTTGTTTTCTATCGCTTAATTGATGTAAAGCGCGCGCTATTAACTCTTTACCTGTACCAGTATCTCCCGAAATAAGCACAGGTAAATCCAACTCGGAAAAACGTTTAACTTGTGCAAGTACCAAGCGTATTTTTTCTGAAACACCAATGATTGACTTTAATGCGTCATCCGTCGACGATTGCATTAGTGCAAGTTGTCGTCCTACTTTATCCATTGACTTTAAACTGATAACAGCACCCGTAATTTTCTTTGCAGAAACCACAGGATTTACATCGGCAATAAATGGTTGTTGTAGAAAGTTTATTGATAAACTTACCTCGTTTGAGGTTAAAAAGTGTTTAAGAGGAACATCGATTAATTTGATAATATTGTGATTGACTAACGAAGTTATTTTACTGTTATTGATCACTAATTGATTAGCCGCAGCATTACTCGCCAAAATAACCCCGTGTGCATCAATATCAATAATTGGATCAGAAATTCTACTCAATAAGGTTTGAAGGTGATTTTCTCTAAGCTCTGCAGGCATTTGATCAATTTCTTTACAGTCAATAACACCTGATACTTGTTTTAATGAACGTTTAATATCTGCAAGGGATAAATTTTTGCTATCAAGATGAACAAAAGTAAAATTTGTTTCTACTTCAATACTCTTTACATTCCAAAATTTCAGAGAAAATATCGATAATATCTCTTGGCTAATACCAATTCTATCGGATGATTCAATTTTAACGCGCATAATGTATCAGTATTATTACAGTGTAATATTTATATTACATCCTAGATATGAATAAATTCAATAGAAATAACCAAATTGAGTAAGTATTTCTTGAAACTAGCTAAGTGTGTAATATTTTTATTACATACGATTACCGGATAAGACAACAAATGAACATAACCCACTGATAATAAAGGATATTAAACAATTGGTTTCGTTATTGCTTTAACTGTTTCTATAAGCATTCAAAAATAACTAGTTTTAACATTTACTATTAAAACAATAAATTAGAGAGATATATGCATCACAGTAAGTTTATAGAGACACAAGCAATTCATTCTGGTCGAATAAATGACGAGCAATTCGGTTCATTAGCAACTCCTTTATATCAAACTTCGACATTTATATTTGATAACGCAGAACAAGGCGCTGAGCGTTTTGCTGGCGAATCAGAAGGCTTTATATATACTCGACTTGGTAACCCAACCACCAGACAATTAGAGATGCGCGTTGCAGCGATGGAAGGTATGGAAGATGCTGCAGCAACAGCGACAGGTATGGCAGCAGTATCAGGTGCTTTATTAGCAAATTTATCTGCAGGTGATCACATTATTTCATCTAAAGCCGTTTATGGTTGTACCTATGCGCTTATTAGTCACATGTTAACAAAATTCGGGATTGAAGTGAGTTTTGTCGACATGTCTAACCCAAATAATATTACTGCCGAGATAAAAGAAAATACTAAAGTTTTATTTTTAGAAAGCCCAGTAAACCCTAATTTAGAAGTATTAGATTTAACCCGTATTTTAGCAATAACAAAAAAACACAATATTATTTCGGTAGTTGATAATACCTTTATGACCCCAGTTTTACAGCAACCAGCTAAGATGGGCGCAAATATTATCATCCATAGTGCAACTAAATATCTCAACGGTCATGGTGATGTTGTTGCTGGCATTATCTGTGGTTCAAAAGAAATGATCGAGCACATAAAATTAACCGCGTTAAAAGATATCGGTGCAACGATGAGTCCACATGATGCTTGGTTAATTCTTCGAGGATTAAAAACATTACATTTACGTGTAGAACGTCATTGTCAAAATGCACAATTATTGGCTGAGTTTTTAGAGTCACACCCAAGTGTAGATAAAGTTTTTTATCCTGGCCTTCCCTCTCATTCAGGGCATCAGTATATTGGTACACAAATGAAAGCAGCAGGAGGAGTAATTGCTTTTGAATTACATACTAATTTAAAAGGCGGGGCAGAATTTATTAATCGAATGAAATTATTTTCAATTGCAGTTAGTTTAGGTGATGCAGAATCATTAATTCAACATCCTGCTTCAATGACACATTCACCTTATACTGATGAGGAGCGCAGAGCAGCAGGTATAAGCGATAGTTTAATAAGAATTTCAGCTGGTCTTGAAAACGTGACTGACTTAATTGAGGATTTAAAACAATCGCTTGATGCGATTGAAAACCCTTGTAAAAGCGTGGCCTAATTCACAATAAACTAATTTAAAAATCCTCAGCGTCATTGTTATACGCACTATATAATGACGTTGAGCTAAACTCCCCCTATAATTAACCTCTTGAAAATTAGATGAGTTTTATCTACCTTTTTTAGGTTTATTTTTCCTACCTCGGCCACGGGCTTGCTTTTTAGCTTCACGTTCTGCAATTTTATTTTCTTGTATCTTAGCAAAGTGGTGATTCTCTTGTTCAACCATTTCTGGCATTTCAAAAGTTAAACCACCTAAAGTTTTATCTCTAATTTCATTGATTAAAATAGCTGATGCTTTATGAAAATCAACTCGGCCTCCACTTTTTACACATCCTCGTATACGACCAATAGCTTCAATTAACTCAACTTCAGTATGTGGTAAATCTGCTAATTTATATCTATCTTTTAAGCGCTTGGGGTAAGCTTGCAATAAATACTCACCGGCAAAACAAGCAATATCATCGTGATCAAAAGCAGTATCTTTTACTGCACTAGTGATCGCTAATCGGTACCCACTATTTTCATTTACAATTTTAGGCCACAACATGCCAGGAGTATCGTAAAGATATAATCCTTCTTCGAGCCTGATTCTTTGTTGTCCTTTAGTAACCGCCGGTTCATTACCTACTTTAGCTTTTGCTTTTCCAACTAACGTATTTAGCAGAGTCGACTTACCTACGTTAGGAATTCCCATAATTACAACATTAATTTGCTTTCCCGCTTCATCTTTATTTGGGACTAATTTTTTTATTAACGAAGGAATAGTTTTAGCAACAGAAGAATTTTCAGTCGTCATAGCAATCGCTTTAACATTTTTTTGGGACTCTAAATAATCGAGCCAATGCTTCGTTTTTTCAGGGTCTGCTAAATCACTTTTATTTAAAATTTTTATTAATGGCTTATCCCCTCGGATCTCAGTGATCATCGGATTTTCACTACTAAAGGGTAGGCGTGCGTCGCATACTTCAATAACAACATCAATTTGCGGAAGAATTTCTTTAATTTCTTTTTGAGCCTTATGCATATGCCCAGGAAACCAATTTATAGCCATTATAAAATTATCACATTAAGTTTTTCTAGATTTTAACAAAAATACTAATTTCCGGCATTAAATAATCATTTTATCTATCCAATAACTTCAACTTGCCACAGAAGTACGAATAATGTCGTAAATAAATCTAGCAATTACGATCAAATTCGTACATATTGATAAAATAAAATAAATTAAAGGTAAAGACATGGCTAGAAAAAAACATGAAAACATAAATAACGAAGGCGATGTAGATATGACGCCAATGTTAGACATCGTATTTATATTATTAATATTCTTCATTGTTACTACTTCGTTCATTAAAGAAGAAGGTTTAGAAGTTAATCGCCCTAAAGCTAACAAAAGTAGTAAAAGTAACTCACCAGTAATCGTAGTGACAATTAATGATTCTGGTTTAGTTTCCCTAAATGGCAAATTGGTTGATATTGAAAGGTTAGCTGCCAGAATAGAAAGTTATCTAGCCACTAACAATACAAACAGTGCAGTCGTGATTCCTAGTTACGACACAACTCACGATCATGTAGTACAAGTTATTGATAAAATTAAAACCTTTGATCATTTAACGATATCAATAGGGAAATAAAGTTATTCAAACTATTCACAAGGTTTGAGGTAAAATAATTTTATAAAAATGTATAGAGAGAAATCTAAAAGCCCGCTACAAGCTAGCGGGCTTTCGTGAACTTTAGCTCGTATATAAGCCTTTCAATCACCTACTCTCATCTAATGACAAGCACACTCAGACACTTTTTATCAGTGGCATCAAAATTTACTTGCATAAAAGGCCGAATGTTTCGAAGGCAGGGATACTCATAAAACTAGTTGTTCAGCGTTTCAAGCACAGAAACAGGCTTTCCGTCCCAGAAATATGCTCACTATGCTGTAGGCAACAAGAGGTCTCTTTCGTGTCGGGCGTATATTTCACACTGACATATCTTTATATCTTCATATCTTCATATCTTCATAGAAAAGACATCACATACGGGTCATCAAAAGA
>NZ_BAABWW010000009.1:0-196453 GCF_040362795.1 Thalassotalea sp. SU-HH00458
CGCTTGATTCAGGTTCTAGCCCTTGCCTCAAGCGAGATGCGCATTCTACGCACCTGAGTTTTAATGTCAACATTTTATTTAAAGTTTTTTTTCGGTTTTCTCAAAAAAGTTTTTAAACGTTATGTTCAAGGTTTGACTATCAATATAGATAACGAAACCACTTAAAACTCGCTTCTCAGGTCTCCCTGAAGAAGTGGAGCGCATTTTAGGGATTTCTGCGCTCAGGTCAAGCCTTTTTTTGTCGATTATTGAAAAGAAAAGGTTGAATGATTAAAAATAGTACAATTTGTGTTTTTTTACTAATTTAAAAATGAAAAAAGAGTACTTATTAGTACTCTTTTTTCGATATAACTTGAGAGAGGAATAGTAAGTAATATTATTTTTCTTTTTCTGAATCTATTTTATCTACATTCTCTTCATTTTTTGTTGACGTAAATTCTGCATCTTCATCATCGCCTACTACATGTTCCAGCTTTAACTTTTTAACCGTCCTTATTGTTGTAAATGGACCTGAAGATGCATATAGAACAAAAATGACAGTTAATAGTTCCGCTGGACTAGCAGCAACAATAACGAACACTAACACAATCAATAATACGACGATAAAATTAACCTTACCTTTCCAATCTACATCCTTAAAGCTGTTATATCTAAAATTGCTCACCATTAATAAGCCACTTACAATGGTAATAACGCCCATTACGATACCAAAATCTTGGCCATTTAATTGATATTCAGTTCCTAGCCAAACTAAGCTTGCAATAACACCAGCTGCTGCCGGACTTGCTAATCCTTGGAAATACCTTTTATCTGCAACGCCAACTTGGGTATTAAATCTTGCAAGCCTTAACGCCGCTGCCGCAACAAACACAAATGCCGCCAACCAACCAAATTTTCCCATTCCAGATAAAGCCCAATTATAAACGACAAGTCCTGGGGCTATGCCAAATGAAACCATATCAGCCATACTGTCGTATTCTGCACCGAATTCACTTTGAGTATTTGTCATTCTTGCTACGCGACCATCAAGTCCATCAAATATCATCGCAATAAAAATGGCGATTGAAGCACTTTCAAAATGACCATTCATTGATGATACAACAGCAAAAAAACCAGAGAATAAACCAGCTGTTGTTAATAAGTTAGGCAATAAATAAATACCGCGTGTAGGTGTTTGCTCAGATGAGTTTTTATTTAGCATATAAGAATTTTTTCGTAAAAATAAAGGCGTAATCTATCATACCTATTATTAGTTCGCATATAAAAAGTGATGTAATCATCATGAAATCAATCAGAATATTTGTAAACTTGCAATTGACTTGTTATAAGTTCTATATAGGTAATTATTTTCAATATTGAAAATTACAATCAGGTAATTTGTATGATGATTCAAAAATTTACATTAGGATTTTTTCTGTTTAGCTCGTTCGCTTATAGTATGGCAGAAAATGTTATCGTTTACCGATGGGTTGATAGTAATAATGTTGTTCACTTTAGTCAGCATCAACCAAAACATGATAACTATACCGAAATTTCTATGTCAAATACGGTTAAAGCTAAAACAGACGAAAAATCTGATTCAGCCGATGAGAAGCCTGAGGCACCTATTGAGATCGCTGCAACGCCAAATAAATGTGAAGAAGCAAAAGCCAATGTCGAAACATTAAAAGGCTTCGATAAAATTCAATACACCAATGCGAAAGGTGAATTACAAGTATTGACCGCTCAAGAAAAAGTACAACAGCTAGCAATTAATGAAAAGCAAGTAGAAGTATTTTGTGGGGTTAATTAGTTTTCAATCTTTATAACGAAAAAAAGAGCCGAAAGGCTCTTTTTTTTTAGGAAACTATCGATTAACGACGTAAGCCTAATTTACCGATTAACGTTGTGTAACGCTCAACGTTTTTACCTTTCAAGTAATCAAGTAATTTACGACGTTGACTTACCATGCGTAATAAACCACGACGTGAGTGATGATCATGGATGTGCTCTTGGAAGTGACCTTGAAGGTGATTAATTTGCGTAGTTAATAAAGCAACTTGTACTTCAGGTGAACCTGTATCACCTTCTTTTTGAGCGTATTCTGCAACGATTGCAGCTTTTTCTGTAGCATTTAAAGACATTTTTTAATCCTTAGTGTGAAATACCTAGTTGGTATTAATAATAATCCCATCTGCCAAACACTAATTCAGCGAGGATGGTAAAAGAGCGCGTATTCTAGCAACATATCTAACGAATGCAATAGATTTATAGATTTATTGTGCGTCTACAACCGTTATACGTTTGGGAGCAACAAGTCCATCATCATCAATCATACCGACACCGATAAAATCATCACTATCCATATCGCCGATATACACTTGTACCATGCCTTCTAAAGGTGAGTTTTCAGCTTTAACAGGATTACCGTGTCGTAAAAAGTTCGCTGACATCTCATCTACATATACTTTAGGAATGCCATCACATGCGGTATTCATAGGTAATAATAACGGGTCTAACAATGTTGAAGGTGAAATGTTTTGCTCATTTGCTTGTTCAAGTAAAGCTTCAAGTCGCTCCATAGTCACCATTTTATCAGTTGGATAATTTCCAACTGCGCTTCGGTGTAGTTGAGCAACATATGCGCCACAGCCAAGTAATTCACCTAAATCATCAACGATAGTACGAATATAGGTGCCTTTAGAGACGTGAATATCTAAATCTACTTCATCATTTTCAAATCGTAACAAGCTAAGGTGATAAACCGTAATATCTCTAGACTCTCTTGGAACTTCGATACCTTCCCGAGCATATTTATATAAAGGCTGCCCCTGATATTTTAACGCCGAATACATTGAAGGTACTTGTTTTGTCGTACCTCGAAAGTGTTCCAGTGCATCCGCTAATTGCTCAGCTGAAATATTAACGGGTTTATTACTAACAACTTCACCATCAGCATCGCTAGTGGTCGTTCTAATCCCCAACTTGGCCGTCACGAGGTAGCGCTTATCTGTATCGAGTAAAAATTGAGAAAACTTGGTTCCTTCGCCCAAGCAAATAGGAAGCATGCCGGTGGCTAACGGATCTAAAGCACCTGTATGTCCTGCTTTTTGGGCAAAATAAAGCCTTTTTACTTTTTGTAAGGCACTATTTGACGACATTTCATATGGCTTATCTAATAATAAAACGCCATTAATCGGACGACCTTTTCTACGCTTAGCCATTTACTTATTCTGCTCCTGGCTCTACATCAACGTCGCTTTCATGATTTTTCTCATCTTCAGCAATCGCTTTATCTACTAAGTTACCCATTCGGACACCTTCAACCATCGATTTGTCATACACAAAACGTAATTCAGGCATAATTCGAGCTTTAATACGCTTGGCTAATAACGTACGAATATAACTTGCAGCGTCATTTAAAATTTTAACTGACTCATCAACATTTTGACCTTCTAAGGTAAAAAAAGTAACAAATATTTTGGCGTAAGCTAAATCACGAGTAATCTCTACAGCATTAACTGTCACCATACCTAAACGAGGATCTTTCACTTCACGCTGAATGATCATCGCTATTTCTTTTTGGATTTCTTGACCGACTCTGTCGGTACGAGCAAATTCTCTTGCCATTTAATTCTCCTAACAAAAACGGAGGCCAAGCCTCCATTTCTAATATTCTTCTGATCCTGTTGTGCTGATTTAAAATAAGAAACTTGAAATTAAAGCTGGTTTTACAAAGTCTTATAGACTGACTTTGTTCAACCAACAATAAATTAAAGTCAAATACACTAAATAGAACTTACAGTGAGCGCTGAACTTCTACCGTTTCGAAAACTTCGATTTGGTCACCAACGCGAACATCATTATAGTTCTTAACGCCGATACCACACTCAGTATCTTTACGCACTTCTTGAACATCATCTTTAAAGCGACGTAATGACTCAAGTTCACCTTCATAAATAACCACGTTTTCACGTAGAACACGAATAGGTGCAGAACGTTTGATAATACCTTCAGTAACCATACAACCAGCGATAGCACCAATTTTCGGAGACTTAAACACATCACGTACTTGAGCAAGACCAATAATTTCTTGTTTAAACTCAGGCGCAAGCATACCACTCATTGCTTGTTTAACTTCATCAATCAAAGCATAGATAACGCTGTAGTAACGTAAATCAATTTTCTCTGATTCGATAATTTTACGAGCAGCAGCATCAGCACGCACATTAAAACCAACCACAATAGCATTTGAAGCGGCCGCTAATGTAGCGTCTGTTTCAGTAATTCCACCAACACCTGAACCGATAATTTTAACTTTAACTTCATCCGTTGAAAGTTTAACTAACGAATCAGAAATCGCTTCTAAAGAACCTTGAACATCTGATTTAAGTACAACATTTACTTCAGAAATATCGCCTTCAGCCATGTTTGCAAACATGTTTTCAAGTTTAGATTTCTGCTGACGAGCAAGTTTAACATCGCGGAATTTACCTTGACGATATAAAGCAACTTCGCGCGCTTTCTTCTCATCTTTAACAACTGTCGCTTCATCACCTGATTGTGGTACACCACTTAATCCAAGGATTTCAACTGGAATTGAAGGGCCTGCAGATTGAATCGCTTTACCATTTTCATCACGCATGGCACGAACACGACCATATTCTAATCCACAAAGTACGATATCACCTTGATTCAACGTACCTTCTTGAACAAGTACCGTTGCAACCGGACCACGACCTTTATCTAATTTAGATTCAACAACAACACCACTTGCCATTTTATCAACAACAGCAGTTAGTTCTAGTACTTCTGATTGTAATAAAATTGAGTCAAGTAACTCGTCAATACCTAAACCAGTTTTCGCTGAAACGTGACAGAATTGAACATCACCGCCCCAGTCTTCTGGGATAACATCATGTTGAGATAATTCAGTTTTAACACGATCTGGGTCTGCCGTTTCTTTATCCATTTTGTTAACAGCAATAATAATTGGTGCTTCAGATGCTTTTGCATGTTGAATCGCTTCAATTGTTTGCGGCATAACACCATCGTCAGCAGCAACAACAATAATTACAATATCTGTTGCTTTAGCACCACGAGAACGCATAGCGGTAAACGCAGCATGGCCTGGAGTATCTAAGAAAGTGATCATGCCATGACCTGTTTCTACATGGTAAGCACCAATATGCTGTGTAATACCACCCGCTTCGCCATCAGCAACTTTTGCTTTACGAATATGGTCAAGTAATGATGTTTTACCATGATCAACGTGACCCATGATAGTTACAACAGGCGCACGAGTGATAGCATCACCGGCATCGCCGCGATCAGAAAGTACCGCTTCTTCTAGCGCATTTTCTTTCACTAACACCACTTCACGACCCATTTCTTCAGCAACGAGTGCAGCGGTTTCTTGGTCAATAACTTGGTTAATAGTCGCCATAGCGCCCATTTTGAACATAGTTTTTACAACTTCAGCGCCTTTTACAGACATTTTATTGGCTAATTCAGCCACTGAAATTGTTTCGCCGATACGAACTTCATTCATCTTCGCTTCTACAGGTTTAGTAAAACCATGTTTTAAGCTTTGCGGAGCAGATAATGTTTGTTTACCTTTACCACCACGACCGCCTTTAGCATTGCGATCTTGTTGATTATTCTTTTTCTTACGACGGCGACGTCCACCTTCATCGGCAGAGTCAACTTTATCTTCCGCTTCTTGGGCGTATTTAGAAGACGTTAAATGAACAACTTCTTTTTCTTTCGCTTTACGTTCCGCTTCTTGTGCTTTCCAACGAGCTTCGTTTTCTTCGGCAAGTTTGCGTGCAGCTTCAGCAGATTCTTTCGCTTCTGCCTCAATTTTAGCAGCCGCTTCTGCTTCTTGTTGAAGGCGTAAAGCTTTTGCTTCATCACTTTCCGCAGCTTTCACTGGTGTTTGTTGAGCTTCTTCAATATTTTTAGCTTTCGCTTGAGCAGCTTGTTTTGCTTTAGCTTCAGCTTCTGCTTTAGCCTGAGCTTTACGCTCTGCTTCGGCTTCGGCTCTTGCTGCAGCAGCAGCTTTTGCATTCTCGGCTTCTTTTGCTTCTGCAATGGCTTTAGCTTCGGCTTCGGCTTTCGCTTTTGCTGCGGCTTCTTCTGCGGCTTTCGCTTCAGCTTCGGCCATTTGTTGCTCTTCTAATTCACTACGTTTAACGTAAGTACGTTTTTTACGCACTTCTACTTGAACTGATTTAGCTTTACTTCCGCTACCCATAGTCAACGTAGATTTTTTCTTCCGGCTTAACGTCATCTTGCTTGGTTTAGCAGATGAGTCATCACCGTGTTGTTTTTTAAGATGTTCAAGAAGAGACTCTTTCTCTTCTTGCGATACAGAATCCGATGCACTTTTCGTTACACCAATATCTGCCAATTGCCCAACCAATCTATCGACCGGTGCGCCTATTTCATTGGCAAGTTCTTCTACTGTTACAGATGCCATCTATTTTGTACTCCCGGTGCTATTACTCTTCATTAAACCAACATATATTACGCGCAGCCATAATAAGCTCGCCTGCTTTGGTTTCATCTAACTCTTCAATATCTGAAATTTCATCAACACCTTGCTCAGCTAAATCTTCGAGAGTAATAACTCCTCGACTTGCTAAAACAAATGCCAAATGTCGCTCTAAACCTTCTAAATTTAATAAATCTTCAGCAGGTTCGGCGTTCTCTAATGATTCTTCACTTGCTAATGCTTTAGTGGTTAATGCTGCTTTTGCACGTTCACGAAGCTCTTCAACAATATCTTCATCCATACCATCAATATCTAATAATTCAGATGCAGGTACGTAAGCTATTTCTTCTAGTGAAGTAAATCCTTCTTCGGCTAGCAATAAGGCAAAATCTTCATCGATATCTAATTTTTCCGTAAATAACGATAAAACTTTGTCATTTTCAGCTTGATGTTTTTCATTCATATCAGCAACAGTCATAACGTTAAGTTCCCAGCCAGTTAATTGACTAGCTAAACGAACGTTTTGACCACTACGGCCGATCGCCATAGCAAGGTTGCCTTCTTCAACAGCAATATCCATAGTGCCTTTGTCTTCATCAACGATGATTGAAGCAACTTCAGCTGGTGCCATTGCATTGATAACGTATTGTGCTGGATTATCATCATATAAAACGATATCTACACGCTCGCCACCTAATTCTCCTGATACAGCTTGTACGCGAGAACCTCGCATACCAACACAAGCGCCTACAGGATCAATGCGTTTGTCGTTTGATTTAACGGCAATTTTCGCTCTTGAACCTGGGTCACGTGCTGCACCTTTGATTTCTAGCATTTCTTCGCCAATCTCTGGAACTTCAACACGAAATAGCTCAATCAGCATTTCTGGTTTTGTACGAGACACAAACAATTGCGCGCCGCGTGCTTCCGGCTTAATCACATAAAGCAAACCACGAACACGATCACCTGGTCGGAATACTTCACGTGGTAATAAATCATCACGATAAATAATTGCTTCCGCATTATTGCCTAGATCAAGAATGACACTTTCACGGCTCGCTTTTTTCACAACACCAGTGATTAATTCACCAACTTGATCTTGATAAGCATCAATTATTAATGCACGTTCGGCTTCGCGTATTTTTTGTACAATTACTTGTTTTGCCGTTTGCGTGGTTACACGGTCAAATTTAACCGATTCAATTTGTTCTTCAACATAATCACCAACCACTAAATCAGGTTGATCATATTGAGCAGCCGATAAACTCATTTCTGCAAATGGGTTTTCTGTTTCTGCATCATCGGCAACCACTAACCAACGTCTAAACGTATCAAATTCGCCTGTTTTACGGTCAATACAAACACGTACAACAATATCCCCTTCATACTTCTTTTTCGTGGCAGTTTCTAATGCAGTTTCCATCGCTTCAAAAATACTTTCACGAGGTAATGCTTTTTCGTTAGATACAGCATCTACTACCAGTAATATTTCCTTACTCATGCTACTTAGCCTTTAATATTCGTTATAATTCAATACACTATTTTTCAAAATTATGAACAAGATTGCCCTTGTCAACATTACTGAAAACAAGTTCATACTCTTCATTATCTACCGTTACTATTAACATATCGTTTTCAACAGCATTTAATATGCCTTTGAATTTTCGACGTCCATTTAACGGTAGAGATAATCTGATGTTCACTGTTTCACCTACCACTGCTTGATAGTGAGCTAGAGAGAATAGAGGTCTGTCTAAACCAGGAGATGAAACTTCTAAATTGTATTCAGTACTAATTGGATCTTCTACATCAAGCAATGCACCTACTTGACGACTAACCTCAGCACAATTATCAACATCAATGCCATTTTCATGGTCGATAAAAAGACGTAGTATCGAGTGTTTACCCGCACTAACGAACTCTATACCTAATAATTCAACACCAACTTCTTCTACAGCTGGTCGTAACATGTCTGTTAATTTATGTTCAAATTTAGCCAATCAACTTCTCCAATTCCAATATATCTGGATACAAAAAAAGGGCATATAGCCCAGCGAAAACACATGCTGTCAGGTACCTTTTCAAGGTACAAAAAAACCCCATATCGGGGCCTATTTTCACTGAACCCGCAATGTGTATTATTTCAAATAACAATGTATTTAATTTGAAATAATGAACCGAAACAATAATAAGAGACTACAAATCTTTGTAATAACTTTCAGTGAAATACTGCCACGGAATAAAACGAGTAAATTATATAGCGCTAAGACAAGAATCGCAAGTACCTATCTACGATTACTTCGTTTAATTAGGTTACAAAAAACAGAAAAACAAGCCTTCGTTTGTAAATAGATTGATTAAGAAGATAAATTACGAATTAACAGTTGCTTAGTATTGCTATTTTATTCATGCTATAGCATTGATTAATGATTTATTAACCTAACATCTCAATTATTCTAGTAAGCTGTTATTTACAACACATCGACTATAATTGATTGAGTAATAGATAAGTTTGTCTCATCTATTGGTATGTTTTAATTAGTTTTAGGGTTTTTTATGTATACATACTCGCAGTTGATCTCACGAAATATGATCAGCACCGCAATTTTAAGTATTATTTTTATTGTCGTTGCTTTTTTCATTACTTCTGAGCAAGTTTTACTTCAACAAAAAAAACAGCATGACTTAATTAAGCTCTATTTAGCCCATAGTTCTGCTGAGAATATAGAGTCACTCTCGAAAAAAATAATGCAAAATCAACGATTTTCATTTTTTAAAGTGACTAATGCTGAAAATAACATTATTTTTGAGTCTACCTCTAAAAGCGATATTATATCCAACTTGCTTACCCCTAAAGCGACAACACAAAAAATATCACCGCAAGGTTTTATCGTTTCTTTGCAAACCAATGCATCAAATTATGCACATTATTTAATTGTCGTTTGTGCAACCATGTTAATTTTATCGTTAATTTTTGTCTTTATCGCCGGTAAATTTAGTATTAACCGTTATAAAAACATTATCAGTAGTATTAATAAGCAAATTAAAAATGAACTCACTCATGTATTAAATAATACCGATAAAACTGAAGACGAAGATATTTTTGACTTACCTGAATTAAATGCAGGTATCAGTGAAATTAAAAACCAAATAAATAGTCATATCTCCGATGCTGGCGCTTTAGAAAAAGAAGCATTTATTGAACCACTTACTCAATTAGAAAATCGTTCTCGATTCGTTCAATTTTTTGAAACTAAAAGTGAATCAATTGATTTTGGTGTCCTTACAATAACCCGTTGTTCTGAACTACAAACGATTAATCAAATTCATGGCTATACCGAAGGTGATAATTATATTTGTAAAGTCGCAGATATAATGAAAACAGCTTCGGCAAAATTTCAAGCTGCAAAGATTTTTAGATTAAACAGTTCAGATTTTGCTACGGTTTTACCCAATACAACCTTAAAAGATGCAGAAAATTACGCAAAAGAATTAACGAATCAATTTAATAAGTATCAACAATCATCAGACCTAGATTCTGTAGGTTATACGGGTTTAGTTAGTTTTAAGAGTGACAATCCGCTTGGTGAGTTATTAGCATTAGCAGATACTGGCATTAGTGTGGCGCAAACCCAACAAATAAACTCGTGGTACTCTCAAACTGATAGTAGTATTTTAGAAAGTTCTAGCGCTAGCTATGGTAATCAAAACTGGCGCCAAGAAATTGATAATGTAATAAAATACAACCGTTTAACTTTACTTATTCAACACATTAAACCAACCAGTAGAAACACTAAAACCTATAATGAAGTGCTAGCAAGGTTTTTAAACGTTAATGACGAGATGCTACCGACTGCCTCGTTCATTGCTATGGCCGAAAAACTAGACAAAATAGTTGCCATTGATCGGATGATCATTGAAAAAGTGATCGCTGAAATAAAAGATAAAAACTTACATGATCAGCAATTTGGAATTAATGTCAGTTCGCGTACTATTCATGATGAACAGTTCTTAATTTGGTTAGAAAGAAAATTATTGCGTGATCCTGCAATTAGCAAAAACCTTATCTTTGAAATTACTGAGTTTGGCTTACAACAAAATATTAAAACCAGTAAACGCTTTATCGATATGATCCATCGTGCTGGTTCAAGAGTCACGGTAGAACGATTTGGTGTAGGTTTAACCTCATTTAAATTTTTCAGGGATCTAAAACCTGATTACATAAAAATGGACAGCACTTATACTCGAGATATTGATGAAGATAAAAACAATCAATACTTTTTACGCTTAATGGTAGATTTAGCGCATAGATTAAGTATTACTGTATTAGCTGAAAGTGTTGAAAGTCAGGAAGAAATTTTTACTTTAGAAAAACTATTTATAGATGGTTGCCAAGGTTTTCATATTGGTAAACCAGAACCCTTGTAAAACATAACAATGGTTCAAATATCGAAAGTTTCGATCTATAAAGAAACGTAAGTGCACTAATCATAACCCCTTACGTTTCTTTTCAATTAACCTCAAATATATCTTTCCCAGTCAATCGACACATCAATCAAACAAAACTGAGCTATACACTGTTTAAACTCAGTAATAGCAAACAATTCGATGATGATTCGTAAAACAATCATGACAAAGGCTCACTCACAGCAATACTTGTTGCATATGCAATAATAATTTTTCAATAGATCGGTTGTTATCTTGCGAATAAAATCGGATAATAAGGCTAACTTATTCATTATTATTAAATTAGCATGACTGATTACCTATTATTATTAGTGGGCACAGTATTAGTTAACAACTTCGTGCTTGTGAAGTTTCTCGGTTTATGCCCGTTCATGGGTGTGTCCTCTAAAACAGAAACCGCCATAGGCATGTCATATGCAACTACGTTTGTTATGACCTTAGCTTCACTATTAAGCTACCTAGTAAAAACCTACGTTCTATCCCCTTTAGGGCTTGATTACCTAACTACAATGACATTTATTTTAGTCATTGCTGTTGTTGTACAATTTACTGAGATGGTCGTGCATAAAACTAGCGCAAACTTATATCGTTCACTGGGAATATTTTTACCGCTAATTACGACAAATTGTGCTGTGTTAGGTGTCGCTTTGTTAAACATGTATGAACAACATAACTTTTTAGAATCCATTATTTATGGCTTCAGCGCCGCACTTGGCTTTTCGTTAGTATTAATCATGTTTTCAGCTATGCGCGAAAAGCTCGCGAATGCAGACGTACCTACGCCATTTAAAGGGTCGGCAATCGCGATGATCACAGCAGGTTTAATGTCTCTTGCATTTATGGGCTTCACTGGGTTGGTTAAGTTTTAATGACAATAATTATTGCTATTTTAGTTATCGGCGCTATCGGTTTAGTCTTTGGTGCCTTACTTGGTTATGCATCAGTAAGGTTTAAAGTGGAAGGCGACCCGCTAGCTGAACAAATTGACGCTTTGTTGCCACAGACACAATGTGGCCAATGTGGATACCCAGGCTGCAAACCATATGCAGAAGCGGTTGCAAATGGCGAAGCCATCAATAAATGCGCGCCTGGTGGTGATGACACGATTAAAAAAATCGCTGATTTGATGGGAGTTGAAGTGCAACCATTAGATGGCAATCACGAAACAGATAACACCCCGAAAGTCGCCTTTATCATTGAGGAAGACTGTATCGGCTGTACGAAATGCATTCAAGCCTGTCCGGTAGATGCCATTATCGGCGCAACAAAACAAATGCATACAGTAATTATTGATGAGTGCACAGGTTGTGATTTATGTGTAGCACCTTGCCCTGTTGATTGTATTGAAATGCGTCCTATTCGCCAAACAACTCGAAATTGGCAATGGGATTTAAATACTATTCCTGTCGTAGAATTAGATGCAACACCACAAGGGAAAGAGGTTTAAGTGGAATCTGTCATTGAACGCATAGAAAAAGGGCAATTTTGGAAGTTTCATGGTGGCATTCACCCCCCTGAAATGAAATTTCTCACATCTAATAAACCGATTCTCCAACTTCCGATACCTGAAAAACTCGTAATACCGATTCAACAACACATTGGTGAAGCGGGCGAATTACTGGTAAACGTGGGCGACATTGTACTCAAAGGACAAGCCCTTACACGTTCTACCCTTCCCTTATCGGTACCTGTACATGCACCAACAAGTGGGAAAATTGCAGCCATCGAAAATGCTACCATTGCCCACCCATCTGGTTTAGAAGAGTTATGTATAACATTAATTCCTGACGGTGAAGACAAATGGCGTGAACGTACTATATGTCCTGAGTATCAACAATTATCAAAACCTGACATTATTGAAAAAATCAGTAATGCAGGAATTTCAGGGATGGGAGGCGCAGGCTTTCCTACACATATAAAAGTAAGCACTAAATCGCAAATCAATTATTTAATTATTAACGCCTCTGAATGTGAACCTTACATTACAGCAGATGACTTGTTAGTTAGAGAACATAGTTCAGCGATTCTTGACGGGATAAACATTCTTGATCACTTACTTGAACCGGCCTTTATCCTCATTGGTATTGAAGATAATAAACCAGAGGCTATACAAGCATTACAAAACGCGACTAAAGACATTGATAAAATAAAAGTCTGTGTTTTACCCACTCAATACCCTGTAGGCGGTGAAAAACAATTAATCATGGCATTAACAGGTACCGAAGTTCCATCAGGTGTACTACCAACCACCTTAGGTATTGTGATGCAAAATATAGCAACTTGCTTTGCCATTGCCGATGCCGTGATTCATGACACTCCACTCATAAAACGAGTAGTCACAGTGAGTGGTCAAGCATTAGCAAAACCTCAAAATGTTTGGGCATTATTAGGAACTCCCGTAGAATTTTTGTTGGATGAGTGTGGTTATCCGCAACAAGCAAAGAAGCATATTATTATGGGCGGCCCTATGATGGGATTTAGCCTGCCAAATAATCAAGTGCCGATTGTTAAAACCACTAATTGTATTTTAGCGCCTAGTGAAGAAGAAATTCCTAATGACAACCAAGAAGTAGAGTGTATTCGTTGCGGGCAATGTGCAGAAGTGTGTCCTAGCCAGTTGCTACCTCAAGAGCTGCAATGGAGTGCTAAAGCGAAAGATCATCAACAACTTAATACATTAAACTTATTTGATTGTATTGAATGCGGTGCATGTGCGTATGTATGTCCAAGCCATATCCCGTTAGTACATTATTATCGTGTTGCAAAGGCTGAAATTCGTCAGCAACATTTACTTGATTTAAAAGCAGAAAAAGCAAAAGTTCGTTTTGAAGCGCGTAAGTTACGATTAGAACGAGAAAAATTAGCGCGAGAAGAAAAACATAAGAAAGCGGCTGCAGCGCGCAAAGCTCGCATGAATTCCGGTACCCCAGAAGCAAATAATGAAAAGTCGGCAGTTGCTGCAGCCTTAGCTAGAGTGAAAGCGAAAAAAGCGCAAGCAAATGCCCAGCCCGCTAACGAAAATGTTGAAAACTCAACCGACAGTTCAGAAAAAAAATCTCAAGTGGCCGCGGCCATAGCTAGGGCAAAAGCGAAAAAACAAGCAGCAAAAAATAATCTTTCTGTCTCTGAAACACTACCCGATGAAATTAAAGCGGAAACCGTTGTAGGTAATAGTGAAGATAAGAGTGATATAGACCCTGTAGAAGCGAAAAAAGCTAAAATTGCCGCTGCAGTTGCTAAAGCAAAAGCCAAAAAATTAGCCGTAGACCAAACAACAGCGACTACATCAAAGTCAGATAATACGGTTGATGTATCTCCCGCGGAAGCTAAAAAAGCTAAAATTGCCGCTGCGGTTGCCAAAGCGAAAGCCAAAAAACAACAAGCTGAGCTAAAAAGTGAATCATTAGCTCCAGCAAATAACACGTTAAAAAATGCCAAACAAGATGAATCAGTAAATGATGCAGCTACTGATAAAAAAGCCCGTATAGCCGCAGCAGTTGCCAAAGCTAAAGCCAAAAAACAACAAGCAGAGTCAAAATAAAAATGGCCTATTGGATCGCAAGTTCTCCTCATAATCACCTGCAAAGCAAAACATCAGCATTAATGCGTTTGGTGATATATGCCACTATTCCCGGCATCCTTACTCAATGGTATTTTTTTGGTTGGGGCAACATTATCCATATCAGTTTGGCCATTGCGACAGCTTTGCTAACAGAATTTACCGTTTTATCGTTAAGAGAAAAAAAGGTTAGTGAGCAGCTCTTTGATGGAAGCGCTATTTTAACGGCTATATTGCTCGGCATCAGTTTGCCAGCTTTAGCACCATGGTGGATTTCGGTCATTGGAAGTATATTTGCCATTGCAATCGTGAAACAGCTTTATGGCGGTATTGGTTTAAACCCGTTTAACCCTGCAATGGCAGGTTATGTCATGCTATTAATATCTTTCCCTGTTCAAATGACCTCTTGGCAACCTCCACTTGAATTAATGTCTGTGCCTTTAGATTTCATCAATACTTTATCGGTTATTTTTACTAACTATACCTACGATGGTTATTCAGTCGAACAGTTACGCACTCATATCGATGGTCATACGATGGCAACGCCATTGGATACTGTAAAAACGAGTTTGACCTTAGGGTTAACGATCAATGAAAGCATGAATAATATTGTTATTGGCGAATATTTTGGTGTCGGCTGGCAGTCAATCAATTTAGCGTTTTTACTCGGTGGTATCTTTTTATTATTTAAAAAAGCGATTCCGTTAGTTACGCCATTGAGTTTTTTAGGTAGCTTATTTATTTGTTCATTTATTGCTTTTTTAATTAGCTCTGATAGTAACGCATCAACACTATTTCACTGGTTTAATGGGGCATGTATGTTAGGCGCCTTTTTTATTCTTACCGATCCTGTTTCAGGGGCAACCAGTGTTAAAGGTCGTATAATTTTTGGCGCGTTAGCTGGCTTCTTGGTCTTTATCATTCGCAAATTTGGTGGTTATCCGGATGCCGTCGCCTTTGCTGTGTTGTTATGTAATATGTCAGCGCCTTTAATCGATCAATACACTCGACCTCGCACTTACGGACATAAATAGGAATCATGATGCGAAATACTATTGAAAAGAACGCCAAATTACTCGCTCTTTTTGCCGTTGCCTGTACTGCGCTGATTGCTTTTGTCAATTTTTTAACAAAAGACGAAATTAAAGAACAAGAACAACAGCAACTTATTTCTACTTTATCCAGTATTATTAATCCAAACAGTCATAATAATTCCATTAGTCAAACATGTATTATTATTAAAGATACGCAATTAGGTGAAGAGCCACAAAAAGCCTATTTAGCAACAAATAATAATACCCCTATCGCCGCAGCAATAACTACGACTGCGCCTGATGGATACAACGGTAATATATTTTTATTAGTCGCCATAAACATAGACGGTTCAATTAGTGGTGTTCGTACTATTAAACATCAAGAAACCCCAGGCTTAGGTGATAAAGTGGAATTACGAAAAAGTCAGTGGATTTTAAGTTTTAACGGTAAACAGATCCTCGACGAAAATGATAACCGTTGGGGAGTAGCTAAAGACGGCGGCATGTTTGATCAATTTACCGGTGCCACAATTACCCCACGTGCCGTAGTGAATGCCGTGAAAAGAACCACCAACTATTTTAACCAACATAAAGCTGAGCTGTTTAACACCGCAGCAAATTGTTCAGCAAATGCTGAGATCGGATAAGTCATGAAACTATCAGACGAATACAAAGAACTCACCTGGCAGGGATTATGGAAAAACAATCCCGGCTTAGTGCAACTATTAGGTTTGTGTCCATTACTTGCAGTGACTTCAACAGTTACAAACGCATTAGGCTTAGGTCTTGCGACTATGTTTGTCTTAGTTTGCTCAAATGCTACCGTGTCAGCTATCCAACAATGGGTACCTAAAGAAATACGTATTCCTATTTTTGTTTTAATTATTGCCGCTTTTGTTACCTGTGTTCAATTATTGATGAATGCATTTACTTATGGGCTTTATCAATCTTTAGGCATTTTCCTCCCCCTTATCGTTACCAATTGCGCTATCATTGGTCGTGCAGAAGCCTATGCCTCTAAAAACCCTTTAAAACAGGCGAGTTTTGACGGTTTTATGATGGGTTTAGGTTTTTTATTAGTACTAATAGTATTAGGCGGTATTCGAGAAATATTAGGGCAAGGAACGCTATTTGACGGCGCAGACTTATTACTCGGCGAGTGGGCAAGTGTATTAAGAATCGAAGTATTTCAATTAGATAATCAATTTTTATTAGCCATACTCCCCCCTGGTGCATTTATCGCGATGGGCTTTTTGATTGCAGCTAAAAATAAAATTGATGCTAAATTAGCAGAAAAAGCCCCCAAACAAGCAGACGCTCAAATAGAGCGTGTTCGAGTAAACTTTGACAGTTAAGTGGTTATAACAAGTAAAGAAATTATATAACTGCCTAACTTAATTAATAAAAAAATAAAAATGAATAAAGAAAAACGCTTAGAAATATTAACTCGCTTACGCGATGATAATCCGCATCCAACGACTGAATTAAACTTTTCAAGTCCCTTTGAATTACTCATTGCGGTATTATTATCCGCCCAAGCAACCGATGTGGGTGTTAATAAAGCTACGGCTAAACTTTATCCTGTTGCCAATACCCCTCAAGCTATACTTGATTTAGGTTTAGACGGATTAAAATCTTATATCAAAACCATAGGTTTATTTAACACCAAAGCTGTTAATACGATAAAAACCTGCCAAATGTTAGTCGACTTACATGGTGGTGAAGTCCCAGAAGATAGAGCAGCACTAGAAGCATTACCTGGCGTAGGCCGCAAAACCGCAAACGTTGTACTGAATACCGCTTTTGGCTGGCCCACCATAGCCGTTGACACTCATATATTCCGTGTAAGCAACCGCACTAAATTAGCCATGGGCAAAAACGTTGATCTAGTAGAGCAAAAACTTTTAAAAGTGGTACCAGCTGAATTTAAGGTTGACGTACACCATTGGCTAATTCTTCACGGTCGTTATACCTGTGTTGCCCGCAAACCTCGTTGTGGTGCCTGTATCATTGAAGACTTGTGTGAGTTCAAGGATAAAACTGAATAGCCAAACGCAACTATTTAGTAACAACTAACTCTAACGATAACTATGACAACCATTCAGACTTTAATTATTGTCTGTATTTAAAATCAAACGTCAAAAGCGTTCATTATCTCTAAGTGTAAGCACTTCAAAGCCGTCAGAGGTAACCAAAACTGTATGTTCCCATTGAGCAGATAACTTTTTGTCTCGAGTAACCACTGTCCAGCCATCTTTTTTGGTCTTGGTTTTATATGCTCCTTGATTGATCATAGGCTCGATAGTAAAAGTCATACCTTTTTTTAAGGTAATTCCTGAATTAGGTTTACCATAATGTAAAATTTGAGGCGCTTCATGCATTTCCCTACCAATACCATGCCCACAATAATCTTTTACGACACTGTAACCATGCTTTTCAACGTGACTCTGTATAGCATGCCCTATATCCCCTATTGTTGAGTTAGGTTTTACTGTCTGTATACCCTTCCACATAGCTTCATAAGTAACATCGACCAATTTTTTAGCGATAGGCGCTACCTTACCAATACAATACATTTTACTACTATCAGATATAAATCCATTCTTTTCTAAAGTGACATCAATATTAACAATATCGCCGTTCTTTAGTTTTTTCGCAACAGAAGGTACGCCATGGCAAACAACCTCATTTATTGATGAATTTAAAACGTATTGGTAACCATATTGTCCTTTGCTTGCTGGTCGAGCGTTCAACTTACTAACAATTATGTCTTCGACAAAATCATTAATTTCAAGCGTTGATTTACCAACTTCAACAAATCTGTCTAACTCATCAAAAACAGCCGCGAGTAATCGGCCAGATTCACGCATGAGCGAAATTTCTTCCCCTGTTTTAATATTGATATTATTCATTGATAAGTTTCATGGTTTCAATATTTTGATTTTTCTTTTCTCGTTCAATAATTTGCTCGTATGTCATCGTTGGATTTTGCTCTGCAACCCGGCCAATCTTCATCCAAAACTCTGCTTGAGAGTTGATTGAACGTTCCATTACTGTGCTGTTTTTCCGAACTTCCTCATGAAGTTCATCTGAAATTTTTACTATGCCCATAGCTAACCCCAAAAGATATATTTCATTACATTTTATAGCATATCATAACAAAACATACACAATAAAGTTTTCTGAATAGCAAGTTGAATAAAACACATTAATTGTGGCTATTCTATCTACCTTAATTATCTATTGACTAGCCTACCATCGCCGTGGACACCCACATTTTTAGAGTTTCCAACCGTACTAAACTAGCCATGGGTAAAAACGTTGATCTAGTAGAAAAAAAGCTACTAAAAGTAGTACCTGCTGAATTTAAGGTTGACGTGCACCATTGGCTAATTCTTCACGGTCGCTATACTTGTTTTGCTCGAAAACCTAAATGTGGTGCTTGTATTATTGAAGACTTATGTGAGTTCAAGGATAAAACTGAATAAAAACGAGAATATGTTAGTTCATGCTAACCAAATGATTTTATTCAGTTAGCAGGATTTTCACATTAAACACAGATCAAACGTGATTGTTTAAATTTCTTTAACCCAAGGTTTTAGGGGTAAATTAATTTGTGACGATAAATACCATTTCAATTTCATTGGTTTGCCGACATCTAACAGTGTTTCATGGTTAACCAGTTTTCCAGAGCCTAAGTTAACTTGCGCTTCGACATTCTTATTTACATTTAATACAAGGACTATTTTACTGCCCTTTTCAATCAGCTTAGACGTAAAGCGTGCATTAACTATTGGAACACGTCGTTTAACATTTGGCGTTAATAAACGTCTTGTACTCATATCGTCAGCATAACTCGCTCGACTTCGATAATTGTTTAAGTGGAAAGCATTTCCATCCGCGGTGACTTCATAGAAATTAAACCCGATATCCACGTCTTTCTTATTGACGGCTATGTCAAAAAAACCTGAAATTGCTCCGGTGAGTTCCATATCTTGTTTAAACACTGGCGTTTCTATTTGAATACCTCCTTGTTTGTTTATTTGCTCACTAATTACCGGCCATTGCGAGCGGTTACGTTGTTCACTTCTGTCGCTCATATCTACCGTTTGCTCTATGTAATGATTCGCGTGTGAAGAAGGTGTTTGTGCTAACAAATAATTGTGCTCTGTGTCCGGTTTATTTGTTTGAATATAAAAGCTTAAGTGTCGTTGGTTGAGCGCTTGTAACGAGTCTGCAAAACGCCATTCGTTTGCCCCCATGATTTGATAGTTCACTTTATTTTGCACTAGCTTGGGTTTTGTTTTGCCTTTCAAAATATGATCAAACCATGCAAATGTAATTTCTTCAGTGTCTTTTTCTAAAGCGACAGGATCAAGTTCATAGTTACTGTGATGAGAACGAGGTTTCCCTTGTGCTGACCCATGATTATAAGGACCAATTAACAGTGCGTGATTAGCATTTTCATTATATTTATAGTGCTCATGCATATAATGTAAGGCTGAGATCTGGCCTCCTTCAAAATAGCCAGTAATGCTTAGTACAGGTATGTTGATGTGTTTGTAGTCGTCCTGATGAGGAACCATTTTTTGATAGTAAGGAGCGTCTTCTGGGTGTGCTAACCATTTTTGCAGCCACGGACTTGGTTTATTGGCTATTTTGTCAATATCGACGAAAGGACGGCCGCTACTATAGAGTTCATTGATAATGTTATTTGTTCTTTGCCAGTCACTATAAATGCTGTTATCAACGGTTTTGTTGTTGGTAACATACAATGGCCACTCGAAATTTCCAGTCAATGCAATGTTGTTTTCATAAGGGAGGCCGGTTATCAAATTTGCAGCGACATATGGCGCCATTGCTTTTAGACCTTTCGGCATATGTTTTGCCGTCGCCCATTGCGTAAAACCGTTATAGCTGCCACCGTACATAACAACGTTACCATCGCTCCAAACTTGCTCAGTGATCCAATTGATCAGTTGTGATGCATCTTCTCCTTCGTGCTCCCACGGCACGATGTCGTTATTGCTCGAACGCTTTCCTCGAGAATTGGCAACTATACCAATATAACCATGTGCAGCGGCATGCATGGCAGCTTTGATGTGTGCGGTTTCATCTGCATAGATGGTGTATTGCAAGGCGGTACTGTTAGGCTTGGTTTGACCTCGACTTCTGACAATCGTAGTAGAAATTTCAATACCATTTTTTAATTTCACAAGTACATCCGGTTGAATGACAAATCGGTCCTGTTGTTCCAATTGTACAATGTCGTTCACAATAGGAATGATGGCGTCGAGGACCTGATATAAGTGATAATTAACCGCAAGGTTTATCATGTCACCTCGAGTCAACAATGATTTTTTTTGCAGCTGTTTAAAGATGTTTAAAACATATTCTTTGGCGTTCGAAACCGACCAACCAAGTGCAAGCGACAATTGAACAAACCCTTCATCATTCAAATGCTCAAACTTACTTTTAATTAAATCATTGGCTTTATTTACAAAACTTTCTTTAGTTGACTTTTGACCGTTTAAGGCAAGGCGAGTTTGATGAAAAAATTGGTAATGAGAATATTCCAACGTATTTTGTTGTTGCCTAATAGCACTCGATATTTTGTCAATATCTTCTCGTAGTGAAAACAATGCAATTTTGCTAAACATGCTTTGTTGGTTTATTTCTTTCTCTTTTAGGCTTTGTGCAAAAGACGATAAATCGCTCTTAATGTCATCAGATGTCAAAAGTGCAAGTTGTCCAGATTCGGTGCTTAAATCAGCCTTGGAAATAATGTTGGAGATAGGGTATGTCTGTTCATCTGCTGCATAGGTATTTGGCATAAATTTTAGTAATATAATAACTGAATAAATCGCTATAGATGTTAAACTTATTTTTTTCATTTGTGCTTCCTTTGTATAGTTTTCATCGCGGATGGTTTCACTCTATAGATGCAAAAAGATAAAGTCCTGACAAAGAGGTGAATCGTTATGACTTTTTGTGACAACCTTTATTTTAAAGGGCTACGTAATAGGTATATGGATAGGTATGCGTTGGAAAATTGAAGGTTTTGAGTTTAGCGAACAGCATCAAACGTTACACAATGAACAAAATATGGTTCGAATAGAACCTATGGTGGGTGAGCTTTTAACTTATTTTTGCCGCCATCCATATCAAGTTATTAGTAAACAACAGCTATTAGATAATGTTTGGCATGGTCGCTACGTCAGTGACAATACAGTAAGTAAATTGATCACTAAACTGAGAAAAGTACTACAAGATGACGCTCGAAATCCTCAATTTATTGTAACAATACCTAAACGGGGCTACCGATTTATAGCGTCTGCCACGCAATTAACAGATTCAACTGACTTTCTTACCAAACAAGATATTTCTTATCCTAAGAGATGGTTTGACAAGCGGGTCCAACTTTTCTTATTACCCTTAATTTTTGCTTCATTATTTTGGTTTTATTTTTCAGACCACTCTCCCACTAATACTTTTATTTCAGCCAAGGCCGTCACAACAGATATCGGCAGCGAGTATTTTCCTAGCTTTGCGCAGGACGGTATTCGCTTCGCTTATATGAATAATGATGGGGAAAAATTTAAACTGTTCGTAAAAAACATCTTTTCTGGTGAGCAAGTTGAAATCAATCACGGAGAAGAAAACGGAGTCGGCCCAGGCAGTTGGAATGATAAAGGCACAAAACTTGTTTATCTGGTTGGTTCCCCCGAAAAATGTCAGTATTTTATTCGCGAGTTTGATGGCTTAGTAATGTCTAAACCTACATTAATACATACCTGCAAACCTGGCAGCTATGGCGCTATAAAATTCACCCATGACGATAATATTGTCATTTTCTCTGAATCTCCAGGGTTGAATAAACCTTACTCGCTTTATTCACTGGATATTAATTCCGGTCAAACTCGATGGTTGCCGCAGCCCGAGTTACATTTAAATGGTAACAGTCAATTTGACCTTCATCCTACCGAAAACAAGCTGCTTATATCATCGCCGAATCAACAACAATGGGAGGGGTTTTATCAACTCGACTTAGAGACACAGCAATTAACCTTATTGTTCAAACTAAATGCCTATATTTGTTGCGGTATCTGGTCGCATGATGGCAAGCACGTTGTCATGATGGGTGAACATCCAGCTCGTGAAATTGTGCAATATTCTCTAAACGGCAGCGATAAAACAATTCTGTTTACGAGTTCACAACAATTACATCGGCCAGAAAGACACAGTAATGGTGTTGATTATGCGTTTTCAGTATTTGAGCATGATGTAAATGTTGATGAATATAAGATCTCTGAAGATCAAACACAGTCCATACTAAATGATACCTTCGATGAAAGACTCGCAGTATTATCACCTAGCACAAAACAAGTGGCATATATCAGCTTAACCACAGGTAACGAAGAGCTTTGGTTGTATGATCGTGAGACAAAAAAGAAGAAAAAAATCACCCAGTTTGCTGATGGTCGACACTATATCGATTTAACTTGGTCCCCAAAGGAACAAAGCATTGCTGGAGTTACTTTAAATTCTATTCACGTAATTAACACAACCACTGGTGAGACAAAAGTACTGCCGTTACCAGAAAAAGAATTTAGAGGTGTGTCTTTTAAATCCCTCAACATAATAAGCTTTAGCATAAAACTCGATTCAAACTGGCAAGTTGTTGAATTTAATTTAGACGACAATTCAATGAAACGAATTGACTCGAAATGGCGAAGCATTCAATACACTTCTACAACAGACAATTGGCTTTGGAATGATCAAGACGGAAATTGGTATCATGGCGAAGATGCAACACCTTTATTGTTGCCTAAACATAACGTAAATCCTTTTTATGGAAGGCAATTTAACGTCAAAAAAAGTGAAAATCGCGTTGCGTTTTACGACCCTATCGAGAGCAAAATAAATATTTACGATATCGAGTCTGATAAGACTGTCACCACTTTATATAACCAAGTTGGGCATTTTTCACTTGTTGGTGATGTTGTTTTATTTAGTAAAAATTCGTCAAAAATTAACGAGAGTGATATTTATCAAACCTATAACAATAGCCCTAAACAAACATGGAATTAATAGAAAAGGTTGATCTACCTTTATTATCTTTTAGCTGACCTACCATCGCCGTGGACACCCATATTTTTAGAGTTTCCAACCGAACTAAATTAGTTATGGGTAAGTATGTCGTTGAAGTTGAAAACAAGCTTTTAAAGGTTGTACCAAAAGTATTCAAAGTAGATGTTCACAACTGGTTAATTCTTCATGGCCGTTTTACCTGTGTTGCCTGAAAGCTAGGCTGCGGCGCTTGCAATATTAAAGGTTTGTGTGAGTTTAAGGATAAGACTAAATGATTTTAAGACACTTCTGAGCGAATTCCAGTGGCATGACTAACTTGGCTTGATCGTCAGTTAATAAGCTTACAAATAGTTTTTTCTTATAAAACATAGCAGTTCTTGCTCATCAACCAATTTCAAACCTTGCTGTTCAAATACGGTTAACTCTTCGTTTGTAGGGAAGGTAAAATAAGCATTATCTTTAGGTTGAGCTGACTTCAACACTTTCTTATCCTGCGCAATAGATGTAATTGTATCAAAGACATCGACAACGCCCTGTTTATATAACTCAAGGACATGCCAAAGATAGGATTTATTGGACTGTACATCTAACGTTGAAATTTTTACTATTTTCCCAGTATCAATACTTCCATCATCGATTGTGTGCAGTGTGGTTCCTATTTTTTCATCGCCATTAAGCAAAGCCCAAAAAGTGGCCATAACCCCACGATAGTGAGGCAAAATTCCCGAGTGAAGATTTAACACCCCTTTAATTGGAATATTAATACAGTCCTCTTTTAAAATTCCTCCATAACGGATTGAAACGATTAAATCAGGGGCAAGATCTTTTATTCTCGCGATAGTTTTTGGTGTATTAATGTCATTGACTTCAAGTAACTCGGAAGCTAAATAAGGTTGAAAACTTTCAAACCCTTTCAACTTATCGATTTTTTTACCTGAAAACAATGGGCTTAATAATTGATTAAATAAGTCTTGTTCAAAAAACTTAAGTCGACTCAATTGTTCAGGTAAAACACGCTTTTTACCAACTTTCCCTGAAAGCCAAAGATGTACTTTATGCGCACCGATTAATTTAGGTATTAATAAATTTAAAGCAAAATTGCTTGCTAAGTCTCTATTTGAAAGAATTAATATGTTCAATGATTGATACCTAATTTAAGTACAGTTAACTTAAAACAATTATTTTAAATTGACACTAATATTTTCAATAGTTCGCGTAAACACAAAGAGGAATGCAGCGAAATTATTATGCTAAGCAGCATGGCTATGAAAGTCTACCTTTTTAAAATTTCCATTCGCATTCAGTTAGCTATGCAAATTAAATTTTCATACAACAATTAAAAGCTAAAACGGCTATTTCAATGTAAAAGCGCTTAGCAATACCTTGTCGCATATTAACCAATACATTGTATTGCGAATTTAATACTAATTGGCCTACATTCTCTTGAAAACAATTTCACTATTTAAAAATTTTCATTGCTTATCCAAGCAAAAAATCCCAGCACAACAAGTGAAAAAATAGTAATAATATAAGGTGATAATGCGGCTAAATCATGAAAGTAAACGAATTCTTGATTAATACTGCCAATTAATGGAATAGCCAAAGAGCAAGCTAACAGTATGGCGACAATCATCACTTTTAAACGAAACTTATTTTTTGCTTTAATATTGTTGATAATGTTATCAACAAATTGCTGATCAACTAAGCGTGTATGGTATTGTAATAACGAATTTAAAAAGGAGTCATCGTTAGTATTCATGGTGTTTCCTTTATCTTTGTTAGCAGAACTTTATTTTAAAATGATTTTTGTTGATGGACTTTATCCATTAACTTCTGTTTTCCTCTGTTGATATGTGATTTCACAGTACCTAAAGGAAATTCGGTTATTGTCGATATTTCTTGATGACTCATTCCAGCGCTAACAGATAATGTAATGCAAGTCCGCTCTGCGACATCTAAAAAGGTCATTAACCGTTCAATCATCAAGTCCTTTTCTATATCTTCAACCTTTGCTTCTAGCATAGAAAAATCAAAACCATCTACTTCATATTGATGGTAAATTTTTTGCTTATATTTTAAAAAGCAGTTGTAAGCAATTTTATGAGCCCAAGTACTAAAAGAAGACTGGCCTAAAAAAGTATCTAATTTCTGATATATTCTTAAAAAAGCTTCTTGTGCAATATCATCTGCTGCCGCTTGTTCTCCAGCAGTCAACCGTCGTAGAAACTGACGTATTGCACCTTGATATTTGTTAATAAGGGTGGCAAATGCATGTTGATCACCATCACAAATGATTCGAGCAATAAGTACGTTGTCATCTACCATGGTAAATGATTCTTTCTATTCGGCATCTTGATTCATTTTCCAGCAAAGTAGAAAAGCAACTCCTAATAAGAAAGGAAAAAGACCAATCGCAAGCCCCAATCGTGCTTCATAAACGACTACCCCTGAAAAAACACACGCCACCCCAATACTTATCAACGCTAAGCCACGTCGTAAATCGATGATTTTTTGTGATTTGAATGTGCCTAGTTTTTCTAATATCTCAGGTGTGATATTTACTTCTTTATCTAATAACTGTCGAATAGTTTGCTGAACTTCCTTTTTATTCTTACTCCCGACAATAACATTGACAATAACCATAATGGTTAAACAAATAGCTCCTGAAATTGGGATCCATAAATCAGACATACTTTTCTCACTTTCGTTAATTTTTAAGAAATCAATACTACTTAGATACGATGATAATCAAATTTAGATGCAGATTAGTATTTTTTATTTTAGTTATTACTGTGCTTGCTTATTTCTCCTCGCCTATCGTATTTACTTTAATAGCATACAAAGCTGAAATATAAACATCTCATGATGTTGCATCCAAATTTTATTCTCTTGGTATCAAAGTAACTGTCAAATCAATTTTAATTAAAGAGAATAAAGCATGATTTCAAACAAAATATTTAAACTAGCACTTGTTGCTATGACATTAATTTTTTTGCAAGGCAGTGCGGTTGCAAACACAGAGGAAGTAGTAACTAAAATAGACAAATTATTAAATGAAAAATTTCAATCGAACGACGCCGGCGCTGTTTTCTTAGTTGCTAAAGGTGGTAAGCCAATTTATAGAAAAGCATTTGGTAAAGCTAACCTTGAGTTAAATGTTGACATGAAACCTGAAAATGTATTCCAAATAGGCTCGATGACCAAACAATTTACAGCACTAAGCATATTGATGTTGCACGAACAAGAAAAGTTAAACGTAAATGATAACATTGCAAAATATTTACCGAATTACCCTAATGGTGAAAACATTACTTTGCATCACCTTTTGACGCACACATCAGGAATAAAAGATTATACTAAAATGAAAGCATTATGGAGTGTAGCAAAAAAGGCTCACTCACCTGAAGAATTGGTAGATTTCTTCAAAAATGAACCCGTTGATTTTAGCCCTGGAGAACATTTTAAGTATAACAATTCAGGATATGCACTTTTAGGCCGTATTATTGAAATTGTTTCTGCTGAAACATATGAAAACTTTGTTGAAAAAAAGATATTTAAAACTCTAGGAATGAAAAACTCTAGATATGCTAATGACAGAGAAATAATAAAAAATAGAGCTTACGGTTATCATTACAAAGCACAATACACGAACAGAATGATGGTCAGTTTAACTCTTCCGTATTCGTCAGGCTCATTAATGTCGACAGCAGATGATATGTTAATTTGGCAACAAGCTATTAATAATAACCAACTAGTAAAGCAAAACACGATAAATATGGCTTTTAGTAAATATAAGTTAAATAATGGGAAGCCAATTTCTTATGGTTATGGCTGGCATTTAAAAGACATTAATAATGTATCAATAAGAGAACATGGTGGCAGTATATTTGGCTTCAAATCAATGGGAGTGTATATTCCAAGCCTAAACGTTTATGTTATTGGACTCACTAACTGCGACTGTAATTCTCCAACTCAAATAACCAGAGATATTGCGGCACTGTTTATAGAATAACAAATTAAAGATGAACACCTTTTTTATAAAAAATAGCACGTCAAAAATTATCGATGCTGTTATCTCGTTGGTGTTTAAATCAGTTCAATGTTCCAAACTTTATTTAGATATTTTTCTTTAAGCTGCCCGAGCATAGCAATAAACGCTATCGCCCGCGTTTCAAACCACATGAAGCTTACTCTAGGTAAAACGTCAATCTGGACGAGCAAAAGCGACTTAAAGTTGGGCGAACAAAATTAAAGGGGCATTTACCACTGGCTGATACTACTTAGTTGTTACACTGGTATATTATGTGAAGTTAAAGCAGACTTAAATTTACTTATTAAGCCTGCTTTTATAAACGCGGTTACAAGGTGTCAAAACCGTAATTTATATAAATTCAAATTTTAATTAAAATTTAAATTTGCTGTTTTTTTATCAAGCATTCCACTATAGCGCGTTAATACAAGTGCAACTAAAACAACGATTGCGCCTACCCACGGTGTATTCATTAAGCCATGCTCAGCAACAATATTACCTCCTCCCCAAGCACCAATTGCAATACCAACATTAAAAGCTGCGATATTTAATCCTGATGCTATATCTACTGCTTCTGGTGTGTGTTTTTCCGCCAACTTAACCACATATACCTGTAAGCCGGGTACGTTGCCAAAAGCAAATGCTCCCCAAACTAAAATAGTAAGCACGGCTGTAATAGGATTGTATGCGGTATAGCTCAACATAAATAAGATAACAGCAAGCCCCGCGAAAATAATTGTTAATGCTTTAATGGGGCCAAAATTATCAGCCATTTTACCGCCCCAAATATTACCAACAGCAACTGACACACCATAAACTAAAAGTATCAAAGCAACAGAGCTTGAGTCAAAGCCACTTACTTGATTTAGGATCGGAGCTAAGTAGGTAAATGCGATAAAAGTTCCACCGTAACCAATAGCCGTAATTGCATAAACTAAAAGTAATCGAGGATGAGTTAATACTTTTAACTGTGCAGTCAAGCTTGTCGCATCAGCTTGTTTTAAATTATTAGGTACTAATATGGCACTACCGATCATAGCGAATAAGCCTAATACAGAGACGGTTAAAAAAGTCGCTTCCCAGCCAAACACCTGGCCAATATAAGTGCCAAGTGGCACACCTGTGACCAAAGCGACAGTTAACCCTGTAAACATTATTGCTATTGCGCTTGCGGCTTTTTCTTTAGGCACTAAACCTGTCGCTATGGTCGACCCTATAGAAAAGAAAACACCATGAGCTAAGCCAGTTAAAATTCGCGCGATAACCAATGCTTCAAAGTTGGGGGCTTGCCATGCTACTAAATTGCCAACAACAAACAATCCCATAACCGATAGCAATACATGCTTTCTATTCCATCTACTAGTTAGTGCGGTTAATACTGGTGCCCCAATGGCTACACCTAAAGCATAAAGACTCACTAATAAGCCTGCTGAAGGTATTGATACATTTAGGTCTTGTGCCATTGTTGGAAGTAATCCAACAATCACGAATTCTGTTGTTCCGATAGCAAAGGCGCTAAGTGCTAAGGCAATCAATGCGAGTGGCGTCATATTCTCCAAATTAAAATATTTAAAAGATTGAAGGTAGCGACTTAAGCTAAACCGCTTCCTATATTTGTTGATGCGATTATTAACTGGTAGACTTTTGTAATAAACAGCACTATATACAAAACATTTTTGTCGTAAATGAGGTTAATTTGAATTTAAAGACAAGATCAGACGACTTAGCACTATTATTAGCTGTCATTGAATTTGGCGGCTTTTCCGCCGCGGCAAATGCACTTAATATTCAAGTTGCTCGAATTTCACGCTCGGTAGCTAAAATTGAAAAAGCGCTCGATACAACCATTTTAATTAGGACAACACGGCGCGTAATGCTAACCGATGAAGGAAGAAAGTTTATCGATGCTGTTCGTCTAGGCCTGCATCATATCAAAAATGCAGAATCGGATGTTATGAGGAACAGTAAGTTGCCTCAAGGCAAGTTACGTGTGGATGCGGTAAGTCCATTTATATTCCATCAAATAACTCCCCATATCAATGCGTTTGCTAACGCCTACCCGGATATAGAACTCGAATTAAATTCCAACGAAGGTATCGTCGATTTAATTGAAAAACGTGCTGATATGGCAATAAGAATAGGCAATTTAGAAGACTCGACATTACATGCGAAAGCTCTTGGCAGAAGTCCTCTTTATCTTGTCGCATCACCAAAATATATTGCACAAAATGGATTAGTCAAAACACCTAGTGAATTGTTAAATCATAAACTGATTGGTTTCTCTAATATTAAATCATTAAACCAATGGCCTATTAAAGGGTTAGATCAAGTAAGCCCGACGTTGACAGCAAGCAACGGCGAAACGATTCGCCAACTTGCGTTATCTGGCATAGGTATCACATGTTTATCGGGGTTTATGGTTAATGCCGATATTCAAGCAGGTCGACTCGTCTCATTGCTTGAGCCATATAGAGTAAATGGCACAGATCGTGAGTTAATCAATGCCGTCTATTACAGGTCCTCAGCAGTTGCCGAGAGAGTGACCGCATTTATAGAATTTATTAAACCAAGATTAACATTATGAGTAGTTGGCAATTGGTCTACTTTTTCAAATTAGAAAGTATAGGTGCTTGAAAACACATTTAGCCTGTTTCTATACATATTAAACTAGCCACGCGCCCCTAATGTCAGTGGAACAAAAACTTGAAAAGCTAATCGCAAAGGAATTCAAAGTGGGCGTTGGCGTTCACCACTGGCTGATACTACTTGGTTGTTACACTGCCCCCCACCTGCAAACCACGCTGTGATTCATGTATTACCCAAAGGTTGATGTGAGTGTAAAAACAATACAGAGTAAAACCCTATCAATCCATTTAAAACTATTGGTAAGTTAGTTTTCAACGTTGAGTGGGGAATAACCAATTCAAGGCAATTGGGAGCCGTCTTGACCAATCAAGTTCACAGTGTCGTCCCAATTTATCTTTTACCATTCTCAACTGATCTCTGTCATAACCTGCGTTCAAAAACGAATCGTATAACTCTTCAATTAATGCAAAAGATCCATACTCAACTTCACCTACATCAAAATATAATTTTGTTTTATTACTTTCCTTTAATCCCTTAACGGCATTGATTAAGTTGCTTTGTTCAGCGTTTAATGTAGCTTGAGCTTCCGCGGTGGAAAACGAGAAAGCAGGAGAAAATGCAGCCACTTTCCCAAACGATTCTCCATGCAAAATGCCAGCATACAAAGCCATAAGGCCACCTAAGGAGCTACCTAACAGTGCTGTGTTTTCAGCAGCTTTTAACGTTCTATAATTTTGATCTATGTATGGTTTCAGTTCATCTAGAATAAAGCGAATAGTTTTCTCACCTAAGCCTTCATAACTATTCCCCATGTAATTAACACTATCCCAAGGATTATATTCTTGCCATCTCTGGGGCCCATTGGCAATCCCTACAATAATTACATCTAGTGGCATAGAAGTAACAATTTCATCGACCCGCCATTCGTAACTATAAGACAGTGATTCACTAAACAAGTTTTGTCCATCAAGCATGTAAACGACTGGATAATGTTTTTTCATACTTTCTCGATAATTATCAGGTAGGTAGATAAAAATATCTCCTGTCCGGTCGAGTAGCGTCATTGGAAAATCAGTTACCGTCACTAAATCACCGACGACAGTTCGAGGCGGGATTATGTTACTTTCTTTCGCCCACCCGAAGAACTCAGGTATAAATCTAGACTCCTGGTTTGGATCAACAATAAAACCACAAGTAAACGGCTTACCAAACTCGGTAGAAATTGGATTCTGCCAATCGCCATTTTTATAAAAGTTAAAGTATGTATAACTTCCGTCATGAGGGAGGTTAAATTGATAATGTTTCTCAATATCTTGCCACTTCATTTTAGAAGTACCATTCAACTGCCATTGATTGAAAGTGCCTGATAATTCAACGTTATAAGGCAAAATTGCTTCGGTTGGAGATTTTAAAATGACCGTTAAAGGTTTGCTAGACTCAGCTCCAAGTAGCGAGAATGATACGAGACAAAGATAAAGCGATACATAGATTCTTTTTTGTATTGGCATAGTTTTGTTTGTATTGTGCAAAGGTAATTTTTCTTACTTTAACCTAATGCAAGATGTTGAACTTATGAATTCGTATGCAATTATTTATTTTAACTCATCAAGCTAATTAACTTTATCATTGTTCTACATTAATTATCTTTCGGCTGGCCGTTAATAGCGGTAGATCCCCACATCTCCCGCGTCTAAAACCGTCCCACGTTTACTATGCGTAATAACGTCGATCTGGTCGAGTAAATCTCCGTAAAATTGTACCTGCTCAGTTTAAAGTCAATGTACATCATTGGCTTTTTTACACGGGCGATAAAACTGCGTGGCCCGCAAACCTAAATATGGTGTTTGTAATATTGAAGACTAATGTGAATATAAAAATAAAAAAGAGTAACAAGTTTTACTTGTTACTCTTATTATCTCATTTGGCCCAACTTTTTATTACAACTAAACTCACCTTAGTCAGCGAGTTTTTGCATAAGATAAGTGTGCTGAAGCGCTAAACGTTTAGCGGTTTCTTTTAAATTAGCAGCGGCACTGTGACCACCGTCAATATTCTCGTAATACAAGAAGTCATGACCTAAATCTTCCATGCGTTTAGCAACTTTACGAGCATGCGCTGGGTGTACTCTGTCATCTTTGGTTGAAGTGACAAAAAAGACTTCTGGATACTGACCTGCAGGGTCGATGTTATGGTAAGGTGAAATTTGGCGCAAGAAGGCGCCTTCAACGTCATCCTCAGGATTGCCATATTCCCCCATCCACGACGCACCTGCTAACATTTTGTGATAGCGCATCATATCGAGTAAAGGTACTGCACAAATAATAGCGTTAAATAAGTCAGGGCGTTGAGTGAGCATAACCCCCATCAGTAAACCACCATTCGAGCCACCTTCAATGCCTAAATGCTTAGGACTGGTGATGCCTTTTTCAATGAGGCTTTCAGCCACCGCAATAAAGTCATCATAAATGCGCTGACGATTGGTTTTAAGCCCGGCTTGATGCCATTTAGGTCCGTATTCCCCTCCGCCACGAATGTTGGCAAGCACATACACTCCGCCCTTTTCTAACCAGAGTTTTCCTCTGAGTGCTGAATAACTAGGATTAAGAGAAACTTCAAAGCCGCCATATCCATAAAGCAATGTTGGATTCTTAGCGTCCATCGCGACGTTTTTATCTCGAACAACAAAATAAGGAACTTGAGTACCATCCGAACTCGTCGTGAAAAACTGTTCAGATATCATTGTGCTCGCATCAAACCAAGCTGGCAGTCCTTTTGCTTTTGCCTTTTCGCCACTTGCCGTATTATAAGTCCAAAGCGTATCTGGCGTTAAAAAACTCTCTGAACTAATAAACGCAACATCTTCTTTATCATTAGTTGAACCAATCGATACCGTGCCATTAGCTGGAAAATCTAACTTTTCAGAGCGCCATTGGCCATCAACAAAATCAAATGCAAATGCGGCACTCGTTACGTCTTCAGATATTGAAAGTAGCAGTTTGCTTTTAGTCGTACCTACATTGTAAAGCGATGATTTTGCATCTGGGCTAAACACTAGGGTAACAGTTTCAATGCTACCGTCTTGCATGAAATCATGGATATCGAAACTCACTAAATCACCGGTTTTAAAATCACGCCAGTCTTCATTCAGTTGGATGAGCATTTGGTCTTTGAATAAGCCGTGTGTGTTATTTTTTTCAGGAAGGGGCATAATAACGGGAGCTTGCGGTTGACCGTCTTTCATCGGTACCCATTCTAAAATAGAGTCGTAAAAAGTAAGCGAGCGCGCATTGATGATTTCACGCGAGCCATCTGCCAATTCAATGACACTGCCCCAGTAGCCAACATCTTGTTGCTCCCCTTGGCCAATTTTTTGCGCTTCGGATAAAGGTGTGCCGCGTTTCCAAAGTTTAGCAATCATAGGATAGCCGCTATCAGTCATGGTGTTGTCACCAAAATTAACACCTATTACGGCGTGATTTTCATCAAGCCAAGACATTGTGCCTTTGGACTCCTCAGTCACAAATCCATCTTTTACCCAGTTCTTACTTACCGTATTAAATTCGCGGCGCACAACGGCGTCTTTTCCGCCATCAGACAAATTAACAATACAACGGTTATAATCTGGACCAAGGCAGCTATTGCCTTTGTAAACCCAATTCTTGTTTTCATCTTTTGCGAGCTTGTCAAAATCTAGTACCGTTTCCCATTTGGTATTTTTGGACAAATAGCTTTCGAGTGAACTCTTGCGCCAAACACCGCGAACATGAGTTTCATCTTGCCAAAAATTATGTACCTCACCGCCTCGGTATGACACATAGGGGATTTTGTCTTTCGAGTTAAGAATTTCTAATGCTTCTGTCTGCATCGTGTCAAAACGAGGATCCGACATAAGCTTCTCTAAGCTACGAGCATTCCATTTATTGACGTCTTGAAGGGCTTTTTCACCCAAGACTTCTTCTAAGTAAAGATGATCATTGTCTGTTTGGCCGGGTGTTTTATAATCAATATGTTTGTATCTCACTTTGCTTATAGTCTCTTGTGTAGCAGATGGTGCTGTCGCTTGTTCATTTTGTACTTGGTTTTTATCGTTGGAACATGCTGAGAGCCCCACGAGAGAAAAGCCTAAAGCAAGCCCTAACGTGGTAACTCTAGCGATTGAAATTGACATCTTATAGTCCTTAATTTGACGATTTTTATTTTTATAATTGCTCAGTTTAGTTTGAACCTAACAAAGATACAAGAGACTGCTGATTTGGCGCTTTGAAGAAGAAACAAGGTTTGGTTTTCTAGTGCTAACCTCAGATAATAAAAAGAAAAAACGATCATTTTCGATCTTTTCCAACCACTTATTTGTCATACATTCAACGAGGCAGAAACAGGACTATCTCGCTTATTAGTAGCGTAGCCGATCATAGCGGAAACACTCAAACCGGCCGTGTTTTAAACCACATGAAGTTATCATAAGTAAATTGTCTTTTATGACGAGCTAAGCGACTTAAAGTCGGCCGAACAAAGTTTAAAGTAGAGGCTCACTACTTTCTAATACTAGATGGTTATTACACGGGGCCCGCCTGAAAACCACGCTGCGGATCGTGTATTATTGAAGACTAGAGTGAGAAATAAAATAAAGTACTCGAAGGACGATTTGTTAATAACGGACGTTAAAAATACGATTAGGTTTAACGGATATATTATTTTTAAGTTCCCGAAATCAGTGTATCTGATATCAATATTTACCTGATTTTAAAAAGTAAAAAGCCCCAATTCTAAAACAGTAAACAGGGGCTTTTTCAAGAAAACTAATGCCTAGTCTTCAGTGTTTGTCTCGTCTTTGTACTTATCAAACCAAGCTAAAATATAGCCAATTTTACGTGCAAGGTTTGAAGGTTTCGCCGCGATACCGTGGTAAGCTCCTTGAATACGAACCAATGAGCTTTCTACACCTTGTAACCGCAATGCACCATAATACTGTTCACTTTCAGACATAGGAGTACGAACATCTAATTCACCTGTAAGTACCATTGTTGGTGTTTTTACATGGCCAACGAGTGATAACGGAGACCGGTTCCAATATTGTTCGTAATCGTTCCACGGTAAATCTGTGAACCAATATTTACTCATATAAGCATAAATATCAGATGCGCCTATCATACTTATCCAGTTTATTACCGGTTTAGCTACAACCGAAGCTTTAAATCGGTCAGTTTTACCAATAATCCAAGACGTTAACGTACCACCGCCTGAGCCACCTGTTACAAATAAGTTCGACTCATCTATATAGCCTTTAGCAATAGTGGCATCAACCATATCCATAAGATCGTTATAATCTTGTGAGGGGTAATTTTTATCAATTAAATTAGCAAACTCTTCACCTTGAGACGTAGAGCCTCGTGGGTTGCCGTATAAAACTACATATCCTGCAGCAGCCATTAATTGTACTTCTGTTGAGTAGCCTGGGCCATATGCCGTGTGTGGGCCACCATGTATTTCTAAAATTAATGGATACTTTTTCGTTGGATCAAAATTTGGTGGTGTTACTATCCAAGCTTGGAGTTCTCTCTTATCAACACTGCTTTTCAATGTCATTAATTCTGGTTTGTTTACTAACTTGTGATCAAATACATCACCATTTAAGTCAGTAAGCTGTATTGTTTTACCCTTTCTATTCACTATTGCTAGATCAGCTGGGCGATCTCCCTGCGAAGCAGTATACACAACACTACCTTTAGGTGTGACATCGTAATGACCAGATGTATATGGACGACCTAAATTGGTGCCACCTAAGTTACTTGTTTTAGTTGAAATTTTACCGGATAAACTTACATAGGCTACATTTTTCTTACCCATATCATCATAACTGAAATATAAGCCTTTACCGTTATCTGCCCATTTAACCACTCCAACAGAGCGATCTAAGTTTTTTGTGAGATTTTCAATATTAGAGCCATCAGAAGCCATAACGTATAATTGGCTTAGTTGATTAGATTTGCCGTTATCTTCATTACCAACAAACGCTATTTTCTTACCATTTGGACTTAATTGAGGACTATGCTCTGGACCAGTCATATTGGTTAATTGAGTAACTTTTAACGTATTTATGTCAATACTAAACAGGTCACTATTAAGCATATCAAACTCGGCATCTTCCTTGGTGTTTGCTGCAATAATTAACTGTCGGCCATTTTTAGCCCATGTCATGGTCCCTGCGTGATCGTGTGCGCCTTGGGTAATTTGCCTAGGTGTTCCACCAATGGTAGGCACAACATACACTTGCATGTTGCCTGGGCGTTTCATCCCCATGCCATCACGCTGAAAATTAGTTTGATCGATATATTGAGCGCTTTCTGCCCACTTCGCATCTTTTGGCTTAAAATCTAAATTAAACAAAGGTTTGGATTTAGTTGGTGTAAACATTGAAAAGGCCAAATATTTACCATCCGGTGAAAAGCTCATACTGCTAGGGCTCATAGAAACATCTGTTACGCGAGCAGTGCTGTTTGATGCTAAGTCTTTCAAATACACTTGAACCTTACCTTCTTTACTCGAAAGATAAGCCAGTTTAGTACCATCAGGTGAAAAGACGGGGCTAAAATGATTTTTACTATCAGAAAGAATAGGTAGATGACTACTACCATCCAGTGCTACCGACCATAAGTTACGTCGTACTGAGTCCGTCATAATATCCATACTTCGACGCTCGTAAACAACGTGTTTACCATCAGGTGTGACAACCGGATTAGCCGCATATTCAAGGTTAAAGACATCTTTCAAAGATAATGTATTGCTTGTTACTTCATCCGCAAAAGTTGTATGGCTGGCAAATAACGCACTAAATAACAGCGGTATCGATGATTTAATTAAATAGTTTTTATTCATGATAAGTTTATCTCTATTGTTTTAATTAGATAAAAATTTAAAAGCTGGATTAAACATAGCTTATTCAAGGATATAAGCACCATGTTTTTAATGTAGATAGCCAACTTTACAAGGTGAATTGCATGAAATAATGGTTGAGTGCCTAGCGAGCACCGCGTAGTTAATCGCTCAATAGTTTCACTAAGGCCTAAGTAAACCTCATGGTAAAATGCAATGTTCAAGCTTGGGAGATGTCATTATGTCCTCATGATAGTCATTTAGACATACACTATTAAGCTTTAACTCTTACTTTGAATCTGACAAAATGCAGATATTTACTTCTTGTTAAAAATAATAATAAACATTGGAAATTACACTTTCAAACATTCAAATCATTGAACTCTTTTTTAGGTTTTGTGCCGTTGGTCAGCTTGGATTACTCATCGTTTTTTTAATTAAAAAATATCCCTTGTTACCTTTGCCACAAATCGGGTTAATCGTCTGTTTAATATCATATATTCTCTTAACAACCCCCATTGAAAATGTTCACTTTGGCAGTTTGCGTAACATTTTATTGCTGGGCACTGACTTAATCCCATTAGCCGTCCTATGGTTTACTTTAGATAAGTTAAAAATAAACTTTAAATTGTTCCAACAAGCCAAGTGGTTATTACTGCTTATATCAATGTGGCTACTCACCCTAATGTACGTATTCTTGATCTTGAAAGGACGTAGTATTTTGCATGACATGAATCATGCAGTAGGCATTGTGGTGTTACTTTGGGTTATTTATATTTGTCTTTCAGAGTACATTGATGATCTGGACAATCGTCGACGAAACACTCGCTTATTATTAGTTGCGTTTTGCTGCTTTTACATGATTGGACTCGTGTCATTTGAATTTATATTTCAAAACATTCGAGACACTACTGCCTTTGGCCTGACTAATGCTTTTATTATTTTTTTATTAGTCAGTGTAATTGCATCAAATCTTCTAATACCTAGAGCGTCAACGCTTTCTAAAAACAAGATGTTAAAGAATAGTTTAGCTCCTGAGATAACTAAGAATGAAGATCAGCAAACTCTCGAATCAGTGCAACTTACCTCCTTAAAGAATTTAATGGATGAAGGGGTGTTTTTGCAGCAAGAATTGACAATTGGAAAACTGGCAAACATGTTAGCACTACCACAGCATCAACTTCGTCAGCTGATTAATCAACAACTTGGTTTTAGTAATTTCTCACATTATTTAAATAGTTATCGTATTCCGTGGGTATGTAAACAACTTCAAAAAAACTCCAAAAAACACATACCGATACTTACCTTAGCACTAGAAGCTGGATATGGATCAATTGCCCCCTTTAACCGGGCTTTTAAAGTACAAACAGGTTTAACACCCAAACAATATCGTGATCAATTTTAAAAATGATCAGCATTTTTTATTTTCGATAAGACGTAGTAGCAACAAAAACATTTAATGGACCCTTCATTCATTTAAGGAGTTGCTATGAAAAAAGCATTGTTCATTTTATTCATTTTTATATTGCTACCACTATTGTATACAAGCTGGCCTATTTATCAGGGTATGGCCTTTCGTGGCATGTTGCCCATGATAGGTTTTAACTACATTACTTGGCCTACGGAGCAACCTACAAGCAATAAAGTGTTAGATATTAGATTCAAGGAAGTCGCAAATCAAGCGATAGAATTGCTGTCCTTGCAACAACAAAAAGTTGCGGCTCCTGGCTATACAGCAGCGGTAGCACTAGATGGTAAATTAATTTGGGCAGGTAGCGTTGGCTGGGCGGATATTACTAATAAAATTGCGATGACGACTGACACTCAACTAAGAATTGGCAGTACATCCAAAGCATTAACTGCAACAGGTCTCGCCCGTCTAGTTGACCGCGGCCAACTTAACTTAGACCAGCCTTTAAGTGACTATTTTGATGTAATACCGAATAGACACTGGGCAAATATTACTGCAAGGCAACTGGCATCTCACAGCGCAGGTATTCCACATTACGGAGACAACACCGAAACCTTTGGTATATTAGAAACATTAAGTGCTCAAACACATTTTAAAGATCCTCTTGAAGCCATCACAATATTTGATGAAAGTGACATGCTTTTTGAGCCTGGAGAACAATTTAGTTATTCATCATTTGGCACTGTTTTACTCAGCGCATTAATGCAAATCAAAGCAAAAGTGACTTATCAAACCTATATGCAACAAGCAGTATTCAAGCCGCTAGCCATGAACTCAACGTTTACCGAAACACCACATAAAACAAGCAATAAACTTGCGACATTTTATTGGCAAGACAAAAACCAACCTCAACGATTAAAAGTTTGGTATGACGTTGATTTAAGTCACCGTTTAGCAGGAGGTGGCTGGGTATCAACGTCCAAAGACTTAGTAAAATTAGGGCAAGGTTTTATGAATAATGACTTTATTTCAACAGAAACCAGAGCCACCTTTTGGACGCCGCAAAAAATCAACAATGGTGAAATAAACCCACAAAAATATGGCATAGGCTGGCGCATTCATCAACTTGATTTAGGCGATGGCTACCAACCGCTTAGTTTCATTCATCATGGTGGTGTATCCGCTGGAGCACAAAGCTTTTTAATGATTATTCCGGAGTATCAATTGTCAATATCGGTTAATGCTAATATCAGAACTGAAGTATTCTCAGATTTTGCTAGTGTTTCCTATGAACTAACTAAACTCTTCATTGATGCAATAGAAAAACAAAAAACAATAGATACCTTCATCCCAAAAATTAATCATTAAAATTATCACAGAACAGCAAAGTTGACACGACAGAAGCCATTAGGACTTCGCAAAATGAGCCCACAAAGTGAGAGCGAAACCTTATTCTTGCAAATGTGAATTGGAAATCTGTACTGTCAACTTTCTATTGCCTGTTTCAGGCTCTCAATAACAGGTTAAAATCTGGTTTTCTGAGTTTCTAATAACGTAATTATCGCGAAAACTTGCAGGCTAGAATAATATAAAAGAAAAAATTACAGGACTTTACTTTAATGAAAGTCACGTACCATTTTGCATAGCAGATGTTTCGATGAAGCTTATGGTTCGAGTTAACACCGCAGTCATCTATATCTGTTCATTTATACATTATATGAGGCGTTAAATAAGCCTGTTGATTTTGACGCCCCACATCCTATTAAACAAAAAGCTATCGTTTTACATTTGTTACGACCATAAGTGCAGCCATGAGTTGTTCACATTTAGCTGGATCTTCGGCTTCTTTGTGAGGTGACGAAAATTGTTGAGCGTCATTATCGAAATACTTACCTGACGCGTTTAGAAATTCCGCAGAGTTCACTGCTTCAACTAATATATTTGCGCCAATACTTAAATCATTTCCTGCTAAGCCAAACCCTTCTTTAACCATTTTACTCGCTAATAACGATCCTGGATTTACGGCCACGATCACTTGGTTACTTTTTAATGATTTAGCCATTTCTTGTGACCAAACAGTAAGAGCTAACTTACTTTGCGCGTAAGCTTGAAAATCATCATCAATGACGTGCTTACCCAACAATGCATCTATATTAACAGGGGCTTGCGCAGCCGATGATAAATTAACCACTCGAGCATTTTCAGATAATAAAGGCGTTAAATGTTTAGTGATAATGTAGGGAGCAATTGTATTCACCATAAATCTGACATCTAAACCATCATCGGTGATCGTGTTGCCTGTTTTGAACACCCCCGCATTATTGATAATTGCGTCTAAATACTCATGTTCAATTTTTATTTTGAATGTTAACTCATTTACATCACTAAACAATGATAAATCGGCTTGATAACTGTCTATTTGAGTACCGCCACTCATTTCCTTTAGTAACTGAATTGTCTGTTGAAGCTTTAGTGGGTTTCGTCCATGAATTAATAAATGATGGCCTTGAGACGCTAATATTTTCGCAGTTTCTAAACCTATTCCATCGGTAGCACCGGTAATTAATATTTTTTTCATCATCTTTTTAGCTCCCTATTTATCAATAAATTAAGCGTTATTACTAACAGTGCCTGCTCGTATATTCAATTTGCATAACATTCGATAAGCACATGTATCTCATATAAAATAACAACGAAATACACTAGCTATTTAATTAATCTTTCAGATACAAAGTTAAATTCTCCATTGCTCCTGACGTAGATAATAGTCTCTTTAGCAGTCTTTATATTATGGACAAATGTATCACTAGAACTAAAGTAGCTACTGCTTCTTAAGCTTTTCACTTGACTGGTTTCTTTCGAAGTATAATCAACGTCTCCTTGAATGATCACTGCTCGAAACTCTGAAGCTGTTGTGGAAATTTTATATTTTGCATTCTTAGCTAACTTTATAAGATAACCAGCAGAATTCGTTGCTTTAATATTTTGCCAAAGATATGAAATGGCAATATTTTCACCATCAATGAATGATGAGTCATTTTGTTTAAGCCAAACCAAATTAGAGGTGTGTAAATTAATTGGACGTTCGCCATTATCAAATTTTTGCTCTTGAGACTTTACTAAATAAGGACCACTATCAATTTCAAGATATATTAAATTTGTTTCGCCATCGGCTGCTGTAATATGGTTTTCTCCTGCTGGCTGAGTCCAAAAAGATGCAGTAGGAAGCCACATGTTTTCAGCCTTAGGATCATCGTTATGCATTAATCCATCAATCACAATCCCGCGGTATGAGATATTATGAATATGAGGCGGAGATGAAAATCCTTTGTTGAATTTCACTAACATACCTGTCGCAACATTTTTTGTTCTATCGCCCCATAAATCTGCTGCCCCAGGACTTTTATCACCACGCAGTGGATTCAAATATCCCCAGTTAATATCTTCTGAAGATTTTACTTCTGAATTTTTATTTTGATTATTCGCAAAACTAAAAAAGGAAATATAAAAAACAATAAAACTTAACAGAAATCTTGAAATAGAAAACATAATCAACCTCTTACATTAATATAATAAGAGATGTCTAGTCGACACCTCTTAAAACAAACATTTATCACTAGACGGATACAACAACTTTACCCATTGCTGCACCACTTTCAAGGTGTGCATGCGCATCGCCAACTTCTTCCAGAGAGAATGTCTTGTCATCAAGAATTGGCGTTAGCTTTCCTGCTTCAACAATATTTGCGAGTTGTTTTAATATGTGTGCATGTTCTTCGCGTTTCACATTGTGCAACATAGGAATTAACATAAACACGACATGAAGCGACAAGCCTTTAAAATGAGCAACGGATAAATCTATATTTACCATCGCTACCGTTGAAGCCACTTGACCATTCAATGCAGCAGCCTCAAAAGATTGGAGCATATTTTCACCACCAACCGAATCAAAAACGATATCAAAGCCATGGCCTGATGTATGCTTTTCAACATAATCAACGACTGATTCTGTTTTATAGTTGATAGATTTCGCACCTAATTTTTCGATTAAAGTAGTTTGCTTATCTCCTCCACCTGTAGAAAAAACCTCGGCACCAAAGTATTTTGCTAATTGAAGCGCCACATGACCGACACCACCAGAACCACCATGCACTAAGACTTTTTGACCTTCTGTTATGCCAGCACGTTGCAGTCCTTCATAGGCGGTAATTCCTACTAACGGTAATGCAGCTGCTTGTTCCATGGTTAAATTTTTAGGCTTTAATGCAATTAACTTAGTATCAGCGACCATATATTCAGCCAATGTACCAGGTAAATCAGCTAAACCACCTGCACAGCCATAAACTTCATCGCCAACGTTATATTCATTCACGCCCTCTCCAACGGCCTGGATAATACCAGCGAAATCCATACCCAAAATAGCAGGAGCAGGCGGAGACAGTGGTAACTCTTCACCCATTTGTCTGATCATCGTATCCACAGTATTAACACTGGTTGCTTTAATGTTGATCAAAACATGGCCAGGCTTAACTTCAGGTTTAGCAACATCAACAAGCTCAAAATTTTCAGTACCACCAAATTGATTAATAATCATCGCTTTCATCATTTTCTCCATAATATTTTTAAGTTCTTCTGAATTGAAACCATTATATAACTTGGTTAATAAGTTGATAATTGCTATAAATGCATAATCACTTTATAGTTTTTATTGACAATGAATATTCAACATTTAGAATTGTTTGTCCGGATTTCTTCTACTCTTAACATTAGTACCGCTGGCGCCGAGTTAGGCTTGTCACCAGCGGTAGCCAGTAGCCATGTGAATAAACTGGAAGAAAAATTAGGGGTAAGATTAATTCATCGAACAACACGAAAAGTGTCATTAACAGAAGAAGGTCAAGCATTTTTACATCATGCCGAAGACGTATTATCAAGTGTCGAAGCAGCAAAAGCCTCAGTAGGTGCCGGTAGCTCATCTCCCATGGGAACTCTTCGCATTGCAGCTCCAGCATCGTTTGGCCGAATGCATTTAGTGCCGGCGCTTGCTCAATTTATGCAAAACTTTCCTCATTTAAAAATTGATCTAAAGCTATCAGACACTATTGTAGATTTAGTCGAAGGCGGTTTTGATATCGCTATTCGTAATTCTGAATTAAAAGATTCTAGTCTAATTGCTAGAAAATTAACCACTGATAAACGTATATTATGCGCTTCGCCGAAATATATTGCCGAGTTTGGCATGCCAGAAACACCTTATGATTTAAAAAATCATAACTGTATTACGCTAATGGGGTTAGATAATTGGACGTTCCAACAGAAAAAAGAAACCTTTACTATAAAAGTAAAAGGTAACTTTAGAACTGATAACGGAGAAGCAATAAGGGATGGATGTGTAAAGGGTTTAGGAATAACCGTAAACTCAACATGGAGTGCTTATAAGCAACTGTTAAATGGAGAATTAGTAGAAGTTTTACCAGATTACCCATTACTATCTCAAACCGCTATTTGGGCGGTATACCCAAGTTCTAGACAACTTGCTCCAAAAGTTAGAGCCTTTATAGACTACTTAACTGAACATTTTAATGAAAAGCCTTACTGGGACCAAGATTTAGAGAGTTTTTTTCATTAAATGTTTGAGTTGAATAGCCCTTAATACAGTGATCAAATCAGTAAAAAATCACTTTATACTGCGATTCAATCAATCTCGATAAACCTTTGCTTTAGCGTTTTACAATTAAATGAAATGCCTACATATTGTGGTACGGGTTGCTAATTTAGCTGAATCATTAGATTTTTATATCAATAAATCGTTTTGGTATGGCTTTTATAAAGTCACCGGATGATGTCTCAATTGAGCTACTGCAAAAAGGAGAAGCATTAGCGCCACAAGAGCCTTGGATAAATATGGGAATATCAGGATCTGATACTTTCTTCTTCATAATCATTAATTAAACAACACTTCAAATGTAGTAGGCATAGTTGATATTTTGACAATTATCGCTATGTCTCTAAATTTTGGTTCACTGTTTAAAAAAACACCTACAGTTTAAATTTTTCCCGCCGATAATAAAATAATAAACTCTATCGTTCGAGTTTTTGACAATTTGCCGTAAAGCCAAAACTCGGCCGTGTTCATATTACATGGAGGCAAGTCATGTCGGTAAATTCAACAGCTATTACCACTAAATCAATTAATCAACATGCTCAATATCAGCAAACTTTCGCTCATAGCAGAAAACTTACCGTACTTGATAAGCCAACGGCGTCTGAATCAAAACAAGCGTCTTTTTCAGATTTACAAAGTGTCAGCGTAATCAATCAAGCACTCATGATTCAAATTAAAGATGACACGAATAAAATGTTGTCGAATCCCCCTTCAAAAAATGAAACCCAGCCAACTGACACCTACGACCGCCCTTTAACCCCTAAAGTAGAATTATTGAAAATTATTTTAGAAGGATATTTTGGTAAAGAATTCGGTGAATTATTTAGTGAGCTCGATTTTCAACCAAACAATGAATCGGAAAATACTTCTCAAGACCCGAATCAAGAGAATAGCGTTAACAGCAGTGAGAGTGAACAAGTTAACATCGACGGCATGCAATTCAATTCAGGGGATTTATTAAAAGTAGAACAATGGCAGCACCGAAGCCAAAGTTTAAATTATCAAATGAATGGCGAGTTTAATATAAATGGCCAACATCTAAAAATGGATTACTCATTTGCTATTTCAACTGAACAAACTAGCTATAGTTCAATTGAAATAACAGCAGCCGCCTTAAAAGATCCACTCATCGTGCAATTTGGAAAACGATCAATTAGAGAAATTAAAGACCATCATTCTTTTGATATTAACCGAGATGGTAACTTAGATAATCTACCTGTTTTTGCGGGAGATGTTGGTTATTTAGTGTATGACAAAAATCAAAACTTAAAAGCCGATGATGGCAGCGAATTATTTGGTCCTCAAACAGGACATGGCTTTAATGAACTTGCACAACTAGACAGTAATGGAAATGGCTTTATAGACAACGAAGATGAAGAATTTGAACACCTTTATTTATGGCAACCTGAAAAGAGTAACAACATGTTATCGTTATCCGACGCAAATATCCTAGCAATTAATACATCTGCCATCGATACTCCTTTTTCATTTTACGATACCCAAGGCAATATTATGGCAGAAATGCGACGCTCAAGCTTTGCGATCAGTACTGATGGTGTTGGAAAAGGGGTTCATCAAATTGATGTGAGAATTTAAGCATTTCTGTACTTTTGCGGAGATAAATTCACATGATACTGAACTAATTAAAGTAATATTTACCTTCAACTTAAGTCAAAGTTTCAAGCTTATTTGAGGCAACTTTAATGGCGAAATTTCGCAGCGATTTCAGCTGCGGACTCTCTGTCTGCCAATAATGCCAATACAAGGGAACATCAATAAAATAGCCAGGCACTAAATCAATCAATTCACCTTGTTCAATAGCATCACCTAATTGTAATGTCGGTAAAAGCCCATAACCTAACCCCGCAATCATTGCTTGTTTAAAGCCTTCTGATGAAGGACAAATATGGGTATATTTTGGCACTGAATGGTTCAATTCATTGAGTAATTGATGCTGCAACTTGTCATGCTCGTCATACACTAAACAAGGTAATTCAGTAAGTTGTTCAACGGATGTGATGTTATGGTGTTTAACAAAATTTGGGCTAGCAATCACTTTATACCTAAAAGCCCCTAAAGCACTGACTAAGCCACCATTTATCGGTTCTTCATTAGAGCAAATACAGACCATCACTTCGCCCGCCTTCATCCTTTTCAACGCGATAGATTGATCTTCGGCAATTATTTCAAAGCGAAAGTCACAAACTTTTTCTGCCTTGGGTAGCATTAATGCTTCAGGTAACCAAGTGGCTAACGAATCAGCATTAGCAGCTAATTTCACGGTTAACGGTGAGTCTTGTAAATTTTCGTCAGCTAAAGAGCGAATGCTTAAGGCCACTTCAAGTTGGCGAACTTGTTGTAAGTGATTTAATAACCTTTTACCGATTGCTGTAGGTTTTGGTGGTTGTTTACGAATTAAAACCGGTTCGCCAATCATTGACTCTAATTGATGAATTCGCCGACTTACCGCCGATTGGGTGATAAATAACTTTTTCGCCGCTTTTTCAAAACCTTTTTCACTCACTATGGCCGCTAAAGCGTCGAGCAATTGATAATCAATCATGAGTATTTCTCATATATCATCACTTTTATTCATTGTACTTATACCAATTTTGTATTTAAGCTGCAAACTTTAAAAAATAACTAAATCATATTTTTTACCAAAAACTTGAAATAAAGGATTGAAAAATAATGTCATTTTTTACCGGTATGATGCTGGGGCTAAGTTTAATCATTGCTATTGGAGCACAAAACATTTGGGTTTTAAGTCAGTGTATGGCGGGAGCGAATCGTTTAGTTATCGGAATCGTTTGTATTATTTGTGATACGAGCTTAATTCTTATTGGCGTTTACGCGGCGAGCGAACTACAACAATGGTTACCTGAATTTATTCCTTTATTTACTTGGGGAGGAATAGTTTTTTTACTGTATTTAGCTTATGGGTCATTATCTCGTTCAATAAAAGGCACTTCAGGGGTGCAGTTAAAAACATCTCTTAAAGTAACTTGGTGGAAAACGGCACTTGCTGCTTTAGCCATTAGCTTATTAAACCCACATGTCTACCTAGATACCGTAGTATTACTTGGCAGTATTGGCGCACTGCAACCGGATCCCACCTTATTTGCACTTGGCGCTTGTTTAGGCTCAATTATTTGGTTTACTAGCCTTGTCGGCTTTGCGCCTAAATTAAAAGTGATACTTAACTCACCTGCACGCTGGCGAATCTTTGACTTTGGCATTGCATCATTACTGATTATTGTCGCTGCACAACTCTTTTTAATGGCATAAATTACAAAGCTTTATATTTCAACACCGACAATAAATGACTACAGTTATCGCTCTAAACAACCGTATTAGTATTCGTTGAGCTCGAGATTCGAGGCGATTTTGTAACAGGCCTATCAAGTAAAGCCTGGTTATTGTTCAACCAAAGCCATTACGTATAGTAGCCATTTTCTGTTAGCGCTTTGGGTTTAAAATAGACGAGCTGTTTATCGCTTTGCTGTGCTAAAGCACCCTGCGCGAATTTAAAGTGAGCACAGTTTATCTTCTTGATACTAAGACAAATGTATTCCCTTTAATATTAACACTTTTGCCATTGCTCTTTACTAAATAGTGCTTCTTTACTGTTTTAGGAAAGACTTAAGAAACGTTTAGACATCAACATAACAATTCCGGTAAATAACAACCAAACACTATCAGGGCTAGGTACAGTTTGTTGATTTACCGGACTCCATACCGCCCATACTTGTCTTTGTGGATTAGGGGTATTAGGTTGAAAATGATCTACAGGGATCATATCAAAATGATCATCAGGAAATGGATTACCAGCGGAAAACGCATCAGGTATTGAATCCGCATAATTAACCGCAACACTTGCTCCAATGTTACCGGGTGTATGTGTTCGAAAGGCAGTAAAAATCCAACATGTATCATTGTCAGTATCTTTGCAGCCAAACGTTAATTCAGGCATAGTATCATAATCACCCAACAAAACCTGATCAAGGAGCGCCGCTGAAAACAGAGCTTTATTTCCATCATTAACGGGCCCAAAGTCATAGCCTCCTCCAGGTTGTTCGAAGAGTTGACGACCTGTCAAATCGGAAAAACGTACATTGTATAGGTTTCCATCAACAACAATATTATCAGCGCCAATGAGTAAATTATCAGTATTAACTATTAATGAGGCGTAAACATGAGATGCGATGAATTGACTACTTAGAAAAATAAAGATAGATGTCATTTTTTTCAATGAAAGGTACATGATAAATCCCTCTTAGTTATTTAACTCGAAATAAGCATAGGCCATACCAATGCTAAAATATAACCAGTATTCAAACCATTACTAGTTGTCGAGATTTCTCATTTATTCAAACTGTAAATTAACCTGACACTTCTCATTCATAATAACGGGTCACATAAGACTTCACGCGTCACAATATATCTCGCATTTAACTCGCATTTAACTAGAGTGCCCTTTCCACTTTTTATATACAAAAGAGCATAAAAGTTATAATTTTTATTTAAATCTAAACTAAAAATCTTGCTTGAAATTATTCTCACAATCCCTAATTAAATGATCGTAGCTAGGTTGTCTTTTATAGAGATCTTGCTCCAACTAATTGTCTAAATTTTATGTTGCTTCCAATGGAGGATATATGATGAATTCAGTCGATTTAACCCCTTTATATCGCAATAGTGTTGGTTTTGATCGTTTTGCGTCTATGCTCGATAGCGCACTAACATCTGATACAACAATCAGCAGTTACCCCCCTTACGATATCGAAGTAATAGAGGATAACCGGTACGCTATTACTTTAGCCGTTGCTGGGTTTTCTCAAGATGAGCTCGACATCCAAGTTGAAAAAGGTGTGCTAACCGTTCGTGGTGATAAAAATTCTAAGGATAAGCACAAATACCTTTATCACGGCATCGCAAATAGAACATTTGAACGTAAATTCAACTTAGCTGACTATGTTGAAATAACAAACGCCAAATTAGCAGATGGACTATTAACGATAGATCTTATTAAAGAGATTCCTGAAGCAATGAAACCTAAAAAGATAGCCATTAACCAACAAACAACTGCGATAGAACACAAAGTAGAGGAAGAACAAAAAGCCACTAAAACAGATAAAGCGGCTTAACACAGCAAGGGTGTATTCGTTACACCCTTCTATTTTTATAACCAAATGATTATTAGCACTTTTATGTAAAAGAAACGTTATTTTACAGAGTCATTAAAAAATTTATTTTTAAACTTGAAGTTTTATTTTTCGCCCATATCAAAAAAATCAACTCGTTTCGTACATGTTTTTTTGGGAATATTCCCGGTAAATTAGGAGACTATAAACAATGTATTTTTCGATTTTCAAAAACGCACTTAACCAAGCGCATTTACCGCTATTTCTGGCATTTTATATTCATAAAATTATTAATCTGTAACTCTTGGAGAACACTATGCTAAATGTGAGCAATTTAACTCGCAGCTATGGCAGTTTTGTCGCAGTAAATGACGTGAGTTTTACTATCAAAAAAGGCGAAATTATTGGTTTACTTGGCCATAACGGTGCAGGAAAAACCACGATTATGAAAATGATCAGTGGATACTTAGAAGCAAACGCTGGCGAAGTTTCTTTAAATGGGATATCGCTGAAATCGCAAACAAAATTATTACAACAACAACTCGGCTACTTGCCTGAGAACTTACCTGTTTACCCGGAAATGACTGTAGCAGAATACTTAGATTATGCCGCTGACTTAAAAGGAATGAAGGCTAATGTTAAAATTGCTGAAATAAAAAGAGCTATCCAAGCGACTGATTTATCAGCAAAATTACTTGCACCTATTGAAACCTTATCGCGTGGTTATAAACAACGTGTCGGTGTTGCTCAAGCTATTTTAGGTCGTCCAAAATTATTAATATTAGATGAACCAACAAATGGATTAGATCCTGAACAAACCCAGCATATGCGAGCTCTCATCAAAGAAATAGCTAAAGATGCCACAGTTATATTATCGACTCATATAATGCAAGAAGTGAATGCATTATGTGACCGTGTCTTGATCCTAAAGTCTGGTCGCTTAGTGCTCAATGAAAAATTAGCAGCCTTACAGCACAGCCTGCATATTACCGTGAAAACTGATTACAAAAACAAACAAAATCTCGAAAAAATTTCAGGTATTAAGCAAGTTAAAAGTTGCGGAGAAAACACCCTTTTTATAACAATCTCAAAACAAGAATTTGCTCAAAATATTTGCAGCGACATTAGCAAAACTATCATTGAAGCAGGTGCGAGACTGTTCGAGATTTATCCTCAAAAACGTGATTTAGAGACGGTTTTCAATCAAATAAATAGTAATGAGTACAATCAAAAAGAGTCAGATGAGGGGGTAGAAAATGCAGCCTAATCATACAGCTAAGTTTAATGCGAAACGCATTGCTCAAAAAGAAATTGCTTTATTTTTTGCATCACCGATAGCGTACCTTTTTATTGGGGCGTTTATTGCTATTACCCTTTTTATTTTTTTCTGGGGAGAGTCTTTTTTTTCTAGAAATATTGCAGACGTTCGCCCCATGTTTGAATGGATGCCATTATTACTCATTTTCTTGTGCTCAACTTTAACCATGAAACTTTGGAGTGAAGAAAGAAGGAGCGGCACGATAGAATATGTGCATACGCAATCAGTCCCGTTGTGGCACTTTGTCTTGGGTAAATTTTTAGGGTGTGTATCGTTACTCAGCATCGCTATGATCATGACTTTACCTTTACCTATAACCGTTAGTATTTTAGCAGAACTCGACTGGGGACCAGTAATTTCAGGTTATTTAGCCGTATTACTACTTGGTAGTGCCTATATCGCAATTGGCTTAGCCGTTTCCGCAAGAAATGATAATCAAATTGTCAGTTTAATCACCGCTTGCTTTATTGGTGGCTTGTTTTACTTTATAGGTAGCTCAGCTTTCACTGACTTTTTTGGCCATCAAAGTGCCGAATTCTTTCGCCAGTTAGGCACAGGTTCTCGTTTTGAAGACATTACACGTGGCGTGATAGATGTTCGAGATCTGTATTATTATATTTCTTTAACTCTCGTTTTTTTAGCGCTCAATACTTATTTTCTTGAACAAGAGAGATGGGCGATCAACTCCAAACAAAATATACATAAAAGTCGTTATCATCAACATTGGCAAATGATCACTGCTTTATTAGTGATCAATTTATTATCCGCTAATTTATGGTTAAGCCAATTACCTCAATTACGACTTGATACAACGGCAGGCAAACAGTATTCAATTTCAGAAACTACCGAAAGTTACCTTGCACAATTACAAGAACCGATGTTAATTCGTGGCTATTTTAGTCAAAAAACACACCGCCTACTTGCCCCCTTAGTTCCTCAAGTGAAAGATTTGCTGGAAGAATATGAAGTAGCTGCAAAGGGTCGCGTAAGAGTTGAGTTTATAGATCCTATACAACAACCTGAATTAGAAGAAGAAGCAAATAGTAAATTTGCTATTAAGCCTGTGCCATTTCAAGTGGCAGATCGCTACCAAGCGTCAATTGTCAGCTCATACTTTAATATACTCGTGCAATATGGAGATGAATATAAAGTGCTTGGCTTTAGAGATTTAATTGAAGTAAATGCCAGAGCAGAGTCTGATGTAGAGGTACTTTTACGTAATCCTGAACACGATATTACCAGAGCCATTAAAACAGTTCTGCACGATTATCAAAGTGCAGGAAACTTGTTTGACAATGTAAAGCAAGCACTGACTTTTACCGGCTATATTTCAGCCGCTGAAAAATTACCTAAACAACTGGTTGAATTTAAAACCCGCATTGAAGAACAATTAAGCAAGATAAAGGAAAAATCAGAGAATAAATTACACGTACAATTTATCGAACCTGAAAAAAATGGTGGTGAAGTTGCACAAAAAATAGCTGAAGATTATGGCTTTCAACCTATGGCAACAAGCTTATTTTCAAACCAAGCATTTTATTTTTATTTGACGCTTTCTGCAGGAGACAAACTCGTTCAAATATCGCTTGATGACTTTAGTGATGCTAGCTTTGAAAAAAATATTGATGCCGCAATTAAACGATTTGCCACCGGCTTTACTAAAAATGTAGCACTAGTGACGCCTCCCTCTTCGTCTTATGGCATGTCACAAGCAAACTTTAATCAACTAGAGCGTATGCTTGGCACAGAATTGAACGTGATAAATGAAGACTTAACCGAAGGTTCAGTTTCAGGAGAAGCCGATGTATTAATGTTAATTTCGCCAAAATTGTTGGATGAAAAACAATTATTTGCCGTTGATCAATTCTTAATGAAAGGTGGTACTGTGATCGCCGCAACCTCTCCTTTTAGTGTAAATTTCACTGGAGGCGGTTTGTCAATGGCTTCCCATAAAAGCGGTCTTGAAGAATGGTTAACTCATCATGGTTTAACTATCGAAAACAGTCTTGTACTGGATGCAAATAATACTGCGTTTCCAATCCCTGTAACTCGGAGTGTTGGTGGCTTTCAAATTCAAGAAATGCGTATGATAGATTATCCCTATTTCATCGATATTAGAGATGGCTTAAATCAAGACAATTTGATCACGTCTGAATTACCGCAATTGACCGTGCCCTGGGCTTCACCAATAAGCATTGCCGAGCAAAACAAAGACATTACATTCACTTCACTGCTGACAAGTTCAAACAATGCTTGGACATCAACGTCATTAGATATCATGCCGAAAGTGAACCAAAGTGGTGAAACGTCTTATCCTTCTCAAGGCAAGACAGGCAAGCAAACTTTAGGGGTAATTGCTCAAGGTAAGTTTACTTCTTATTTTGCTGATAAAGAATCACCTTTACTGGCTTCGCTATTAGAAAAGGTTGAAACAGAACAAGCAAAAAATGAATCAGAAAACACAACTGAGGAGTCGTCAAAACTTGATGTTAGTAGCGTCATTAAACACGCGCCAGACAGTGCCCGTATCATCTTAATTAGTGCTAATGATTTTGTACAAGATCAAGTATTACAACTAACCGGCGGTGCAAGTCAACATGATTATCTCAATAGCTTACAACTTTTAGTCAATAGTATTGACTGGTCATTGGAAGATAGAGGCTTAATGAGTATTCGCTCTCGAGGAAATTTTAATCGAACCTTGCCGCCAATGGATCATAACGAACAACTATTTTGGGAATACAGTAACTATATTATCGCATTTGCGATGTTAGCAGGAATTGCATTGTGGCACCGACAACGAAATAAACGTAAACAGCGTTATTATTTAACTTGGTTAGCGCAATAGGAGATTTTAACTATGAACAAGCACATCCCCCTATTATCGGCCTTTTTTGTTTTACAGCTCGTCATTGCAGGTTTTTTGTTTTCAGCTAATTCTGCGATGGATGAAGCTATCGAGCAAAAGCCTTTATTAACCATCAATACTGATGCAATCAAAAAAATTAAAATTATCGAAGATGATGAGCAACTTACTTTTATTCAAAAGGATAATCAGTGGCAGCTTGATGGATATTCTGCACTTGTATTACAAAAAAATAAGTTAAGTGCATTAACGTCTGAGTTAGCAAACCTTCACGTTTCTTGGCCCGTAACCAGAACCACAAGTAGCCATGAGCGCTTTAACCTTACGCAAGATAATGTTGAGAAACAGGTGATCTTTTCAGATGACAATGGCAATGAACAGGTGCTACTTTTAGGTAAATCTCCTAGTTATAAACAACTTTATGTTCGTGATGTAACAGACAACGATGTTTACTCAATTAAATTTAGTACTTATCAACTCTCTAGTGATGTGAATAACTGGTTTGATAGATCAATGTTATCAATTGATAGCATCAATAAAATTAGCCATAGCCAAGTAAACCTAGCAAAAACGGACGAAGGGTGGCAATTATTGCCCCCTTCTAAGCTGGATAAGCAACAAGCTTTAGATACAACATCCATTGAAAACTTTATTAATCAACTGACTAGTTTATCGGTAACTGGCTTAGCCTCTGAGACATTGCAAGCTACCAATACTTTAACAGTGCGCAACGATCAAGATGAAAAATTTGTTTATAGTTTTGCTGAAAATTCCGATAATTATTTTGTTAAACGTGATGACATTGACTATTGGTTTACTTTGCCAAAATTCAAATTTGAACAAATTGCACAATTGTCTTTAAACCAATTTACTTTAGCAAAAAATAGCGATGGGGAGGACAAGGCAACCACTTTATCAGACGAATAAAGGTCACAAGTAAATAGGGGAAGCAGTAACACACTTCCCCCCTTTAATATTTAAAATATCTAGATTAATCAATTGTGGCTTTTTCAAGCACAATAAATTGAACATAATTTTATATTGCTTAATGTGAGGATATATCATGACTTCAATCTACAAACCATTAATCAAATTTATATTCATCTCAATAACGTTGATCACAGGCTTTGCATTTTCAGCGTTTTCAACGGTAAAACAAAGTCAAACAGATTATCACAAGGTGAATAACCGTATGACCGAGCAAAATAGCCATACGAAAGCACAACTACATTTCCAGCCAAAATCAAGATATGGCAAAAAATTACAACGCGATTTAAATAGGTTAATGCCTGGGAGTAAACAGTTTACCCCACGCTTTCTTAACTACGTGTTAACTGACAAAAAATAACAACAGGAGGTGAAATTATGTCTATTCATTTACCTATTTCATTGCAAAGTTCAGGAAGTTTTGACGCTTATTTAAATTATGTTAATAGCTTACCTTTGCTTAATGAGCAGCAAGAAAAGGATTTATTTTTAGAGTACCAAGAAAACAGTGATTTACAGGCAGCACAAAAAATAGTGTTGTCACATTTAAGATTTGTTGCTCACATTGCCAGAAGTTATAAAGGTTACGGTTTACCACTAGAAGACTTAGTGCAAGAAGGTACGATAGGATTAATGAAATCGGTGAAAAAATTCAACCTCGACTTCGGTGTCAGGCTTTCAAGTTTTGCCATTCATTACATCAAAGCAGAGATCCAAGAGTACGTCATACGCAACTGGCGACTCGTTAAAGCTACCACGACAAAAGCGAAACGGAAATTATTTTTTAATTTACGTAGGCTAAAAGCAAAAACGCAATGGTTGACTCACCAAGATAAACAACAAATTGCGCATAAACTCGACGTTGACGAAGCGGATATAGATGATATGGAAAGCCATTTTTCCCAATCAGATATTTATGTAAATTCATTAGCCGCTCACGATGACGAAGCAGCAGTTAATTCGACAGAGGCGTTTTTTGAAGATAAATCTGAACATTTTACCTCCCGCCTTAGCCAAAAAGAATTTAATGATAAAGCGATAGGTAAAATTAAAGAAATTATTAAAAACCTAGATGAACGCACACAGGATATTATCGTCAATAGATGGTTAGGAATAGAGAAGCTACCACACAAACATTTCGCTGAAAAATACGGCGTATCACAAGAAAGAATTAGACAAATTGAAGAAAAAGCCTTGGCTTTAATTAAGCAGAAAATTAGCTTATTCGATGCTTAGCTTAAAAAATGCAGAGGCTAATCTGGCCTCTGCGCAATTTTTAATAATTAAGAACATTCAATTAGGTTTGATTAGATTTGCTTTGGTTTTTTTAGCAAAAAACATAATTAGCCGATTATTGTTTCTATTTGGCAAGAGAATGATTACCTAGAGAAAAATAATCTTTATAATGAACAGATTAATCAAGGCGATAAACATTAATCATCGTCTTACTCAACGTATGAATTTAAAAGAGGCTTATGATGAAATTCCTACATACTATGGTACGTGTTGCTAATTTAGATGAATCATTAGATTTTTATATTAATAAATTAGGGCTAATTGAAACTAGTCGCCGAGACGTTCCTCAAGGTAAATTCACCTTGATCTTTTTAGCCACCGAAAAAGGCGCCCCTGAAATTGAGCTAACTTACAATTGGGATTCATCAGAAGAATACACCAGCGGAAGAAATTTTGGTCATTTAGCGTTTGAAGTAGATAACATATATAACCTTTGTGAAAACTTACAGTCGCAAGGTGTCACTATAAACCGCCCACCACGTTGTGGTCATATGGCTTTTATAAAATCACCGGATGGTGTATCAATTGAGCTTCTGCAAAAAGGAGAAGCATTAGCACCACAAGAACCTTGGTTAAGTATGGAAAATACTGGTACTTGGTAATTTAGAAGCACGATTAACACTGGCATGTGAATCAACAACGAATAGAAAATTAGCATGAAAATTTATTTTTTATTTCATCACGTCTAATTTTCTTTTAGCGACTATAATGGCGAAATTTCGCAGCGATTTTAGCTGCGGACTTTTTGATTGCCAATCATGGCAATACAAAGGAATATCCATAAAATAGCCTGCCGCGAAGTCAATCAATTCGCCTTTTTCAATTATAGCGGCACAACTCTTTTGAATGACATAAATTGCAAAGCTTTTTATTTTAACACCGACAATAAATGACTAAAATCATCGCTCCAAACAACCGTATTAGTATTCGTTGTGATCGGAGTTCGATACGATTTTGTAACAGGATTATCAAGTAAGGACTGGTTATCGGTCAACCAAACCCATTGCGTATCATGACCATTTTCTGTTTGCGCTTTGGTTTTAAAGTAGGCGAGCTGTTTATCGCTTTGCTGTGCTAAACCTTGCATTAACGGTAATAAATTTAAATGGGTGTTAGAAATATGTACGGCGATGACACCGTTAGGAGCTAAATGCTGCCAATATAATTGCATCGACTCAACTGTTAATAAATGTTGGGGAATACTGTCGCCAGAAAAAGCATCTATCACTAATACATCAAAGTTTCCTGTGCTTTGTGCTTTTAATTCTTTCGATAATGAAACTCGACCGTCGCCAATGACTATTTCAACATCAGCTTTGGAATCGGTTAAATAACTAAAGTATTCTCTTGCTGCATGAACAACCGCAGGGTTTAATTCATAAAAACGATACCTATCACCTTTATTACCATAAGCGGCGAGCGTACCCGCTCCTAAACCGATAAACCCAACATTTAAGGACTGCTGATTTTGTTTATTAATCAAACTTAATTGTTCAAGTGCGATAGCGACGCCAGTATTTTCACGGTAATAACTCATTGGTATATGGGCTGCACCAGGCATCAAGGATTGCGTACCGTGCGAGGTTGTGCCATCTATTAATCGGCGTTCTTTTTGGCCATCAACGTTTACATCTTTAACACTTAAAATCCCGTAAAAATTACGTTCACTGTAGACATCTGTTTTTATATATAACTGATTTAATTGCCATAAAGTCACGCCACAAAATATCGCTAGCGCTATGCTTGTGAGTGATAGTTTATCAATACGGGTATTTTCTCGGTATACAGCCCATGAAAATAAAATGAATAAACTGACAATAGCCAGAGGAAACTCTAAAAATTGCGTAAAAATATTTTGAGCAACAAAAGCAACCAGCACACTCCCCAAAAAACCACCAAAGGCAAGTGTTAAATAATAGAAGGTTAATTGTTCAACGTTCGGTTTTAGCCGAGCCAGTTCACCGTGACATAACATACACGCCGAAAATAATATGCTCGAATAGATCACCACTTGCGAAGTAATATCAAACTGAGAACCAATAAAAAACATAAAAATGGCAATAAAAGCCGTTAACATAAAAAGAGCAAACCAATACCAACGTACATACCATTTAGGGCTATGGAAACAAATAATAAAGCTCAATAAATACAAACACAGTGGTAACACCCATAAAAAAGGAACGGGAGGAACATTTTGTGTCATAGCGTTGGTAGTAGAAACTAAAAATATTACGCCTAAGGTTGAGAACCCTAACCACAACAACGGTGTCCATCGAGTATAAAGGCAGACAAAATCGTGCCCCTGTTTCGTTATACTTTCTTGTTCATCTCGAGCTTCATGACAGGGTTGCAGATGTTTGTTCTGAGTGATCTTCACTAATAACGCAGCCATTACCACTGCATAAACAAAATACATCACTGACCAGTACCAAGATTGTTGTGCTGAGGTAAAAAAGGGTTCGATTAAAAAAGGAAAGCTTAATAACGCCACTAAAGAAGCAACATTTGATAATGAATAGAGTTTATAAGGCGATTGATTATGGTTTGCCAAACTAAACCAATGTTGAGCTATAGGACCTGTAGATGACAAAATAAAATAAGGTAAACCAATTGACGTTGCTAATAACAATAAAACGTTTGTTAACGGTAAATTATCTGTTTCAGCAAGATTTGTTATCGTTTCAACAGGTAAACTTCCAATGGGTAATAAACACAAACTGAACAGTAATAACATGCCATGTGTAAACACCTGTTTTTTAACATCACCAATTTTAGACAGTAAATGTGCGTATAAGTACCCGAGTAATAAAAAGGCTTGAAAAAATAATAAACAGGCAGTCCACACGGCTGCACCACCACCAAAATAAGGTAATATAACTTTAGCAATTAATGGTTGAACCTGAAAAAGTAAAAAAGCGCCAATGAAAATAGCGATGAAAAAAAGCATATATAACCAGAGAAATAAAACGAAGTCGTTATTTAAAAGCAATTGATTGTATAAATCAAAATTTTATCGAAGTCTTTGAACTTTAATTTTATTTTCGCCTCTCAATTTAACTTCGACACCATAAACTGTTTTAACGCACTCACCTTTTTAACACGTTTTCAAGGAATCACTTGGTCTAAAGGCAATAACTTGCGACAATAGACAATTATTCTATACCCTATGGTTAATCATGAAACTTTTAGTTCGCAACCTTTCACGCTCAACAACAGAACAAGAAATACGTATTTTATTTTCAGCTCATGGCGAAGTGAACGAATGCACTTTAGTATTAGACCAAGCAACAGGTAAATCAAAAGGTTTTGGTTTTGTTGTCATGCCTAATGAAAATGAAGCGAATGCCGCATTAGCTGCTTTGCATGAAACGAGAGTTGCCAAGAACAGGATCAGAGTAAAAGTTGCCCAAGACTAACCTTCATTTTGTGAGCCTAAAGTATATTGTTTAAGTTTTGAGATTGCTTGTAAGTTAGGTGGAGTCAATGATAAGTGCTCACACCTAACAATTTTCGTCGCTATTTATCCACAACACTTTTTATATTTTTTACCACTGCCGCATGAACACGGCGCATTTCGCTCTGGAACTTTATCAAAACGTTGCGTTGTTGGTTTATTTAACACCGCATCTAATTCTAGAATATTTTCTTCTTCATTTTCGTTAACCGTGATCTGGCCATGTAAAGCCTGCTCTAATAAAATGGTTTCAATTTCTACTTTACGTTGTTCAGACGGCACACTTAATTGTAACGGTTTAGCTTCGCTACCCAGTTTTACGTTACGCTTTGGGCTATAACCACTTTTTCCATATTTGCCCATAACATCTATGGTGCCTTTAAAAAAGAATTTTGACATAACGTGTTCCTAAAGAAGTTTAGGTGAATTAAAATTGGCGCGATGTTACCAGTTTCTTGCCTCGAAAGCGAAGTTGTAACCATAGCTGGGCTGACGATTTTAACATTATTCAGGAAAGACTGTCTTTAAATAACTTGGTTTTTACCGTTAATGTCTAACCTTATTGGAGAGGTGTATTGTGTTTTTGGCGTGATAAAGTTTGTAAAAAATACATGATTGCCGTTATCAAGTATTTTACTAACAAGCGAGTTACTCACATAGTTTTCACTGATGTTTTCTGCAATTTTTTCAACAAAATGATGATCATTAAAGCCTAATAAATCGAAAGATGCAGGGCTTAAGATTTCAATTATTTTAGGTGCTAAAGAAACCAAATCAAGACTTGATTCAATACTCACGTAACTACTATCCGTTTGTGGGGTAATATGAATGGTAAAATAATCTTTGTCACTGATCGCATTTAAAGAATAACCGTAAGGGTCAAAAACAAAATCATCAAGTTGAAAGTCAGGTAATAATTCATCGACACAGAAAAAAGCTCTTACATCGCTTGCAGTTAAACCTTTGTTAGTCAGAAACTTAGAAGCGGATTCTCCAATTTGATAAGCTAATAATTCATAAGAGATGTCATCAGGCGGCACTTGATATTGATTATCTTGATGAAAAACATAATTATGATGGCTATACATTTCGCCAAATCGATAAGCTTTACCTTTAACATATTTAGATAATAACTCAATATCATCACTAAATGAGCTTAATTGCGCATTCGAATAATATTCATTTTTACGCTGATACGTCACATGCAAGATATCTTTTGCATTGATATGTTTAATAAAATACTCGATGGAATAAACTAATTGAGTGATACCACAAGTTAAAATTAAAAAACGATCTTCCCATATAAACAAACTTGATTCAGAAAGGATAAAGGCTTTACAGTTTTCATTTTTAATCGATGACAACACTTTTGCATTACAACAGGCGACGAGTTGATGCCAAAAATCATCGCTTATATCGTTAAGAAGCGAAAAGCTGTTTTTGTTGATCACTACTTCAGCTTTTTTTTCAGAGCCTTCAAAAAACATAAGAAATCCTTAGAACAATCGACATCCGTTTAATCCCGCAAAGTAAAGCGGTGCGTTTTTCACTGTTGATAACGTCATTTAAGCTTGAGAAAGAATGCCCGTACTTTATAAAAATAATCGCAAATGACAAAGTTTTATTTTCACTATTTAACAATAAAACTTAGACCATGAAGGTTAAATACTGAACCTTGTACATTGCGACTAGTTTTTTCTTATTTTCAGAGTCGATAAATGTTTATCGACATATGTATTCTGTTTGTAGCTTAACGACAAAGTTGATCACCATAATAATTATCCGCGTAATTACACGCTTTCGTATCATGATTAACTAAGGTTTTGGTTTCATTAATTTGTAAAAGTGTTTTGATCTGGTTTATCAATTTTTTCATTATTGTGTCCTCATGAATTAACTAAAATAATGTTAAGTAAATTAAGCGCAATTCAACTTAATTAAGCTTTATCATGAAGCCAACACAACAATAAGTATATTTGATTAACTTGATATTATTAATCAATAAAATAGATTAACAATTACTCGATACACTTTTTGATTAATTCTTTATGAAAAATTTCTTTGAGCAAAGTGATTTCATTGGTTCTTATATAATTTGGTCGAATGATTAGTGCGATGGTTCGATGTGGGCCAGGCTCATTTAAGTGAACCGCTCTCAGTTCAGACTCACTATAAATTAATTGATCAAGCGCCATTTGTGGTACTAACGTAGTACCGAGTTTACCCGCCACCATTTGAATTAAAGTATGTAAACTAGCTGAATCAAAATCTGAGTCTTGCTTTTTGTTCTGTAAACTACACGCAGCCAAGGCATGATCTTTCAAACAATGCCCGTCTTTCAGTAACATCAACTTTTCAACTTCTAATTCTTCACTTGTGATCTCTTGTAACTGACTAGGACACTCATCTTTATGGCTCACCCAATAAAAATCTTCCTGCCAAAACTCAAAACTCATCAAGCCATCAATTGAAAAAGGCAAGGCTAAAATAGCCGCGTCTATATCACCATTTCTAACCATATCAACCAAGATATGAGACTGTTCCTCTAAAATTTTTAATTTAAACGCTGGATAATTTTTACGCATTTCAGGTAATACTTTTGGCAACAAATATGGCCCAATTGTTGGAATAACACCAATGGTCATCGCATTAGAAAAAGGCTGTTGATCAGCACTGGCGAGCTGAAGCAATTCATCTACTTCTAATTTAACGCGTTTAGCTTTACTTAGAATTACTTGTCCTTCATCAGTAACCAATACTTTCTTATTATTGCGTTCAAATATCGTCATACCTAACTGTTTTTCTAGTTCAGTAATTGCAGTACTTAAGGCTGATTGAGAAACATTGCAAGCTTCAGCTGCTTTTTTAAAATGCAAGGTTTTCTCCACAGCTAGTGCGTAATGAAGCTGTTTTAGTGAGATCATCTTTTTCTACAACCTTTTCTATAATTAGTTTTATTGAACATGAATAACATTCTAATAAATTATCTAGTACATTGTTATCAGAATATTCATTAACCTGAATTAGGGTTAATGAATGTTAATTTATTTACAGTAAATATTAACTTAGCCTAACGCATGGAGAAGTTAAATCAGCAGTTAAGCGATAATTGCTATCGCTTAACTGCTTGATAGAAATAAAGAAGGGAAATTAGTTAAGTGATTACATGCCTAACGCAGCTTTCACACCTGCACCGTAGGCACTATCTGCAGCACTACAATGTTTAATATGTCGTAGTTTAATATCGTCAGGTACGTCAGCCATTGACGCGGCAGTATTATTAAATAATGCCTGCTGTTGTTCCGGGCTCATCAAGCGAAATAAATCGCCGGCTTGTGAAAAGTAGTCATCATCTTCGCGATGATCCCAATGTGCAGCAGCTCCGTCTAATGCTAATGGAGGCTCAGAAAAGTCAGGCTGTTCCGCCCACTCTCCTTGACTATTTGGCTCATAACCAATTGTTGCACCATGATTTCCATCAGTACGCATTTGACCATCTCTATGATAACTATGTACCGGACAACGCGCGGCATTGACAGGGATATGATTATGATTAACCCCCAGGCGATAACGCTGAGCATCACCATATGAAAATAATCGACCTTGCAGCATTTTATCAGGTGAAAAACCAATACCAGGTACAATATTGCCGGGGTTAAAGGCGGCTTGCTCTACATCTGCAAAGTAATTTTCAGGGTTACGATTTAATTCCATTACGCCAACCTCAATTAATGGATAATCTTTATGAGGCCACACTTTCGTTAAATCAAAAGGATTATATGCCACTTTAGCTGCGTCAGCTTCTGGCATCACTTGAACTTTTAATGTCCATTGAGGAAAATTGCTATTCTCAATCGCATCAAATAAATCTTTTTGATGACTTTCTCTATCTTTACCAACAAGTGCCTCTGCTTCAGCATCTGTTAAGTTTTTGATGCCTTGCTGAGTCTCTAAATGAAATTTCACCCAAAAGCGTTCATTATCTGCATTGATAAAACTGAAGGTATGACTACCAAAACCATGCATATGACGATAGCTCGCTGGAATACCGCGATCACTCATCACAATTGTTACTTGATGTAATGCTTCTGGTAACGACGTCCAAAAATCCCAGTTATTCGTGGCACTACGCAAATTAGTTTTTGGATCGCGTTTTACCGCATGATTTAAATCAGGGAATTTCAGTGGATCTCGCAAGAAAAATACGGGGGTATTGTTACCTACTAAATCCCAATTTCCTTCTTCGGTATAAAACTTAACCGCAAAACCCCGAATATCACGTTCGGCATCGGCGGCGCCACGTTCACCGGCAACCGTACTAAAACGAGTAAACAACTCTGTTTCTTTGCCGATTTCTGAAAATATTTTCGCTCGTGTATATTGAGTTATATCATGGGTTACAGTGAATTTACCAAATGCCGCAGAGCCTTTTGCATGCATTCGTCTTTCAGGTATAACTTCACGATCAAAATGCGCAAGTTTCTCTAAAAACCAAACATCTTGTAAAAGTTGTGGGCCTCGCTTTCCTGCTGTCATCACATCTTGGTTATGGGCAACCGGGCATCCTGCTGCCGTTGTTAATTTTTTATTTGTCATTGATTAAATCCTTATTTATGTCGTCATTAACTCATTACTTGCTGCTTCTAGCGTCTATTGGTCAAATATAAGTAATCTTTATTGAGATTTATGACCTACTTTCATTGTAGTTAAATAATCATAAATCCATATTCTATTTTCCAGAACATTAAATTCAATTTAATCAAATTTACCAAACGCAAGCTTACATTTAATATACCTCCATCGAAAGCAAAAACGCTTTCAATACTGAAAACTTAACAAGTTATATTTAAATAAAAGAGGAAAAACATCATGGCTCAAATAGGCAAATTAATCCCAGAATTTACAGCTCAAGCATTTCATAACGGTGAGTTCGTTGAAGTAACTTCACAAAGTGTAAAAGGTAAATGGTCAATCTTTTTATTCTACCCTGCTGACTTTACTTTTGTATGTCCGACAGAGTTAGAAGATATGGCAAATCAATACGCAGAGTTACAAGAATTAGGGGTTGAAGTTTACGCCGTATCAACTGATACACATTTTTCACATAAAGCGTGGCATGATTCTTCAGAAGCGATTGGTAAAATTAAATTCCCAATGATTGGCGACCAAACTGGCAACATTACTCGCGGTTTTGACGTCATGATTGAAGAAGACCATATGGCTCACCGCGGTACTTTCTTAGCAGATCCAGACGGCGTTATTCAAGTTGCTCACATTCACGCAGGTGGCATTGGTCGAAGTGCAAAAGACATGGTTCGTAATGTTAAAGCAGCACAATATGTTCGTGAAAATGACGGTGAAGTATGTCCTGCAGCTTGGGAACAAGGTGAAGCAACATTAACACCTAGCTTAGATTTAGTAGGAAAAATCTAAGTTTAAGCACCTAAATTTATACAACTCTCCTTTGTATTGGCGAGAACAGGAAAGTCCTTTCTCGCCTTTTTTATCCATAGTTCACTAGACAATATAGGCGGTAATACTATGTTAAGTAACGATATTTTAAACGCATTAAAAACATATACTCAAAATATGACTAACAAGGTAGCACTAGTTCTGCAAACTGGTGAACACGAAAAACGAGCAGAGTTAGTCAAATTTTTAACACAATTAACGTCCGTATCAGACAATTTAACTCTGATTGAACGGGATGAAAATTTACGCAGTCCCATTACTTTTTATTTAGAAGTTGACGAAAAAAACAATGGTATTCACTTTTCAGGCATTCCCAGTGGTCATGAATTTAACTCGTTAGTTCTCGCCATCTTACATGCTTCAGGTACTGAACATAAACTCGATAAGACCTTGAGTAATATGGTGAAGAAAATTAAAGAGCCATTGCATTTTGAAGTGTTTATTTCATTAAGCTGCCATAACTGTCCAGACGTTGTGCAATCGTTAAATCAGTTTGCTTTATTAAATGAAAACATTAGCAGCGAAATGATCGACGGCGGTTTATTTCAAGAATTAGTCAGCGAGAGAAACATTCAAGGTGTGCCAAGTGTTTACTTAAACGGTGAATTATTTGCCAACGGTAAAATTGACACCGCGCAACTCGTTGATAAGTTAATTCAACGTTTCCCTTATATAGTTGGTGGTGATGATACAGAAGCATTACCGCTACAAGATGTTACTATTATTGGCGGTGGTCCAGCTGGTATTGCATCAGCTATATATGCCGCACGTAAAGGCTTGAACGTTACTATGATCGCTGACCGTATTGGCGGACAAGTGAAAGATACCGTTGGCATTGAGAACTTAATTTCGGTTCCGAAAACTACCGGCTCGGAGTTAACCGGTAATATGCAAGCGCATCTAAGTGATTACGAAGTCACTATCAAAGAATTTTTACGCGTTGATAAAATTGAAAAAGGTAATGAAAGCACTAAGTCACCGCATAAGTTGCACCTTTCTAGCGGTGAAATTATTGAAACGAAAACTATTATTGTGGCTACTGGGGCAAAATGGCGTGAGCTGGGCGTGCCGGGCGAAAAAGAAAATGTGGGTTCAGGTGTTGCTTATTGTCCACATTGTGATGGCCCATTCTTTAAAGGCAAAGACGTAGCTGTAGTAGGCGGCGGAAATTCAGGCATTGAAGCAGCGTTAGACTTAGCTGGTATGGTAAATCATGTCACCGTCTTTGAATTTTTGCCAAGTTTAAAAGCGGATCAAGTGTTGGTTGAAAAAGCCGAAGCACATGAAAAAATTACCATTATCAAAAATGTCGCAACGAAAGAAGTTATCGCAGAAAACGGTAAAGTAAGTGCTATTGCCTATGAAGATCGTGTAACAGGCGAAATAAAGCAAAAAGCGTTATCAGGTATTTTTGTGCAAATAGGCTTATTGCCTAATAGTGACTTTTTAAATGGTGTGGTTGAGCGCACGCAATATGGTGAAGTGATCATTGATGAAAAATGTCAAACCACAGAGCCTGGCATATTTGCTGCTGGAGATGTTACAACTGTGCCGTATAAGCAAATCGTCATTGCTATGGGTGAAGGATCAAAAGCGTCATTATCAGCTTTTGATTATATTATTCGCGAAAGTTAATGATATTGATAAAAGAATGACATTTCAGCTCACATTTAACCGAGTAGATATGCTCATAATAAAAAAGAGTAATAACAATTAAGTTATTACTCTTTTTTAGTTATTGATAAACTAACAGCTCATTGAGAATTAAATACGGGAAAGCGATACTTTATCAACTGTTAAATCATGTTCATTTTTCGACAGCAAACGTAACCCTTCACCGTTTACTTCTCCGTAAATTAGTGAGTGAAAAATTAAATCGTTTCAAAACCGTATGTAATAGTGAGTATTTATTTTAAATTACTGTAAATAAATTAATTTACTGTTCATTTTACTAAAGCGGTCGAAAATCACACTAATTTCTTCACCTTTAGTTATATCAGTTACATAAATATCATTGGGTAATTCAGTGTGTACTTTTAACGTTTGATCAATAAACGAATATTGCTTTAAAACCGGTTTATTATCCAGTGTGCCGATATAGTAGAAGCTCTCATCAATCACCTTTAATGTATTTGGTCTAATTCCTTTAATGTCTTCTAAGGGAATCTTAAACATTACATCCACTTGACCTTCTTTTGATTTACGCATTAGTTGAGCTTTTTCCATATCTCCATAATATAAATAGTTTCCATCGACACTTTCCTGTGCAATAGCTCCTGCGTTTAATAGTATTTTTTCTTTCTCAAAAGTGAGGACATTTAATTGGTAAATGTTATATTGTTCATCTTCATAAGTACTAAAATAAATAAACTTTTCATCATAAGACCATGACAATAAGAAAATTTTATTTGGTAGTAGTAACCTTTTAATTTCTTTTTCACCAGACAAATCAAACAAGGTTAATTCTGATTTAAGTTTAGTCCTAGCTATGAATGCAAGTGTATTTCCGAGTTTACTGATGATCGGACGATCTATCATATTTGCTTTTATATTCGTAACTCGCTCGACGTTTCCACCATTAAATTTCCAAATATCGTACAAACCATTTCGGTTGGACGAGAAATACAGCGTTTTATTTTTTGGCGAATAAAATGCATTCATATCAATTAAAGAACTATTTACCTTATCCATTTTCGGGATATCAATATTGCCAACACGTTCAATATTAATAGTTCGACTGTTATTTTTATAAATGAGACTTTGTTGATTTAATGGGCTAGTCACTAACATCGGAGTATGATCAGGAAGAGAATTTACTGCGGTTTCAATTTTATAATTATTAACATTGAAGCTCCAAAGCCCTTTTTGACCAGCCAACTCACCTGCAACCCATAACGATTTATCATCTTTTAAAGACATTCCATATAGCCGACTAAACTTCTTTGTAATCAATTGAAATGCTTTTTTATTCATATCATAGCGATATAAATGAGTAATGCCATCAGACACAGTTGCAGCAACAAAAAGCGTATTAAGATCTTTAAATAATAATAAGTGTGGATTAGCTCTTTCGGGTAATTCAATAGTAGTAGCTAGCTTGTGTTGACTGTTTAAATCTATTTGCTTTAACTGAATTCGATTATCGGTTAAAACAGATAAAAATAACTGCTGAGATTCTAACGATAGTGCTAACGATATAATCATATTATTGACGGTATATAACATTGATTTCTCGTTGGTCGCAATATTGTGCTCAACAACTTCACATTTTAAACGCTGCGGACATTTTACATAATACCAACTTTGTGAATTTGCTAACCATAAAGGCAGCTTAAAGGATGACCCAGTATTAATGACTGTTTGCTTATGAGAATCAATGTCTAAAAGTGTTAATTCATTGTATCGCTCTTTGAAATGAGACTTTTGGGTGAATAGCAGACTTTTGCCATCTGGAGAAATTGCTGGTGAATCAGCAAACACATCAATATCCGTTAAAAAACTTGTTTGTGAAGGAAAACTTGTAGATTTAGTCGGGTTGTCTTGAAACCAATAAAACAACGCAATTAGAATCGCAATTAAAACGCCCCACACTACTGTATTCTTATAATCGATTGGTGGTGTGCTAGAAACAGCATTTTCCGTTACTGACGGTCTTTTGATTTCTGATAGATCATAAATAAAACAATAGCCTTTTCGAGCAATAGTTTCTATATATCTAGGTTGTTTAGGGTCGTCTTTTAGTATTTTGCGTAATTCAAAAATTGCTCGTGTGACAACTTCTAAGCCAGTAACAGTATTTGGCCATAATGTTTCTGCTATTTGCTCTCTACTAACAACTTCACCTTTATTTGCAATTAAATAGCAAAGAACGGCCATTATTTTAGGTTCAACTTTACATTCTTTGCCATCAACAACTAGCTTATTATGTTCAGGCAAGACTAAATAAGGCCCTAATTCAAATTTCTCCCCACCAACAAAGGCCACGCAACCACCTGATTATTATATGAAAATAAATACCTAATAACTTCATTATAACAAGATTATGACTTCATATTCTAATAATAATATAAACAACCTGATTTTAATTAAACAGGTAATCAGAATGAAAACATACCGAAGAACACTTTCAGCATTGACGTCATTAATACTTTTGACTTCAACGCTTTCACACGCTATTGAGATAAAATTAACGATAGAAGGCGATGGCGAAGTTAAAGCTATAGAATCTGCAGAAGTTTGTAGCGAAAGCTGTACTTTAACCAACAGTTTACCTGTTAACACGCTATCACCCGTCGATAAAACCGGCTCAAGCTTTATTGGTTGGACAGGTCAAAGCTGTGACTCAGGCAATGAAGTATTATGGAGTGATGATTCGACACAATTGACGTTAGCTGCTGGCGGTGCAAAAACAATAAAAACCGGTGACCTTAACAACGACAATTTTGATGACTTTATTACCATTAGTTTATTTAACGGCGTGATCACATCAAATATCAGTCAAGGGAACGGTAAATTCGATAAAGTTACTATTGATGACGATCGACGATATCCAACCGCTTTAGATCTAGCTGATTATGATAATGATGGAGATTTAGACCTTTATGTTGCAGAGTTTGGTAAAGGGGTACTTAATGTTTTTCTTAATAATGGCCAAGGTCAATTTACCTTTTTAAAAGACATCAAAGTTTCAAACATAAAGCCCTATTCATTCAAAGTATTAGATAAAAATAATGATGGTAAAAAGGACATTCTGATTTCATCTTTCAAAGCCAATATTAAAGAAGATTTATGGGTGTTAGTTAACAGTATTGAAGATGCAAAAACGCAATGGTATATCAATACAGGTGAGGACTATATTGCGGAAGAAGTAATATCTGATTTAGCCAGCATGACAATAGACGCTTACCAAAAAGAGGGAGAAACTTTCATTGTTGCAGCAGAAATTATTAATGAAACTGTCACTTATTATCATCAAGGAAAAGCAACGGTAATTGCTACTGGTAGAGGGGCTTACGGGGCTGCTTTCGGCGATATTGATAGAGATGGTAATATGGATGTGTTATCAGCGCATTACAGCCCTTCTGTATTAAACCTAATGTACGGGAAAGATGACGGTAGCTTTAGTAATGCTAACTTGGTTACCACCGCTGACGATGGATTAACCGCTACTTCTTTCGGTGATTATAACAATGATGGTTTTATTGATATGGCAACCAGTGTGTTTAATGAAAAAGTATTCTTTTACTTGGCAACACAAAGCTATAAAGATTGTGTTATCTCAACAGATGCTAACATTACATTAACAGCAAACTTTACAGAAGGGACTACCAGTACCCCAGTAGTTGAACCAACTCCAACTACACCAACGGCTAAATCGGGAAGCGGTGGTGGAGGTAGCTTCTCTTTTCTTATATTGATGATGGGATTAATACTCAGGGTTAAAAAGTAAACAGGTAACGATCCTTTATAAAAAAGGTGAACTTTTCCCTATAAAACAAGGGTAATAACATTACTGTTATTACCCTTGTTAAATTTACTGTGTTCTCGATAAGTACCTGTTCATCTAGCTTAATCATTAAAAACTCAATAGCAAATTTACTCAGTTATATAACACTATAAAGCCTGTTTAATTTCGTTTGGCGTAAGCCCTGTCCAACGCTTAAATGAACGGCGAAAATTAGTTAAATCTGAAAAGTGTAATTCACTCGCCACTTTTTCATTATTGTAACCTTGTTCGGTAAGTTGAAAAATAGCTTGTTGTTGCCGAAATAAATCTAATAAATTTTGATAACTTGTATGATGGTTCGCTAATTTTCTTTTCAACGTTGCAGGACTAACGCTTAAATCTAAAGCTACTTTTTCGAGTGTAACTTCTTTATTTTGTGCTAAATACTGCCCTATCGTTTGATAAACGTATTGAATAATTCCAACAGAAAAACCACTTCGTTCTACTTGATTCAAATGATAGCGTTTAATAGCTTGATTACTTTCTGTAAATGGCTTTCTCATAATATTTTCTGGCAATGATAGTTGCAAGCCACAATGATTTTTGACAATTGTAGGCACGATAAAAGAGCCAATATGAGGAGTAAATCGATACGCTTGTTCAAAGTAAGCTTGGTATTGTTCAATATGTTCAGGTTGTGTATAAGGAAATCGTATTTTGATATCCAAAACGCAATTTGTTCGCCACTTCACTGCGCTTATTATCATACTTGCCAATAACTCACACATAAATTGATGATAGCCTTCTCCTTCACAAGTAATAGCATGGTTGAAAATAAAGTATCGTTTTTCTTGATGGTGCTTTTCCATTAAGAACATAAATGGAAAAATTTGGCTTTGAGAGCATTTTATTATACGTAGCATATCTTGTAGGTTACGAGCATTACACAATGCCAAACCTATTTGCCCAAGCTGAGCTGGAAACAATCGACTTCCTAGCAAAAACGGGATCTCTGGCGTATTAATAAACTTAATAATATTACCGATTAATTTTACAAATTGTTGTTGAGAAATGGCAAAATCAGCTTGAATTAAGTCGTGTTGAAACAACTTTGTACCTTTAAGCAGTTTATCTGGATGTATACCGCGTTGTTTAGCTAATTCAACAAGTAAAATGACTAAAGTCGCATCTTTGAACACTCTTTCATGTTGTTCAAAATAAGTTTTCATGCGCTCAATTTTTCGCATGTTTTTTGATGACAGTTTAATTTTGCTGTCGATAAATGCTGATTTATATCATTAAGAATATCTTCATAATTATTCCAGCCTCGGTATTGATGACTACAAGTGATCACTTTCGGGTATACCGCTTTGCTGCTATTACCCAGCTTGAAAGCAAGATGTTCTACAGACAACTTAATTTGATAAGCAATTTCTTCTGCAGTCTTTTTATCCGTATGAGGCATTAGCACTATAAATCTGTCACTTGCGTACCGACAAGCTAAATCAGTATGACGAATATTCATAATGATCAACTGTGCTACTTCTCTAAGTAAACTATCACCCTGCTCTGAGCCATATTGAAAGTTAAATTGAGAAAACTGTCGAATATCTAACATCACCAAGGTGAAAAAAGCTCGTTGATCTTTAGCGTTATTGACCTCTAACTTGATCTGATTTTTCATATAATCAGCACTATAAAGCCCTGTAATAAAATCAGTTAAACTGTGTTCACGATAAAATCGCTCTGTGCGTCTAAGTTGATGATTAATTGCATTTTGTTCTTGATGCCAGTGGTACAAAGCCACTGTCATAATGATCATTCCTAATGGCGCAGGTAGTGATTCGATCGTGTTTAACCAAGCCCATTCTTGAGGGTAACGAACAAACTCATCTAAAAAATCAAGTAACATTGAGAGGTGTGTTAAGGTTAAACCAACAAAAAGCAAATTTGTCACTCGACCTGCTGGCCTGCTTAATAACGTAAAGCACAACCAAATAAAAGTCATTAATGTGATCCCTCCTTCGCCAATCGCATCAAGTAAATCTATTTCCATCACATTTTTTGACATGCCTACAGAAAACACCCCTACAACTACAAGAGTAATCATGGTGAAAAAAATAAAAAATAATGTTTTATGTAAGGGAAGAAAAGTAAAATTCATCTAATTGTTTCACATTGTTGACTCTTATCATTAGCTTAAGAGTCGTTCACTTTCAATAAAAGGGTCATATTAGCTCACCTAAGTGACAGTTTTTTTACTGTTCGAGAAACCATTTTCTCCTTCGCTTATGTATTCACTGGTTTTAAAGAAGTTTATCTTTATTTTTAGCCGGGTTTAATCAGCTCATTCATATCAAAATTTTCCGTTAAAAAGCGTAAAACCCACCTGATTGTCTCTGACGAATTAATTCTGAAATATTTTTGTCATCTGCTTTCGTTATCGTCTCCGCCAATAAATTTCACCGACACTAACATTGAATTAACACTTGAATTTACACAGACATTTTTCAGGTAAATCATCAAGCTAATCAGTGTTACAACTATTAATGAAACTGAGTATTAACAATGAAAAAAAATCACACTTGGAAAAATTTTCAACGTACGGCCATTGCTATCGCGTGCAGTGCGACTTTATATTCGGGCAATATTTATGCTCAAGAACAAACATTTAATGGCCGCATTACCGATTCGTCAAACACGGTATACTTTGAAGGCGCTAAAATAGAAATTAAAGAACTTGGTATCAGTGTTATCTCATCACGTGATGGGTCTTTTCGTTTTCCACAACTAGCGGAAGGTGAATACACCATTGAAATTACGTATGTTGGTGTTCCAAAAGTAACCCATAAAATTGTCGTTGCGGCTAACCAAAATACCGCACAGTCATTTGTTATTGGTGAGCGCAGCGAAGCACTCGATAACATCATAGTTTATGGCCAAAGAGCTGGACAAGCGGGCACCATTAATCGTCAAAAAAATGCAAACAAGCTAATGTCTATTGTCAGTGCCGACACCATTGGTCAATCACCGGATCAAAATGCTGCAGAGGCATTACAACGATTGCCTGGTTTGTCTATTCAACGCGACCAAGGGGAAGGACGTTTTGTCGCTATTCGCGGTATTGACCCTAATTTAAATAATGTCACGATCAATGGAGTGAACGTACCTTCACCAGAATCAGGTGTGCGTAGTGTCGCAATGGATGTTATACCATCAGAGTTAATACAAAGTTTAGAAGTCAGTAAAACCGTTACGCCAGATATGGATGCCAGTGCGGTCGGTGGTTCAATTGAAGTAAAAAGCTTAAGTGCCTTTGACCGTCAAGGTCGAAGTTATAGCGCCACTATTCAAGGCTCATATAATGAATTAATGCAAGACACTAGCCCTAAATTATCAGGCAGTTTCACCGATATTTTTGACTTGTCATCAGGTGCACAACTTGGCGTTGCAACTGCTTTTTCATGGTTTGAACGAAAGTTTGGCTCTCATAATATGGAAGCTGGCGGTGGCTGGGCTGAATTTGAATACGAAGATAACGCAACAGGTGATGATGTAGAAGCGTTTTCTACCGAAGAAATTGAACAACGCCACTACCAAATTACTCGAGAACGATTAGGCGCAGCATTAAATTTTGATTTACATACCTCAACCACGGATAAATATTACCTTAAAACACTATATAGTAAATTTTCAGATGATGAATTTCGCTCTCGTAATACCTACAAGTTTGATTCAGGAGCAATAGACCTGACAAGTTATAGTGATAATTCAGCACACTTTATTAACGCCGAAATGGAGCGTGATACAAAAGACAGATACGAAGAGCAAAAAATTCTATCATTAGTCTTAGGTGGTGAAAATTTAATCAATCAATGGTTTGTCGAATACGATATTAGTTATTCAAAGTCTTCCGAGAATGAACCTGATTACGTTGAAGCCGTATTTGTTGGTGAAGAACTTGGCCTTGGCTATAACGCAACAGGTCCTATCCCACAATTAACTCAGTCAGGTGCTGCACATGATTTAAATAACTTTGCATTGGATGAAGTTGTTTATGAAAACAACTTGTCTGAAGATGAATCGATGAGTATAAAAATTGATTTATCACACGAGTTCGTTTGGCAAAATCACAATGGTGAATTTAAGTTTGGTTTAAAGCATCAGGCTCGGGATAAATTTACACGAATAGAAGCGACAGTATTTGATGGAGGCTTTGACGATATTACCGCGCAGAAATTCGCCGCACCATCTCCAGAATACAACTTAGGTAATTTTGGCCCAAGCATTAATGAATCATCTTTAAGAAGCTTCGTTTTTACCAACAAAAATGCATTTGAGATAAATGATTTAGACTCTTCAATCGACAGTAATGGTGGCTCATATACCAGTAAAGAAAAAATCAGCGCGGCTTACGCTATGGTAACGTTAGACATTGATAACTGGCAAATCGTTACAGGATTACGCTATGAAAATACCCGATTTGAAACCGCGGGAAATCGCGTTGAACTAATCGCTGATGAAGTCAATGACGATGAAAGCGTTGCAATTTCACCTTGGCAAGTGACTAAAGATTACGATCATTTATCGCCAAGTTTAAATATTAAATATACGCCATCAGATAAATTTGTGGCTCGCTTTGCCTATACACAAACCATTGCTCGACCAACTTTTGAGGATTCTGCAGCATTTCAATTAATTGAAAGCGAATTGACAGAAGATGATGGTGTAATTGAAACAGAGCGCAAAGCTGAGGTAGGTAATCCTGAATTAAATCCTTACGAATCAAGCAATTTTGATTTATCCCTTGAATATTATCCGGGCAATATTGGTGTGCTTTCTGCCGGCTTATTCCATAAGAATATCAGCAACTATATTGTATTAACTGAGGTACAAGATAATGGTCAATGGGATGGATTTGAAGAAGTGATACAACCTATCAATGGCGGTGAAGCGTCCTTGGCAGGTTTAGAATTAGCATGGACTAAAAACTTTGATTCTGGGGTATTTATCAGTGCAAATAGCACTTTCATTGATACCGATGAAGATTTACCAAACCAAGCTGATACGGTTGGTAACCTTATGTTAGGTTATGAGAATAATAAGTTTAGTGCTCGTTTCAGTACTTCATATCGAAGTGAAAGTTTTCAATTTCTAGAAGGTGATAATGCTGCCTATGAAGATACTCACACTCAAATTGACTTCACGGCAAAATATTACATTAATGACACAATGCAAGTTTACTTTAACGCAGTGAACTTAACCGATGAGCCTATGTATCTTTACCATGGTAGTAAAAGCTATAACTATCAATATGAGGAATACGGCTCTTCATTCGAACTCGGTTTTACCATTAATTCACTTTAAAAACGTATAACGGCAAGGTGTTAGCTCTCGCGCACCTTGTACCATTTGAGAATATCATGAAATTATTAAAATACTCGTCAATAACGACATTAATATTAGTCACTGTTGCTTGCCAGCAAGTTAATACTCATTCAACACTTGCAAACCAAGCTGAAAATAATTTGCACAACTCGTCTGAAAACATTAACTTTTTAGCCTTTGGAGATGGAGGTTACAGTGTTGACTATCCTAAGAAAAAACACATTGAAAACCCACTAAATAAAACTCAGTTTATCGCAAAGGAAAAACAAGATTGGTTAGAAGATTATCGTCCAATTACTGAATTTGACCATGCACCTATCCATGTTTACCCTGAAAGTGGTATTGCAACTGAAGCGAGTGGCGCTATTCCTGTAGGCCAAGCAATGGCGACTTTATGTAAACAACGCCTTTGTGAATTTGGCATTCAACTCGGTGATAACATTTACCCTGATGGCGCAGATGCTGATGACGGTAAAGACGATCAAAAACGCATGGACGATTTGATTCTTGGTCCTTTATTACCGTTATTTGAGCAAACACCAGAATTAGTGGTTTATTCAGCGCTAGGCAATCACGATTGGAAAACTTCAAGAAAAGGTATTGCCTTACAAACAGAGTGGATGACCAAGCAAAAAAATTTCCACATGGATAAACAAGGTTACTATCGCTATACCAAAGGGGAGCCTGGCAACGAGGTAGAGTTTTTTGTCTTAGACACTAACATGTTGTTAGCTGGACAGACTTTTTATGAAGTGCCATTAAACCCCGATGGGAGTGAAGGCAAATTAGATATTGCTTTAAAAGCAGGTACCGCTGAGTTAGAAGTTCATGAAAAGCATGAAGGCCCTCAAAATAATGAAGATAAAATACAACTTCAATGGTTAAAAGAAGGTTTAGCTAATTCAACTGCGAAATGGAAAATTGTGTATGGTCACCATATTTTATGGTCGATAGGTGGGACAAAATATAGTGAAGGACATGTATTACGTAAACTCATCATGCCAACCCTTTGTCAATATGCAGATGCCTACATTGCCGGTCATGAACATGATTTAGAGCTACTTACCGACGATTGTTCTTTATATCCTGAATCGAAAAGTGTTGAGGCACTGCCCCTTATTATTAGTGGAGCCGCTTCGAAAATGCGCGGAAAACATACGCCATTTGCAAATTATCAAGAAAAAACCTACCCGCAGTATGAATTACTTTGGTCAAAAAGTTTTACTTGGGGTTTTTCGCATATCAATATCGACAACGTAAATGATCAGCTTAATGTTGAATTTTTTACCACACCACGCGATGGCAATGGAAAATTAACGTCTGAATATCGACATACATTTTCCCGTAGAATAGCAAAAAATGTTGAATAATATTGACGAGGTTTAATTAAACTACTCTTCAATCAAGATGATCAAACAAGGGTAATAACATCACTGTTATTACCCTTATTAAATTTTCGAAATTAATCTCTGAAGGTTAGTGGTTTTCAGACACCATATTCACGGTATATTTTGGAATTTCAACTACAAGATCTTCATTGGCAACACGCGCTTGGCAACTTAAACGAGAATCAGGCTCTAAGCCCCATGCTTTGTCTAATAAATCATCTTCAAGTTCATCGCTTTCTTCAAGTGAATCAAAACCTTCGCGAATAATGACATGACAAGTAGTACAAGCACATACTTTTTCACAAGCATGCTCTAAGTCGATATCATTTTTCAAGACAACGTTTAATACGCTTTCACCAGTTTCAGCTTCTAAAACTGCACCATCAGGGCAAAGCTCTTCATGAGGTAATACTATAATTTTTGGCATCTTAATCTCTTTAAACTTTTCTTATCTTTCAGTAAATTCAATCAATTTGTTCGTTATATATCATCAACGGTTTGACCGGATAATGCAGTACGAATAGAAGCGTCCATTCGTCTTTCAGCAAAAGCGCCTGTATGATGATTTAACGCTTCAATTGTTTTCTCAATTTCATCAGCATTGTCACCTTGACTTGCTTTTGCTAACGCTGAAATGGCCTCATTAATGATAGTAAGCTCCTCCGACGTTAATAAATGGCTATCGGCTGCTAATGCTGACTGAATAGACTCAATAACTCTTGCCGCTTCAACTTGTTGCTCTTTTAACATACGAGCTTGCATGTCTTGAGCAGCGTTAGTCATTGAAGCTTTTAACATGCTGGTTATTTCATCTTCAGCTAAACCAAATGAAGGTTTAACTTCAATACTCGCTTCAATGCCAGTGGACTTTTCCATCGCCGATACTTCTAATAAACCATCGGCATCGACTTTAAACGTCACCCGAATATGAGCCGCGCCGGCCGCCATTGCAGGAATACCACGTAATTCAAAACGAGCGAGTGAGCGACAATCGTCAACTAATTCGCGTTCACCTTGTAAAACATGAATCGCCATTGCGGTTTGACCATCTTTAAAAGTGGTAAATTCTTGTGCTTTAGCGACAGGAATCGTGGTATTTCTTGCGATAACCTTTTCAACTAAGCCGCCCATGGTTTCTAGCCCAAGTGATAAAGGAATAACATCCAGTAATAACATGTCACTGTCAGGCTTATTGCCAGCAAGGATATCCGCTTGAATAGCAGCACCAATCGCCACAACTTTATCAGGGTCGATTGATGTTAAAGGCGTTTTATTAAAATATTTTTCTGTTTCAGCCCGCACCAAAGGCACTCGTGTTGAACCACCTACCATCACAACTTCATTAACATCACTAATAGTGACCTCAGCATCTTTTAATGCACGACGACAAGCGCGAAGCGTTTTAGCAACTAAAGGTTTGATCAATTGTTCAAACTGAGTTTTAGTGACTTCGCCTGACCATTGCTGTTCATTCGCTAAAGACAGATTTAGTTGAAAGGTATCTTGAGTGGTTAATGCTTCTTTTGCTTTACAAGCTTGATCAAGTAATTGACGTTCAATTGATGTCGATAAAGGTCGAGTAAGTCCTGCTTGCTCAATAATATGATCAACCAGTGCAACATCAAAATCATCGCCGCCTAAAGCTGAGTCACCACCGGTAGCTAACACTTCAAAAACACCTTTATTTAATCGGAGTATCGAAATATCAAAGGTACCACCACCTAAATCATAAACGGCGATAATCCCCTCTTGCTGACCTTGTTGCTCTTTATCTAATCCATAAGCAACCGCCGCAGCCGTAGGCTCACTTAATAAACGTAATACATTGACGCCAGCAAGTTTTGCCGCATCTTTTGTACTTTGACGTTGAGCATCATCAAAATAAGCAGGTACAGTGATCACAACACCGGTAAGCTCACCACCTAATGCCTGTTGGGCACGCTCTGATAAAGCTTTTAGAATTTCAGCAGAGACTTGAACAGGGTTGATTTCTCCTGTACGAGTCACAAAACTTGGATGGTTTTCATCACCACAAAAATCATAGGGCAAGGAATGATATTTACTTTTAATATCCGTTAAAGAACGCCCAATCAGACGCTTGGCAGAAACAATGGTATTTTCAGGATCGACAATCGCGAGTTCTTTCGCTTTTTTGCCGACAATAATTTCAGAGGATTGATAACTCACAACGGAAGGAAGTATATCCTGCCCTTCACTATCTGTAATAGTTTCAGGCAGACCGCTTTTCACGGTAGCTACCAGTGAATTTGTAGTGCCTAAATCGATTCCTACGGCAAGTCGGTGTTCATGAGGGACAGTGCTTTGACCCGGTTCTGCAATTTGTAATAACGCCATGTGGGGCTCGTAATGTCAAAAATGGATGAAAAGATTAATCGTCAAATAACTGTTCTTCTAAACGATCTAATTCTAGGTGAAGTTTTTGATAAAACTTTAATTTTCGTAAATTTTCACAAGCGACTTTATTGGCGCTTTCTGTGTTTTCTTCGAGTGATACTTGCATCGCTTTAAACAGTAGTTGAAATTCAGTATCTAAAACCTGATGAGCTTCAAAAACAGCGGAATCGGTATCATCAGCAAACTTTATTTCAGCTAACATTTCCCGTAATTCCATTTGACGCATCAAAAACATATTATCACTAAAAGTCATTTGCTCACTGGGTAATTCAACACCGCGCAAGCTTAATATATATTCAGCACGTTTAATTGGATTTTTTAGCGTTTCGTAAGCATCGTTCACCGCTGTCGATTTTTTCACAGCAAGCATTTGATCTTGATTTGACGCATGGGTAAAACGATCTGGATGGACACTTTTTTGAATCGCTTGAAAACGTTCTGATAACTGTTTTAAATCAAGAGAAAACGATATATCTAAGCCAAAAATTTCAAAATAGTTCACAACTAAAACCTAATAAGACAACTGAGACAATTTTTGATGGCGGCGATTATACATTAAAGCTTTCGCCGCAACCACATTCGCCCTTTGCGTTTGGATTTGTGAATTTAAAGCCTTCGTTTAAGCCTTCTTTGACAAAATCTAATTCGATGCCATCAAGGTACACAAGGCTTTTGCCATCAATAATGATATTGACATCATCAATTGAAAACATAGTATCGTCTTCATTAAGCTCATCAACAAATTCAAGGACATAAGCTAGACCAGAACAACCGGTGGTTTTTATACCTAAACGTAAACCAAGTCCTTTACCTCTATTCTCAATAAAGCTTTTTACTCGATCTGACGCAGCAGGCGTCATTGTTACACTCATTTAACGCCCTACCTATGAATCGTGCTTGGTACGATAATCTTCAATTGCTGCTTTAATGGCATCTTCCGCTAAAATTGAACAATGAATTTTTACCGGAGGTAAAGCAAGTTCTTCAGCGATCGCTGTGTTTTTAATTTCACCAGCTTCGTCAATTGATTTACCTTTAACCCATTCAGTAACTAATGAGCTAGAAGCAATAGCGGAACCACAACCATAGGTTTTAAATTTGGCATCTTCAATAATACCAGCGTCGCTGATTTTCAATTGTAATTTCATAACATCGCCACATGCAGGTGCGCCTACCATGCCGGTTGCTACATTGGGATCATTTTTGTCCATTGAACCAACATTACGTGGGTTTTCATAATGGTCGATTACTTTTTCACTATAAGCCATATTATTCTCCTACTTTTTAGCAGCAACTGAGTACTGCTAAAAATTAAATTTACTAAAATATCAAACAATTATTAATAATGAGACCGCTTAGTGCGCCGCCCATTCAATTGAGTCTAAATCAATACCGTCTTTAAACATTTCCCAAAGAGGTGACATGTCACGTAAATGACCGATTGATTTTTGAATAATTTCAATTGCGTAATCAATTTCTTCTTCTGTGGTAAAACGGCCGAAGCTGAATCGAATTGAACTATGTGCCATTTCATCATTTAAGCCTAACGCACGTAACACATATGATGGCTCTAAACTTGCTGATGTACATGCTGAACCAGATGAAACAGCTAAGTCTTTTAATGCCATGATCAAAGATTCACCTTCAACAAAGTTAAAGCTGACATTTAAATTACCAGGATAGCGCTTCTCAGCATCACCATTGATAAACACTTGTTCCATATTACGTAAACCCGCCCATAAACGGTCACGCATTTTCGTAACATGTGCAATGTCTTGTGCCATTTCTTCTTTAGCGATGCGGCAAGCTTCACCCATACCAACAATTTGATGAGTCGCTAATGTACCACTGCGCATACCGCGCTCATGTCCACCACCATGCATTTGTGCTTCTAAACGAATACGAGGTTTACGACGAACATATAAAGCACCAATACCTTTAGGGCCATACATTTTATGTGCAGAAATAGATAACAAATCAACTTTCAGCGCTTGCATATCAATGTGAATTTTACCCACACTTTGTGCAGCATCGACATGGAAAACAATTTTACGAGCACGACACATTTCACCAATTTCAGCGATATCTTGGATAACACCAATTTCGTTATTTACATGCATAATACTCACTAAAACCGTGTCATCACGCATAGCCGCTTCAAGCTTGTTTAAATCGATAAGGCCATTTTCTTCAGGATCTAAGTAAGTGACTTCAAAACCTTGACGCTCTAGCTCACGACACGTATCTAAAACAGCTTTATGTTCTGTTTTACATGTAATGATGTGTTTGCCTTTTTTGCTGTAAAAGTTGGCAACACCTTTAATCGCTAAATTATCAGATTCAGAAGCACCTGAAGTAAAAACAATTTCACGCGGGTCTGCGTTAATTAATTCGGCAATTTGGTTACGCGCAATATCAACCGCTTCTTCGGCTTGCCAACCAAATTTATGCGAACGGGAGGCTGGGTTACCATAAAAACCGTCAGTGGTCATGTATTGCATCATTTTCTCAGCAACACGTTTATCTACCGGTGTTGTTGCTGAATAATCAAAATATATAGGAAGCTTCATTTGGCTAACTTTCTCCAACTCAATAAAATTACTGCGCTAGCAGTCATGTACTATATTTGTGGTTGCGATTAAGGTTTCTAAAGTATGTTTTGACTCTGCTTTTTTTTGCAAACTGTCTTGTCTTTTAGAAACCATTTTAACATTTCTTTGTTCAACGAGCTCAGACAAAGTAATGCCTTGTAAAAAATCTTCAATTCTTTGGCTTAACCCTTCCCATAGAGAGTGGGTTAAGCATTGTTTGCCTGATTGACAGTCACCAGTACCGCCACATTTGGTCGCATTGACGCTTTCATCAACGGCACTAATGACATCTGCAACTGCTATTTTTGCTGAGCATCGACCTAAACGGTAACCACCGCCAGGACCACGAATACTATTAACAAGACCGTGTTTACGTAATCGTGAAAATAATTGCTCTAAATAAGATAGGGAAATACCTTGACGATCAGAAATATCAGCTAAAGAAACAGGACCTGTAGACGCATGTATAGCAACATCAAGCATTGCTGTAACTGCATATCGACCTTTAGATGTTAATTTCATGAATAACCCCTGTTAAATTGCCGCGCAATTTTACATAACCCTACAAAATAGTCAATTGAATACCTGACTACTATACTCAAGTATTCTAATCGTATTCGAGTAATAACTCAAGTAATACCTTAGTAAAATACTCAAGTATTATTCATGGCGCTTTTAATTAATAATCGTGATTGTTTGAGTGTCTGCTAAAAATTGCTGACACGATAGCCGATAGCCTTTTTTTAACTGGGCATTTGAGAGTTTTTCACGCTCTGCGTCGGAGATAGATGATATTGACGACAATAATATTAAACAACTACCACAGGTACCGCCACCACCACACACTGAAGGGATTTCGATATTATTTTTTGTTAAACCATCAAGTAAATTAGTTTTATCGTTTAAAGTTATCTCGCTAATGATTTGCTGATTTTTATCGAGTAGTTTCACTTTTCGTTTTTTCGAAAACAAATCAATTTGATATTGACCATTAAAGCCTAGTTGGATTGTCCAAATAATGCCCGTTAACGATAACCATAAGGTAATAAATGCAAATAATAGGATTTGAATATTATTAAAACTTCCTTCTTTGCCATAATCCATAAAGTGCAACATAAAGAAAAAGTCAGCAAAACGTTTATCATCATTACTGTGTCCGATAAGCCGACCGCTGCCTGCTTCAATATATATACTGGTATTTAATGCATCGTCATAATTGACTCGCCATATGGCATTTTGTTCTTTCGGAAAATCTTCATTGCCATTTTCAAGTAATGTAACTTGGATTACTTGGCCTGGCCCGTTATAACTAGCTGAAGCGAGTTTTTCAGCCAATTTTGCATCAACCACAATTGCTTCACCGGTATACGCGTTTATAATGCTGTAATGATTGGAAAAATGTGAATAAAGCGCCCGATTATGATTAATCAAATAAACCGGTTGCGTGAGTAAATGGCTTAAGTTGATTGCAACAATAGTATTAGCTTGTTTATGTTGTTCACTTTGACTTATCTCATTTTTTTGTTTGAGCAGTTCCTTTGGCTCTATTAGTCGCTCAGCGTCAAGGTTCACGGATGCTGACTGAGCGACGAGATAGTGAGTGCCTTTCGCTTTGTTATGATCCATTAAATTAAAATAGAAACCAGAACCAAGCCAAATCAGTACTTGTAAGCCAACAATTAATGACGCCCATTTATGAATTTTTTTAATTACAGACATTATCGGCTGCTCTTATTTAATACACGATAGTACACTAAAATCAGTCCGCTTAAGCCAGCAAAAATGCCGAAAAAAGCAAACGTAAACAGCAATGTATTGTCAACTTCACTGTCTTGATAATCCATCACATGAAAACGAAAGATCCAGTCAAACAAACGCCAAAACTCATGTCGTTTGCCCACGATTTTTCCTGAAGTAGCTGAAACATAAAGTATTGGTGATGCAAAATCATCAAAACTTATTTGCCAAGCGGGTAAAGCACTCGATCGTAATTCAAAAGGAGGGTTTTCGGTAATCAACAACACGCTATAAATATGACCATCGCCCGTATATTCCTGTTGTGCAACAGCTAACGCAGTATTTTTCGCAATAGGAGATAACAATTTACCGGTATTCGCATCAAGCAAAACATTGTCATCATCGAGCTTAAATCGATAAACTGGTTTGGCTAAAAAACTTGAAAGCTCAAGCTCTTTAGCCTCAGGATATAACCTATATAGCTCTTTAATAGAAAAATTTACATCAACATCATCAAGATTAACTTGTTGATTTTTAATTAAAGTATCGCCGTGTATATAATCAATATTGAAAAAGACCATATAGGCACCGGTTACCGACCAAATGACAAATTGTATACCCAAAAATAGCATCAGCCATTTATGGGTTTTACGTACTGCTTTTAGCAAACTAAAAGGAGGTTTTATAGTTGTTTTTATCGCTTTATGTTGCATGTTTATATCTTTTATCGTTTTACATGGCAAATCGTTTAATTATCAATGGCTCAACAAAAATATTTAGCTTATTTTTTCACCGACAACTGACCTTTTCGCCATAAGAAATACACCGCAGGCAATACTAACAAAGTTAAAAATACGGCACTTGCCATGCCGCCAACCATAGGTGCTGCAATACGACTCATGACTTCTGAGCCTGTCCCTGTGCCATATAAAATGGGAAGTAAGCCAATAATAATCGTTGCAACTGTCATCATAATAGGACGAACTCGCATCCCCGCCCCTTGAATAATAGCGTTCGTTAGCTCTGTGTGGTTAAACTCTCGCTGCTGCTGTTCACATTGATTTTTAGCCTGTGAGTATGCCTGATTTAAATACACCAACATAATCACACCTATTTCAACAGACACTCCTGCTAAGGCAATAAATCCGACACTTACCGCCACAGAAAAATTAAACCCTTCTAAATATAACAGCCAAACACCACCGATCATTGCTAAAGGTAAGGTTCCCATAATAATCGCCACTTCCATAAAGTTTCTAAAACTTAAATAAAGTAAAACAATGATTATTGCTAGAGTTAAAGGCAAGACAAATTTTAGCTTTTCTTTTGCTCTTTCCATATATTCATATTGTCCTGCCCAAGTGAGTGAATAACCCGCTGGTAATGACAGCTCTTTCGCAAGTTTTTCTTTCGCTTTCGCCACATAACTGCCGACATCAATATTTTCAATATCGATGTATATCCAACCATTAATGCGAGCATTCTCACTCTTGATCCCCGGAGGGCCTTCTTCAATATAAACCTTAGCAACATCTGCTAATGCTATTCTTTGCCCTGTTTTAGTCACGATGGGAAGTAACTTTAATTGCTCGGGTGAATCTCGATAGTCTTGAGGATATCGTAAATTAATGGGATATCGTTCTAGCCCTTCGACCGTTTGTGCAACATTAAGCCCACCTATCGCTGTTGCTACGACTTGTTGAACATCTGAAATATTAAGACCATAACGAGCTGCCTTTTTTCTATTAATGTCGACTTTTATATAGCGCCCTCCGGCGACACGTTCAGAATAAACAGAGGCCGTCCCTTCGAAATCTTTCAGTAACCCTTCAATTTCTAACCCTATCCCTTGAATAACGCTAATATCACTGCCAGCAACTTTAATTCCAACAGGGGTTTTAATACCTGTCGCGAGCATGTCTATTCGAGTTTTAATAGGCATTACCCACGCATTAGTCACACCAGGAAATTTAACTATCGCATCTAACTCTTGAGTTAAGCTTTCAGATGTCACACCTTCTCGCCATTGTGATAATGGTTTTAGTTGAATAAAGGTTTCGATCATCGTCAAAGGTGCTGGGTCTGTCGCCGTTTCAGCACGACCTACTTTACCAAAAACGGTATCGACTTCAGGAATTGTGCTAATGAGTTTATTTGTTTGTTGCAATAACTCGCGCGCTTTACCAATTGAAATCCCAGGGTACGTCGTTGGCATATACATCAAGTCACCTTCATCAAGTGGCGGGATAAATTCACTACCTATCTTATTAACCGGCATAAATCCAAGCCAAGTGATTATCAAAGCAGCAATTAAAGTAAGCTTTGGAAAACGTAAGACCGTTTTTAAAAAAGGCATGTAGCTTACGATCAATAGCCGATTAATTGGGTTTTGCCTTATTTCATTTAACTTTTTGTAAAAAATCAAATGGTTTTCAAGTTAAAAATTTTTGAAATTATGCTTTCTACAACTTAGTTAACATGCGTAGATAAGTTGTAAAGCATTAACGGTGAAAAATGGACAGATCTGTCCTAGGCTAGTCGGCGGATAGGGGTTTAAATAAATAATTTAAATGTTGTGATTGCAGTGAAGAGACAATAAATAGTATTTTTGATTGAATAACTTGGTTTGCAAATATAAAACCTGTCGAGTGATTCATTAGGTTGCTGTAGCTACAACTGGCCATTTCGCAATTACAGCTGTCGTCACAGCAATTTTCTTTTGAATTATCGCTCTTCTTATCATCAACTGAAGTCATCATCATATGTTGACTGTGATCCATCATTGGATAAGTATTATTACTAGTTCGGGATTGATTATCTTTAAATTGATTTGTCACTGGCGCCGTATTTAAATGAGTAAATGAACCATTGGCCATCATTATCTGAGAGCACGAACTGACAGCCGTCGCAGATACTTGCAGCAAAAAAAGCACAAGTATTGCAAAAGTAACCGCTTTATTCAGTATTGAATGCATCACAATAAATTCAATTTGTCCTGTTTAGATAATTTCAAATCGTTATGATTAACCGTTTACTTGAATTGGCTATTTGCTCTCACATAATTAACATTGATGAGATTATGCTTTGTCGCATTAAAAATCAACGTTTGATCGTGAAATTAAAATCATAAACCCTTAAAGATTGACCTGAATTTCAAGTATTATATTTCAGGATCAAACGACTCAACATGTGATTGACGTCTTTTCGCTGCGGCTTTTTCATCTTCATCAAATTCACCAACACGCAACTCAGGTAAAGCTTCTTGGCATACTTCACCACCAAGTTGATTAATTTCCTTGCAAAGCACAGCAACTTTATTATCCATTAAGTGCATATGATCAAGTAAGCGACCGATGGCTTTTGCCACCGGATCAGGATTATCAGCTGACACCGCATAAGCATCAAAACCATATTTTTTCGCAACTTCTTCTCGTTGCTCAGAGGCATCATTTGATTTATTTGGATTAACAATACGTCCCGGAATACCTACGGCAGTAGCACCGGCTGGTAAATCTTTCACCACAACAGAATTTGATCCGACTTTACCGCCTTTACCAATAGTGATTGGTCCTAAGACTTGCGCACCAGCACCAATCACAACATTGTCTTCTAAAGTAGGATGACGTTTACCACCATTCCAACTCACACCACCTAATGTCACACCATGGTATATGGTAACATCGTTACCTATTTCAGCCGTTTCGCCAATCACAATACCCATTCCGTGATCAATAAAAAAGCGGCGACCTAAAGTGGCACCAGGATGAATTTCAACCCCCGTTAACCAACGAGAAAATGTTGATAATAAACGAGCAATTAACTTCCAATTATTACGCCACAATTTATTGCTTAACCGATGGATCCAAATAGCGTGCATGCCAGGGTAATTGGTCAACACTTCAAAGGTATTTCGAGCTGCAGGATCTCTATCAAAGACACTTTTAATATCTTCTTTGATACGGCTAAACATAATATTTCCTATTTTTTATTGTTGATTGCGTTTTGCTGACTTTTCAACGGAAGACAACATTCCACGCCACATTTTAACTTCTTTACTATCAGGTCTTGCGCGATTAATAAATCGTCTTAACTTTGTCATCACTAAACCTGGGTGACTCGGCACGATAAACCCCGTTGCTTTTAATGCTTGCTCAAAATGTTCAAACATTCGTTCTGTTTCTTCGACAACAGGATACTGTTCATCGTCAGTTTTTTCGTTAGCTTTGCTGTTAAACTGCGCTTGTTCTTGTGCTTTTTCATTAGCCAAAAATGCCATACGTACTTCATAACTTAACGTTTGTACTGCCATCGCTAAATTTAACGAGCTATATTCGGGATTCGCCGGAATTTGCACATGAAAATGACAAAGCTGTAATTCATCATTGGTTAAACCACTACTTTCACGACCAAAAACTAAAGCAACCGGATAATCGCTCACCTCAGAAATTAATTTTTCACCACACTCTCTAGGATCTAACATTGGCCAAGGTAAAGTGCGTGAACGCGCACTGGTGCCAACCACTAAGCCACAATCAGAAATTGCTTCTTCTAACGTACTAACCACTTTCGCATTGGCTAAAACATCTGTTGCCCCTGCCGCAAGCGCTTGTGCTTGGCCATTAGGCATTTCAATAGGATCAACCAAAACTAATTGGCTTAATCCCATAGTTTTCATTGCCCTAGCGGCAGAGCCGATATTTCGGCAATCAGATGTGTTTACTAACACAATACGAACTGAATCTAACATGATGCTATTGTCTCTCTTTGGCAATAAGTTAACTAACGATTAACTCACTGTCTGGTAACGGCCTTAACGGCTAAAAATGCCGACAATATTAACACAGAACAATATCCTTGTGCTGAGAAAAAATCATCTGATTTTTTGTTTTTTGCTAGTGCAAATAATTCTGATTAAGTCTTTAAATGTATAAGAAACATTCTGTTACTTTAGCTTTTAACTTTCGAAAAATACGCTATAACTAGAGACAAGTTTAATTTCGAGTGAATACTAACAATTAGATTCGCTTAAATATAAGAATTTTGTTACACTACGCGCCGCTAATTTCTGAGTGGAGAAATTAGGTCTCGTTCTTTTACAAAGTTGTTAAAATTATTAAGGTGATAGTATGCATCCTATGCTAAATATTGCTGTGCGCGCTGCGCGTACTGCAGGTAACGTAATTACTCGTGCTTTCGAGCAAGCTGATAAAGTTGAAATTGAATCGAAAGGTACAAACGATTTTGTCACCAATGTTGATATTTCTGCTGAACAAGCAATTGTTGAAACGATCCGTAAGTCATACCCAGAACATACTATTATCGGTGAAGAGACCGGTCAACACGAAGGTGCTGACAACGATTACCAATGGATTATTGATCCCCTTGATGGCACAACAAACTTTGTAAAAGGCATCCCTCATTTTGCCGTTTCAATTGCATTAAAAGTAAAAGGTAAGCTTGACCAAGCAGTTATTTATGATCCTATTCGCGGCGAATTATTTACTGCTAGCCGTGGAAAAGGCGCCCAATTAAACGGCTTTCGTATTCGTGTAAAGCAAAATAAAGAGTTAACCGGTGCAATTTTAGCCACGGGTTTCCCGTTTAAAAAGAAACAACATATGACTGCTTATATGAGTATGTTTCAAGCTTTATTTGAAAAAACATCTGATATGCGTCGTGCCGGCTCTGCCGCTCTTGACTTAGCTTACGTTGCTGCAGGTCGTGTTGACGGCTTCTTTGAAATAGGCTTAAAGCCTTGGGATACAGCAGCAGGTGAATTATTAGTGATTGAAGCAGGTGGTTTGGTGACTGATTTTACCGGTGGTCATAACCATACTCAATCAGGCAATATCGTAGCAAGTAGCCCTGGTTTATTAAAAGAAATTTTAAAAGATATTCGCCCTCACTTAGGCGAAGCTTTAAGTAAGTAAAATTATTGTAAGCTTCTAAATGGTCTCACAATAATATTTTGAAAAAGGTATGTAGTTGTTCTGCATGCCTTTTTTGTTACTTCAAACCCCTTTAAAATCCACAGTTTTCATTCCATTAGCAAAAATCACTACCGAAAAACTAAAGCATAACTAAGAAATAAATTATCTATCTGAAGGATAAAATACAATGGATAACCTTACTGTTACTCGCTAATATAAAACTCCCGTCCAATGATTAAAGATGTTGACAATGTATTTACCTTCCTCTGCAAAGCAAACTTTCGTTAAAGGCGAAGTTGCCCTTGTTGGAACTGGGCCTGGTGATCCAGACTTATTAACATTACAAGCCTATCGTTTTATACAACAAGCAGACATTGTGATTTATGATCGTTTAGTCAGCAAAGAAATTATGGCATTGGTTGATGAATCCGCTGAAAGAATTTATGTTGGTAAAAAACAAGCACAGCACCGTGTCCCGCAAGAAGGTATCAATCAATTATTAGTTGATCATGCCAAGTTATCCAAAAAGGTAGTGCGTTTAAAGGGAGGCGACCCATTTGTTTTTGGTCGTGGCGGTGAAGAAGCCCAATTTCTTTTAGCAAATAATGTCGCCTGTCATATTGTTCCAGGAATGACAGCGGCATCAGCGTGTACAAGTTATGTTGGTATTCCACTTACCCACCGACAAGTATCACAAAGCTGTACCTTTATCACAGGACACGTGAAAGACTGTGGCGAGTTAGATTTACCATGGCATTCATTAAAAGATGAAAAACAAACGGTTGTTTTTTATATGGGTATAAAAAGTTTACCCATGATCACAAAACGGTTAATTGAAGCCGGACGGAGCGCAAATACTCCCGCAGCTCTAATTCATAAAGGTACTACCCCTGAACAAAAAGTGTATCATGGAAATTTAGAGTCGCTAGAAGCTATGGTTGAAGAATACCAAATCAAGCCACCTACTTTGATTGTTATTGGCGATGTTGTACAAACATTTGATGAAGGTCAATTAGCGGGTATTGGTTATTTAGCGCCTTAGCCGCCTTAACTTTAAATAAGCTATCGAACAAAACTTCCCTTCAACAATCCGCCGAACATATCCACTGATATTCCCCCTGTAAAAAAGTTCTATGGGTACGAACTTTTTTACATTCAACACAGTAGTATTTCCCTTAAACGAACTAGCCGAATAGCCAGCTATTGGTTATGATGTTCAAAACTTTGTAATTGAATTTATTATGAAAAAAAACTGTATAGTCACAGGTGGTAGCTCTGGCATTGGACTGAGTATCGTCAAACTTTTTCTCGACAATCATTATCGTGTTTTTAATTTAGATATAACCTCATCTGAATTTGGTGAATTTAGAGCATGCGATGTCACTAACGAAAAGCAAGTTACCGATATAATCAAAGAAATCAGTGCTGAATATGTCATAGATGTCTTTATTTCAAATGCAGGAGTCCATTTTTCTGGCACCATTGAAGACACATCAGCCGATGAATTTGAACGGGTGTTTAATATTAATGTTAAAGGAGCATATTCGGCGATAAAAGCAGTTTTGCCAAATATGAAATCCAATAATAATGGTGCGATTATTTTAATGTCATCTGATCAAGCCTTAATCGCAAAACATAACTCTTTTGCTTATAACCTGAGTAAAACGGCTCTTGCATCCATGGCTAAAACTACCGCGCTTGATTATGCTCAATTTAATATTCGAGCCAATGCAGTTTGCCCAGGCACCATTGAAACCCCACTTTATCATCAAGCCATTGACAATTACTGCCAGCGTTCAGGTGCCGATAAAGACAATATTCATGCTGAAGAAGCTGCTTTGCAACCACTCGGCCGCTTAGGTCAGCCAGAAGAAGTAGCCGAATTAGTGCTATTTTTAGCCTCAGATAAAGCAAAGTTTATTACCGGAAGTCTGCAAGTAATAGACGGCGGCTATACGGCTCAATAACTAGATAACTAGATAACTAACTATGACAACTATTAACGTTATCGACTCTCATCTTCATCTGTTTGATCTTGAACAAGGTGAGTATTATTGGTTAAAACCCGATAAGCCACCATTTTGGCCAGACAAACATCTTATCCAAAAAAATTTCACTGAACAGGAGTTACGATTAAATAAAGAGTTTACACTCGCTGGCTTTGTACATATTGAAGCGGGTTTTAATAATCAACAACCTTGGCGAGAAATTTCATGGTTAGAGTCACACTGCCAACAACCTTTTCGATCAATTGCTGGCATAGACTTAACACTTGAAAATGAAGCCTTCGCTGGTGTTATAAGTAAAATTAAAAGCTATAGCTCAGTGGTAGGCGTTAGGGATATTTTAGACGATAACGCTGTTGAGTATTTATCCTGTCAACGCGTTAAAAACAACCTAAAACATGTAGCGGATCAGCAATTAATTTTTGAAGTTCAGATGCCGTTAACCCATGAAGTTTCGGTTAATTTGTTACTCGATATACTTAAAAACACGCCAAATTTACAGATAATCATCAATCATGCAGGTTTTCCCCCAACATGTTATGTTAGTGAGCACGCCCAAACTAAGCAGCATGCACAACTCAACCCGCAAAAAATAGCGTGGCAACATTGGCAAACTTCAATAGAAAAATTAAGCTTATCAGAACAATGCACTATTAAATGCTCTGGATTTGAAATGATCAATCGCCAGTATCAATCATCATGGCAGTTAGCAATTATTAACACTTGTGTTGAGTATTTTGGTATCAACCGTGTGATGTTGGCCAGTAACTTTCCTCTTTGCTTATTGTCGCAAAGCTACCAAGAGTATTGGCAAAGTCTAATTGATAATCAATCTTTCACTCAAGACGAGCTAAATAGCTTATGTTATCTAAATGCCAAACGCATCTACCAATTCTAGCGAACGTTTTTATCAATTTTACCAATAGTCACTCCCTATCAAAAGCTATGCTCCTCAGCAGCCATTTAGTCATTATGATGATCGTCCAAAACATACAGCTGTAAATATATTTCTTGAAAATTGCAAAATAATAGAACAATATTCTACAATAAATTATTTAGATAACATTTTAATTCAGCAATACTGAACTATTGAGACGCACTATGGACGACTTTGACAAAAAAATTCTACAAATATTACAACATGACTGTACACGATCAGTGAGCGATATTGCCGATCAAATCGGTTTATCAACAACGCCATGTTGGCGACGGATTCAAGCAATGGAAAAAAGTGGTATCATCAAAGGCCGCGTAGCCTTAGCAGATCCAGAAAAACTCAACGTTGGACTCACCGTTTTTGTGATGATAAAAACCAATCAACATAATCCCGACTGGCTGAATGATTTTAGTCAGATTTCTGAGGACTTCCCTGAGATCAGCGAATTTTATCGAATGAGTGGTGAGGTAGACTACTTACTACGCGTGGTGGTTTCAGATATGAAAGCTTATGACGCGTTTTATAAAAAATTAATTACCCAAGCAAGTTTTGCTGATATTAGCTCAAGTTTCGCCATGGAGGAAATTAAATATTCAACCGCCTTACCTGTAGATTACGTATAAGCTTTGTTAAAAAATAATCCATAAAAAACAGCGGTTATTGTTGAATAAATTTAATTAAACAACATATGAATGTGTTAAATATCTCGATTAAAGTCTTTATAGAAAAATGAAAATGGGTAACAACTTACCCATTTATCTTTCCATGATACCTAATTATCAGAAATCAGCAGAAACGTTTATTTCAATGCTTTTACCGTAACATTAGGTGAACGATAGACAATTTCATCGTTTAGTTCTATGCCAATACCTGGTACTTCAGTTACTTCGAAAAAGCCGTTTATCGGTTGAGGATCTTGAATACATAGTTCTCGATTCCAGGCTTTTGTTGCATAGGTATGATGTTCATGAATTAAAAAGTTAGGTATCGCTGTTTCTAAATGTAATGAGGCCGCAGTTGCCACGGGACCTCCACAGACATGAGCTTGAATGCGAATATCATAGACATCAGCATAATCACAGACTTTTTTCGCCTCGGTGAAGCCGCCACATAAACCAACATCTGGTTGTAAAACATCAATACTTTGATCTTCAAAATACGGACGAACATCCCATCGATGATATAAACGTTCGCCACCTGCGATAGGTACATTGACGTTATCAGCAACTTTTTTATGAACTTTCGAATTTAAATAATTCACCGGCTCTTCGTACATCATACAGCCTACTTCTTCGATCACTTCACCCATTTGAATCGCCGAAGCTGCGCCCATTAATGAATGAGATTCGAAAATAATATCAACATCTTCACCTACCGCATTTCGTATTGCTCGCAGCCTGTCACCAAATAAACGCATTTGCGGTTTAGTGAATAATTTTGTCCGATCAAATGAAGATGTGCCATCTAGGTTGTAAACAATAGGATCCACTTTTACCGCATCATATCCTTCTGCAACCGCTTTTAATGCCGCTTGTGCATATTCTTCAGGTTGAAATAACTTCTTAATTTCAACGTCCCAATCAAATTGTAACTGGCTGGCATACGTACGTAACTTATCATTAACTTTACCGCCCAGTAATTGATATAAAGGCACACCTAAAGCTTTACCTTTAATGTCCCAAAGTGCAGTATCAATAGCGCTCATCGCAGAATATAAAACGGGTCCACCGCCTAATCCCCAAAAGCTTTCACGCAACATTTTCGACCATAACAGCTCAGTATTAAATGGGTTAAATCCTATCAAAACTGCTTCTGAAATTTCTTTGATCATCGCAGCAGCAGCGCTGTGTCCCCAATCATAGGCAAGGCCAGCCTCACCAACCCCACTTATGCCTTGATCGGTATGAATACGAATAAAAACAGGGTTCCATGGTGGTCTGTCAGGACAGTCAATATCGAATATTTCTACGTGAGTAATTTTCATTAATAACACTCTTTTTAAAATTAGGTTTTAAATTGCAACTAAATTGCTTTTGTAAATGGATTACCTTAATCAGCGAAGGAAGGATCATGACGATAAATACGACGTAACATAGCAGGCCAAGATTTTTGACCGCCAGTTAATCCCGTATGAACAACACTTGCTTGCGCTTTTATGCCATCAACAATTTTTTGCGGGGCATAAACAGGTTCCATCCCTGTTGACATTATTTGTAATTGTACTTGGCATGCACGAGTTAAATCGTACATGTGCATAAAGGCATCACCAATTGTTTCACCTAAGGTTAATGCTCCATGATTACGTAACAGCATAAAATTACTGTCGCCTAAATCATTTTGTAAACGCAGTTTTTCATCTTCATTAACCGCTAAACCTTCATAATCGTGATAACTCAACGATGCAAGCGCAAACATCGCATATTGACTCAAGGGTAATAAACCTTCAGTTAAACTTGCAACCGCGATGGTTTCATTTGTATGTAAATGAAATACGCATTGTGCTTCATGGCGTGCTTGGTGAACGGCGCTATGTATTGTAAAACCTGCGGGGTTGATCTCAAAAGGACATTCAGGGTCAATAATATTGCCGTCAATATCAATTTTCACTAGGTTTGAAGCAGTGATTTCGTCAAAAGTAAGTCCAAAAGCATTGATCAAAATATGATCTGAGTTCGGGATCCTTGCTGAAATATGCGTATAAATTAAATCATCCCAACCTTGCATAGCAACTAACCGGTAGCAGGCAGCTAAATCAATCCGCGTCTGCCACTCTTGTGCTGATACTTTGTTTTTCAAATTTAATTTCGGGAGCTCAAGCATGCCTGTTCCTTTCCAGCGTATCAGGAGTGGTGAAGTAGTTATGTCGTATTTTAATCAAGCTTAGTTTTGAATAAAAGCAGGTTATCATCACTTTTTAATCTAAGTAAGCCTGAAAGATTTATTGGTGACATACTTTTGCGTCAATTATTCAAATGCCAACTTAGCAATAGCGATAATAATTAACGCAAAAACTAATATTCGTGTCCATTTTGAATATTTGACTTGTTCTTGTTCTTCCATTGGCTTGCCAAATCGCTCACCTAATATCACCATCAATATTACCGCTAAAAAGACTAAACCTAAAATAACTAATAGTGTCATAATAAAATAACTTTATTTGATAAAAGTAAAAGTTAACATAGAATATCAAATAGTTAACCGATAACCTATTTTCGTCTATGAAAGACGAGGAAAATGTAATGACAGAACATGATGACTTTATAGAAAAACGACGATTTATTATTCGTCTGGGAAAAGCATTACATAAATTTGGTACGCCAGCCTATCGATTAGAAACTCACTTACAAAGTATTTCTCAATCATTAGGCTTACAGGCCAGTTTTGTTATTACACCAACGTCGTTAACCTTTATATTGATGGACGACGATGATAATCAAAATTATAACCATATTCTTCGAGTAGCGCCTGGTGATATCGACTTAGGCGCACTAGCACGCACCGATGAATTAGTTGATGAGGTTTGTTCTGGCCAACGCAGTTTGTCTGAAGCAATCGTTCGTTTAGATGAAATTGCAAATAAACCTAATCCTTATGGTCGCGTCTTAACCTTTTTTGCTTTCGCCGCCTCAAGTGGTGCCTTTGCCATGTTAATGCGTACCAGTTGGAATGATGTATTTTGGTCGACTATTTTAGGCTCGCTAGTTTGCTTGTTTGTTTTTTGGTCTGAACGCTCAAAACGGGTAACGGAAATGTTAGAACCGTTGTCAGCCTTAACATGTGCTTTTTTAGCTTCAGGGATCACCTTAATTGACCCGACGGTAAACGCGCCTTTGATTATTTTATCGAGTATTATCGCTTTTATTCCCGGACTGGCACTTACTTTAGGTTTATCAGAGCTGGCTGCCCGAAACTTGATGGCTGGCACGGCTCGGATTATGGATGCCGTTATGGTTTTATTTAAACTCTATTTTGGTGCCGTGTTAGGCATTGCCTTAGGTCAAAAAATATGGGGAGAAGTAGAATATATTGTGCCACATATTATGCCCGAGTGGACCTCATGGGCTGCTGTTACAACGTTATCAATTAGCTTAGTGATATTATTTAAAGCAAGAAAAAAAGATGCTCCTTGGGGAATTATTTCGGGCTATGTGGCATTTGGTGCCAGTATTTGGGGAGGCATGCATTTAGGTATTGCATTAGGTGCATTTGTTGGCGCCTGTGCTTTAGGTATTTATAGCAATGTATTCTCTCGTATAATGAATCTACCATCGAGTATTGTAAAACTATTAGGATTAGTCGTTTTAGTCCCAGGAAGTAAAGTGTATATTGGTTTAAATACCGCAATTTCAGGACAAGAGATGATTGGCAACAGTGCAGATATTGGCTCACAGACTTTTTTAATTTTTATGTCATTAGTCGCAGGACTTATCTTCGCAAATGTCATTTTTCCACCTAGAAAGATGTTATAAAACCACCGATGGCTTCAACACAGAAAAATAAAGTTAACCCCAAAGATAAAGTCTCATATCACCATGGCGACCTTTATAGCTCGTTATTAAAAATAGCGACAAAGATGTTAAATGAACAAGGAATAAACAGCCTTTCATTACGTAAAATCGCTGAAAATGTTGGTGTATCTAGAACGGCAGCATATCATCACTTTAAAGATAAAAATGATTTATTATGTGCCATTGCCGCGCAAGGTTTTAATCAATGGCAAAAGCACGCTGAAAAAATATTTACCGATGACTCACTTTCAAAAGAACAACAATATCGTGACTTTGTATATGGCTATATACATTTTGCCACCAATAACCCAAACTTATACGATTTAATGTTTGGTCGTACTATTTGGAAAGATCATGGTAGCAACGAAACATTAAGACATGCGGCTTTTCCCAGCTTTGATTTTCAAGTAAAAATGACCAAACACTGGCAGCAGATGGCTTTACTACCTAGTAGTGAATCGTCATTACGTTTATCGCAAGTTATTTGGGGAACTTTACATGGTATTGCTAAGTTAATGATTGACGGTATTTATACAGATAACTCAAGTGTTGATGAAATGTGTGAATGTGCGGTGAATTTATTTTTATCAACAGCACAATCATCGAGTCATTCATAAAAATGAATCAAAGGAATCCCCATGGACAGCAATAATCCATTAACTAAACTTGAGCAATTTAATGAGTTTTTTACCATTGAATATGATTTTAGTGTCAATGTTACTTTGCTTGATAAAGAAAAAAACTATGATTACCAGAGCTTTATTAATCACATGCCTACTCCGTTCAAAATGGCAAGTGACATGGCCACTTTAGATCAGGCTGCACTTAGACCGCTTCAAGCATTAAGTGGCGTTGCTGGTCAACTTGTTGAATATCTAAATCATCAAGCCCAAAAGATTGATCTATTGATGGGGTATATTTTAAGTCAACAAGTCGAAGAAGCGCACCAATATCAAGGGTTAACTTTTGGCGGTGGAGGGATTACTTTTTCAAGTGAGACCACATTTCAATTAGAAGACTATCTTGAACTGAAAATTTTTATTCAAGATGATAACTGTGCGGTTTATTGTTTTGGTGAAATTATCGAAATAGAGCTCAATCAAAGCATCCCAGTGTATAAAGTTATATTTCACTTTATTCGAGATGAAGACAGGGAATTATTAGTGAGAGCCAGTTTACATAAACAATCAGAACAATTAAAAGCATTGGCTAAAAAGCGTCAGCAATCTTCAATCGATCCAGATTAATTTGTGCTGGAAATCGCCCATAAAAAAAGAGCTAGTGATAGCTCTTTTTTCGTAACATTTTAACTTAAAAAATGTTAAACACAAATTCTATTAAGGGTTGTATCAACTTCTTCTGCCGTTGCTTTTTGCTGTTCTGCGTGCTCTGCAACTATCGTTAAACCTTTATTAATATCTTGGCTTAATGACACAACTGCCGCCATATTATCGTTAATTGAAGCAGTAGATTGTTGTTGCTGTTCAGTACCACTGGCAATTTGTGATGTTAAGGTATTTACCTCAGTAAATACTTGGCCAATTTTTCCTAGTGCTTCAACAACTTCTTCAGATTGTTGTAAGCTATCTTGCGTTAAGTTTTCGCCTTTAGCGATAGCATTTACCGCATTGGTCGATTTTTCTTGTAGCCCTTCAACCATAGATTGAATTTCAACGGTAGACTCTTGTGTTCTATGCGCTAACGCTCTAACTTCATCAGCAACAACAGCAAAACCTCGACCTTGTTCTCCTGCTCGAGCAGCTTCAATTGCGGCATTTAATGCTAATAAATTTGTTTGGTCAGCTATTCCACGTATAACATCAAGTACGCTACCAATACGCGAACACTCTTCTTGTAATAATGCGAGTTCGTTGGCCATCTCGGTTACTTCATTGGCGAAGGCTGCAATGGTTTCTTGACTTGTGTTAGAGGCTGACGTTCCTTGTTGCAACAGGCTTAATACTTCATTAGAGGTGTCACTCACTTGAGCTGCACCTTGAGATAACGTTGTAGATGTTGAAGCTATTTCATCAATCGAAGAGGCCATCTGTTCAATTTGCTCTGCTGATTGATCAACGATAATGACAGAATCACTGATTTGACTGGTTAAAAAGCCTGCGCCTTGTCTTAACGAGTCCGATTCTTGCCTTATATCTTTTATAACATCGGCTAAGTTAGCGATAAATAAACTGAGCTCATTAACAACCCCAGCAAAGTCATCACTCTGTTCATCTTTAAGCGGTTCAGGAGGCGCCTGATCAACACTGATCACTAAATCTAAATAATGTTTTAAGTTCTCGATGCGTTTACTTAAAAATTGGGTTGAAAAGAAAAAACTCGCACTTACCTGAGCAATAACTAATACCAGCAATAAAGTAATAACACTGCCCTTGTTCATGTCTTGTGCAAACAGCACTACAAATAAAAGAGCAAGCACTCCTATTACAGCAGTAGGAAGTAATAATTTAATATGTAATCGATTGAACATAATCCATCCAATTTAGTCTTGTAGAATATTATTTTTCTTAAATAAATATAACCGAAATCAGCCAATATTTACTCTATTACATAAAGTTACAGATAATTAGCCGAATTTGCGACATATTTTTGCAAATTAACGGATAATTTAATCGCTTTTAAAGACTTAGTGACACACTAATAAATCAATAGTTAAAGAAGCCGTCAACTGTATCGTCTCACAAAACAACCGTAGACGAGGGAAACTTCTCTTAGTAACATACCCTATTCGACTTATCTGATCCGTGAGCACCAAAATGAATATAACCATACTTTTACTTATTTTTTGTTGTCTCGCTGTTGTGATCGGTTCAATTATGACGATCAGAAAGTCAGCCAAGAAATTTATCTTAACCGATGCACAAAAGAAAAAGATTCAGCAAAGAGAAAGTGAACAACAACAAAAAGATAAACGTCAAAAATAACCCACTTTTATCTCTGTAATAATAAGCACGATTTTTCTCTAAAACTCTGTTTTTCTGCCTTTGTTACACTTCTTACAATTCTTACATTTTATATATGAATTACATTAACTTAGCATTGTAACCTTAAATGTACAGCATGAATTACAATCGCAAACCCTTGTTTTATATAGGCAAATATAAAAACATCGCTATATGCATTTTTTATCGGTTTAGTTGAAACATATAAATACACACAAAAACACACTATAAACTACTGTTTTAAAAGAATAAATCATAAAACAATCAAAAAACACTCATCTTGAGCCATCACTGTGTCTTCCTTGAAACACTCTCCGCAACAATCAAAACCAACATACTGATTTATATATACTTATTGACTTTCTTTAGGTGTTTCAACATGTAACAAAAACGTTAAAACCCTGTGATGTCGGTTTGAATAAAAATTGCAGTTAAGTTTAGTATCTCATTCGACTCAAAATGTCGAAGAAAATAAAACTTACAAGGTGGGTTTCAAAAATTTGCTTTGTGAAAAGCCACAAAAATCACTTGAGTGATTCAGGGAGAATAAAATGAAAAGTTCAAATACAAATTATTTGAAAACTTTTAAACGTTCATTAACCGCCGTTGCCATTTCGACGGTTATTGGCATGTCATCTGCTTCAGCAGAAGATGTACGAGGTGTTGTATCTTTAACTCAAGGTACAGCTGAAGGTATTACTGTAAAAGCGGTCAATTTAGAGACAGGTACTACACGACGAATTAGTTTAAGTGATGACGGTAGTTATCGACTAGCTAAATTGCCTTCAGGTCCTTATGAAGTAACAGTATCTAAAGGAAATACCGTACTTGCTCTCGAAAAAGTAAGAGTCTCATTAGGTAAAAATACGATAACTAACTTTGAAGTTGCTGCTCCAGATAGCGATGTTGAAGTAATTCAAGTTGTTGCTTCTACGGTAGCAACCGTTGATTTAACCTCTTCAGATTCAGGTTTAACCATTGGTGAAGCTGATATCGATGTCATGCCAATTGCTCGTAACATCACTGCAGTTGCTTTATTAGCGCCTGGTGTTGTCAAAGGTGATACTACCTTTGGTAATGCAGCATCTTTTGGTGGTTCATCTGTTGCAGAAAATATTTGTTACATCAATGGTATGGAAGTTACTAATACTCGTAATGGTTTAGGGTGTGGTCAGCTACCGTTTGATTTTTATAAGGAATTTCAGGTGAAAACAGGTGGTTATTCTGCCCGTTATGGTAGAGCGACCGGTGGTGCGATTAATGCAACCGCAAAAAGTGGTACTAATAAATGGGAATTTGGTGCAAGAGCGACTTACACTCCTGACTCATGGAGAAGCGACAACGAACAGATGTCACGTGCGAATGGCGGCACAGGTACTGGCTATCGTAATGATGCAATTAACAAGCAAACTGACAAAGAAATTACCTTGTCAGTAGGCGGTCCAATTATTGAAGATACCTTGTTTTTCTATGCAATGGTGAATCCTAAAGATTCAACACGTACATATGGATGGCAGCCATCTTTTTGGAATCATTACCTTGCTGATAACCAAGTGCGCGATCGTGAAAGTCAAGATGATGTTTTTTGGGGCGCTACCGTTGATTGGGATATCAGTGAAAACCATCGTTTAAGTTATTTTGGTTATTCAAATAAAACAGAGTCAATAGAAACAATTTACGCTTATGATGATGTTTTGACTGCTCAAAGAGGGGATGAAATAGGTGCTAACAAACGATTACGTGGTGGCGAAACGCATAGCATCAGTTACACGGGTTACATTACTGATGATCTAATTATTTCAGCATTGTATGGTACAATCGATGCAGATTATGAAACAAGCCCAACAGAAACTATTTGTCCACAAGTAAATGATGCACGTTCTCCGGCTCCTGCTGTTCTTGCTACAGGTTGCGGTCAAGGTGGTACGTTTGGTGAAAATACCGATAGTAATACACAATATTCATTTGATATAGAGTATGCATTTGGCGATCATACGATCACTGCGGGTTACGAGTTGCAAGAGCGTGATACAACACGTATATCAAAACCATCAGGCGGTCATAGTTACACATATTATACATTAGGTGCTGGCGCTAGCATTCAAGGCCTGAACGGTGTGTTATTTACTAACAATTCTGATACCCCTCAAGAGTATGTACGTGATCGTATATTTTCTGGTGGCGGTGGTTTCACAAGTGACATTGAAGCATATTTTATTGAAGATAAATGGGAAGCTACTGAAGATTTAACATTAAGTATTGGTTTCCGCGTTGATTCTTTTGAGAACTATGGTGTTACAGGTAATACATTAACTCAGTTCACGACTGATGTTGCGCCCCGTTTAGGTTTATCTTGGGATCCAACAGGTAATGGCGAAAGTAAAATATTTGCTACTGCAGGTCAATATTATTTACCGATTGCGAATAATACTATTTTCAGAGCTGCTTCAGGAGTAGATGACAGGACAACACACTATACTTTTACCGGTATTAATTCGGCTGATGGTACGCCAATCGGTGCTGCGCCAGTAAATGGAAGTGAAGCGAATTCTCAAGTAGTTAACTCAACTCCACAACCTCCGACAAAAGATACTTTCCAAGCTGCAGAAGCTGAACCGTTTTCTAAAGTAGAATATATTATCGGGTATGAAGGTATGCTAGATGATGAGTATTCTGTTTTAGTTAAAGGTACTTATCGTTTTGTTGAGACGGCACTTGATGATTACTGTGGGGCTTATGCAAATGCTTATTGTATGATGCTGAACCCTGGAAGTGATGCTTCAATCTACCTTGATGCAGATGGCGATGGCTTCCGTGATAATAGTACACTGACAACATTTGATAATGACACAACGATTCAATTACCTGAAGGCATAAACAAGTACTACGGTTTAGAAACTACGATTCGTTATCAAGGTGAAAAACTAAACTGGTCAGCTAACTGGACATGGTCACATAGCTACGGAAACTTTGAAGGTGCGGTTAAATCAGATAATGGTCAGCAAGATGCTGGTTTAACAACTGATTTCGATTTCCCAGCATTGATGGATGGTGCTTATGGTAATTTACCAAATGACCGCCGCCATGTATTTAAGTTCTACGGTAGCTATGAAGTGATGGAAGACTTAGTACTTGGTTGGAATTCGACACTATCAAGTGGTCGTCCTCGCGGTATACAAGGTGGTAGCTATTGGAGTACAGATGGTGATTTATATGGTAGCTACGGTGATACTTATTATATAACCCAAGATGATGGTTCATTAGATTATTTCCCTCGTGGAAGTAATGGTACAACTTCTTGGACTTTCAATGTAGATTTATCAGCTAACTATAGTTTCGAGGTCAATGACATCGACATGTTATTGACATTAGATATCTATAATGTGCTCGATAACGATGCTGCAACAACTGTTGTTGATAACTATGAAGGCATAGGCTGGGCTGCTGGTGGACGTAACCAGTTCTATGGTGCAGCCAAAACTTGGCAAACTCCAAGATTTGCAACATTAGGATTAGAAGTAAGTTTTTAATAAGTTAAATTTTAAAACCTAAGAATAAAAAACCGGTTAATATGATTAACCGGTTTTTTTCTTTGAGGTTATTTTAATTAAAATTAGCAGCCTTTAGCAATTACTCTTAGATATGAAACCCAGTTAAGATTATTAATTACGATAAATAGTTTGAATTAAATGATAACCAAAACGTGTTTTAACTGGGCCATGAACGGTTAACACTTCTTTTTTAAACACTACATCATCAAATGCTTTGACCATTTGGCCTTTTTTAAACTCCCCTAAATCGCCACCTTTCTTCTTTGAAGGACAAGTCGAGAATTTTTTCGCCATTTGACCAAAGTCACTACCCTTTGCAATTTTATCTTTAATTTCTTGAGCTTGTTTTGCGGTTTTGACTAAGATATGTCGTGCACACGCTGTTGCCATTTTCACTCCTAAATTCTCGTTTATTTTTTAGATCTCTTACTATTTTAAAGCAATTTACCAATGAGTTCATAATTTCTAGACGAGAAAACACATTGTTATTTTACAATCGGAACCTTTTTGACATAAAATGTCGAAATACATTATTTCTTAGTAGGTTTTCCATGAAAGTAATCGAGCATTTATTTAAAAACAACCGCGACTGGGCTGAAAAAATCAACCAAGAAGATCCTAATTTTTTTCAATCTTTGTCAGAACAACAAAACCCAGAATACTTATGGATCGGTTGCTCAGACTCACGCGTTCCCGCGAATGAATTATTAGGCATGCAACCGGGTGAGGTTTTTGTACACCGTAATATTGCTAACCAAGTAATTCACACTGATCTAAATTGTCTTTCTGTTATTCAATATGCGGTTGAAATTTTACAGGTAAAGCACATTATCGTTTGTGGCCATTATGGTTGTGGTGGCGTGCAAGCTTCTTTAGACACGGAAAGCTATGGCTTAATTGATAACTGGTTAAGACATATCAAAGACGTTTATCGTTTTCACAAAGCAAAACTTGATGACATCACCGATAATACCGAAAAAGTAAACACGTTATGTGAGCTCAATGTCATTGAACAAGTCGCCAATGTTTCTAATACCACTATTTTACAAAACGCTTGGCAGAAGAACCAAGATATTAAAGTCCATGGTTTTGTTTATAATTTGCATGACGGAATATTAAAGGATCTTAACGTGACCAGCCCAAAACAAAATTAAACTCGTGCTATTATTTAGTTTCTGACATAAAAAATCCCGCAATAGCTTGCGGGATTTTTTATTTTTTAAAGATGTATAATTATTGTATTAAATAATTATAAAACACCACGTTCCATTTGATTCAATTCGATAGACTTAAACAAAGCCGTAAAGTTACCTTCACCAAAACCTTGGTCGTCTACACGTTGGATCATTTCAATAAAAATAGGACCAAAGATATTTTTAGTGAAAATTTGTAATAAATATGAGTTTTCTTTTTGACTATCCACTAATACTTGATGTTCACGGATGCGTTGATGATCTTCCTTTACCCATGGAATACGATCAAATACATCATCGTAATATTCTGGAACAATATTTAAAGTATCAATAATATCTTTATCAAGCTTATCTAACGAGCCTAATAAATCTTTCGAAATAAAAGCTAAATGTTGTACACCTGGACCATTATATTCATCTAAATATTCATCTATTTGATTGTTCTTTTTACCTTTACCTTCATTGATAGGTAAACAGAAAGTGCCACAAGGTGATTGTAAAGCATAGGAAACGAGCGCTGTTTTTTCGCCTTTAATATCAAAATAGCGAACATCAGAAAAGCCAAAGATATCTTTATAAAAATTTGACCAATATTCCATGGTACCTTGATGAACATTGTTTGTTAAATGATCAACGCGTAAAAACCCTTTCTCCTCTTTGAGTACAGGCTCAGCGATATCTTCAAAATCATCTTCGTAGATAGAGCCTTCAGCACCAAATTTATCGATAAAATAAATGAGGCTATCACCAATGCCATAAATAGCAGGATAAGGCAGTTTATTATCAGCATTCTCAGCAGATTTTGCGCCACGTTTAACGGCTTCTTCAAAAGCAAAATCGGCATCATCCACTCTCCAGCCCATAGAACAAATGGCAGGGCCATGGCTCTTTGCAAACTCTTTAGAAAAACCGGCTTGTTCATTATTTAATAAAAAATGAATATCATTTTGATTAAAATAATCAATATCGCGTCCTTTAAACTTTTTAGTTTTAGAAAAACCAAAGCCGTAAAAAGCATTTTCCATAAAGTCAGAATCTGGTGACGCGTACTCAGTAAATTCAATACCACGTAAATTTAACGGGTTAGCTAGTTCAGTCATGTCTATCTCTCTTTAACATCGATAAAGTTATTATCACCATGTTAAATAAGAAGAGAAAGCTTCCAGAAAAGAGAGTACGGCATGCTTACGTAAAACTTTATGTACGAATAAATCGCTCAATAAAGATTCGACTCAAAGCAAGCTCAATCAATGCCTGCACAACAGATGTAAACATATTGTTACGCCGGATTTTATCGCGTGTTAATTTAACCATTATGCAAAGAAATAAACACAAGCTGTCCATAGCAATGCTGCCGTTGCTGCGGCAAATGTTGCCGGTACAATTTGTGATTTAACATGATCCATTAAATCGCAACCTGTTGTCATAGAACTTAAAATGGTTGTATCTGAAATAGGTGAGCATTGATCCCCATAAACACTACCATTTAATACCGTGGCAAAGCATACCATCATAAATATTTCGGGATTAGCGAGCCCTTGTGACTGGCAAACCGCCCAAGCTAACGGCATAGCTAATGGAAAAGCAATCGCGTATGTTCCCCAACTTGTCCCTGTGGAAAATGCAATGACCATGGTAATTAGCTGCAATATTACCGGCAGTGTCCAAAACGGTAATTGCTCACCAAGTTGAGACACTAAATATAAACCACCGCCAATTTCTTTACTGATAGTTCCTATGATAACGGCCAACATTAAAATAACCGATGCCACCACAACCCCTTTTAAACCGTTACCAAAACCATCAATTAAATCCATTAATGACATCCCTTTGCCTAACGCTATAAAAGCAGAAAGCAATAGTGCGGCGCCAAATGCCCAGTTAATTTTGGGTGATTCAAAGACAACAAAAGTAATAACGGCTGTCGCAACTAAAGTAATTAAAGGAAGAATAAACTCTAAATGATGGGAGTGATAACCTTTAGGTACTTCACAACGTTGTAATTCTTTGGCGCTTAATGGTTTAGCATTAGGAGCATCTAACTCGCCTGTAGTGAGAGCGCGATGTTGGGCAGCACGAATACGTTTGCCGGCAAACGTTGTGATATTTAAACTTAATAGCAAGGTACCTAATACCGCTAATATGCCATAAAAACTGAAAGGAACACTTGAAAAGAAGAACGCGATACGATCAGACTCAGTTGCTAAAAATGAGACACCTGGAACAAAAATAAGGGCTTGCACGTACGCAGGCCATGCATTAAAAGCAATAACGGCCGCAATAGGTGACGCCGTTGAATCAACGATATAACTCATTTCTTCATGACTTACCTTGGCTTTATCCGCGAGAGGCCTTACTGTTGTACCCACTAAAACAGTACTCATTGTTCCCCCTTGAAAAAACAATATCCCCATAAACCATGAAATTAACTTGGCTGATCTTGGCCCTTTAACATAATTTTCTGTCATATAGTGTGCAAACGCTTGTGCTGCACCCGTTTTGGACCATATACCGAGCAATCCTCCTAACAACCACAAGTAAAGCAATAGCAATCCCGCAGCCCCCTGACTGGCGAGATTGGGAATAATGACACTGTCAGTGAGATCATAATTACCAAGCATCAAAGCTCCCACCACTATGCCTCCAAATAAGGCTGTTAACGGCTCTCGAGTGATCAAACATAAAGCGATGGTAATAAACGCTGGTAATAACGACCAGAACCCATAATGAAACGCAGGTTTTAATAAAAATAACGATTGGCTATCATCCATGACCCACTGCTGTTTCAATGTTGGCGCTTGGTTAAGTTGATTTAAATGTTGCTGGTTTAAGGGTGACGACTGATATGGAACAACCTGATTGATTTCTATTTCTTGTCCGTTATAAATATAGGCATCTTTACCTTGCGAGGTTTGAAATATCTCATATACATAGCGCTGTTCTAACCAAGTTTTATCAATAGAATGATGAATATATATCGCCAGTGAAAAACCTGTTATAAAAATTAGCAGGGCCAAACGGTTAAGGTTTGTAAATAAAGTAAAATTTGAAAACATTAAAAGTCCTATGCTCTTAGAGGCATTTACAGAAAAAACACATCAAACTTTAAAAGCTATGAATGTTTATTTTATTAAACCTAACAGTTAACTAAACCATTGAGAAATTTTACTTTTTATATAGCGGCATTCTTTAGCAAAACTGTCAGTTTTCAATGAAATAATATTAGCGACGCTTAAGGGTATTAACACAATAAAGATTAAAGACATCGCTTGCTCTTTCTCTTCAATCATTATACTAGTCCCTATTATTGCGGCTGCCCATAAAATAGATTGTTGAATAACCGCCGATTTAATACTCATGGTTTCTCTTGCATGATCCCCTACGGTGCCATATTCAAAAGCAGATAATTTCTGAAAAAAAGTGCGGTTTTTTTCATATTCATTGGATAAGGTTTCTACCTCACCCATTTTCGCTATTGCCAGTTTAAACGCAGTTTTATCGTCTTGACCTTGTGCCTGGAAAGATTCAATCTGGCAATATAAGTGATCTTTAAGTTCTTCTATATTCTTACTTTTAATACTGTCATGACATAAAACCAGCTCACACCACTGTTGAACGGCTTTGCTTAAATCAAAATGATTACTGCTCATTGCTCTCTCCCATTAACTTTTCAAGCATAGTATTTAGTTGTTGCCAATTTATCCGTTGCTGTAAAAGCTCTTCCTTACCTAAGGCGGTTAAATGGTAATACTTTCTTTTACGGCCGGTATCACTTGTTCCCCAAATGGCTTCAATAAAATCCTTCTTTTGCAAACGATGTAAAATCGGATATAACATGCCATCAGCCCATTCCATCTCACCATTAGACAAGGCCTTAACTTTTTGGATAATTGCATAGCCATAACTTTCACCTTGATTTAATACAGCTAAAACCAATGGTGTGGTTGATGCGGCAACAAAATCTTTGGAGTACTTCATCGACAACTCAATACATAGAACTATAAGGTATAAATATACATAGCATTTCTATGTAAGTAAAGTAACGCTGTTAAATAACGGACTTATTTGCCTTCATTTCTCCAATAAAAACTGAAGAAATAACTATCAGTTTAGTTAACTTTAGCTATAATCATTTTGTTCATGGCTATTCAAAGAAGATTGAAATTGTATCTGTTGTTAATGAAAATCCCCTTTGCCCTCTTTTTGCTATTTACCTCTAGTAGCCTTGTCGCAAAAACAACAATTGAGTTATTTGTTTATTTTGATAAGCCGCCTTTTATTGTCGATAAAAAAGATAGGGTAGGCTTAAGTTATGACTTTGCTGCTGCGCTTAACCAACACTCTAAAACATATCATTATGTTATCGTTCAAATGCCAAAACCTAGAATATTAACGGAGGATAATATACGCAGTGCGGTTTTATGGACTAACCCTGCTTGGGTTGATGATATTCCAATGAAAAAATATGACTGGATTTTAGATTTAATTCCTGAGCGAGAACTCTATATTACGCACGACAAAAACATGAATTATCAAGATATTAGCTCATTACATAATAAAACTATCGCGACAGTCAGAAACTATACCTACTTCAATTTAGAAAAACTTTTTAAAAATAACCTCGCTATTCGTACCAATGTACATAATGAAAAAGCGGTGGCATTAATGCTGCTGTATAAACGTGCCGATATTGGCGTTGTCGGTCTGCAAACCTTTGAGTATTTTAAACGAACCATTCCTGATATTAATGATAATTTAAAAATATTAACGGGGTATAACAAAGCATTTCAGCGTAGTATTTTAATCAGTAAATCGACCCCACAACTTAAACAAGATATTGAAGCCTGGTTTAACTCAGCCAAAGGAAAATCAGAATGGTTAACGTTAAAAACTAAATGGTTACTGCATTAACCCAAACAAAATTAATTTTATTGTAAGTAAAACATTAGATGACAACTCAAAAAACTTTTATCATCGGCTTGCCCAGAACTGGCACCACTAGCATTTGTAGTAAATGTTTAGATTTAGGTTTTAAAGTTGCTCATACTGCCTATACACAAAAAACATTCGAGCAGGCAGATGTAATTGCTGATACGCCTGTTTTTACTGATTATCAACAACTTGATAAGTATTACCCGAATAGCAAGTTTATCTATTTAGAAAGAGAGTTAAATGTATGGTTACCATCAATTAGACAACTATTACAACGCATGTTCCATAACATCACCCGAGATGATGGTGGCTTTAACCCATACTTAAAAAGATGTTATCAACAAGTATTCTCTCCTTTTACCTTAGAAAATATACTCCAAGATGATTTCTTAATTGATTGCTATAAAACACATAAAAATGAAGTGCTAAATTATTTTCTACAACGTGAGAACGATTTGTTGGTGTTAAACATTAGTCAGGCAGAAAGCCTAAACCAGTTACAAGCATTTTTCGGTTTAAATAAAACGGCTGAAAGCTTCGAAAAATTAAACTGTGGTGGCAAAGTGACGGCTTGGAAAGATATAAAACATCCATTAAAAGTAGAGTCTACCCACAACGGCCGGATCTCTACTTTAGATTATTTACAACTAGATTAGTTTTAATTAGTAACTAATTAATTTATAACCATTTCTTACGTTTAAATAAAATCACTAACCCTACTGAAATAGTTAACATCACGCCTAATAAAATAAAGTAACCGTTCTTCACCTTTAACTCAGGAATATGTTCAAAATTCATCCCGTAAATTCCAGCTAAAAAGGTTAACGGCACAAATAATGCGGTAATAACCGTTAAAATCCGCATCGTGGCATTTAATTGATGAGAAGTAATCGACATGTAGCCATCAACAAGATCGCCACAAATATCATAATACATTTGAGAAAGGCTTAATAACCTATCTAAACGCTCTCTTAAATCATTAACCGTATGGATTTCTTTTGCGGTAATTAATGAGGTTTCTTCATCTTCCAGCAACGTATTTAAAGTATTTCCAATGGCAAGGTGATAATTAAAAGTACGTCTAATTTTAACCAACTGGGAGCGATAACTGGTGATTTCTCGCATCATTTGATCATTGCCACTTGATTGAAATTGATCTTCAATTTTTTCTAACTTGCTCTCAAAAGAAAACAACTGTTTTAAATAATTGCCACAACTGCTATGAAAAATCATCAGCGCTAAATGCATAGGGCTACGTTTTAAGTGTTTTTCACTGGCGACATTAAATAAAGCATTGATCGCAATTGAGCTTTGAGTGTGGCAAGTAATTAATATTCGATGCCCTACAAACATACTAATTTGCAAGTTTTCAAAATTTAAATTTTCATCATTAGCGACAAAGCCTCGATACAATAAAAATATATAGTCATTAAAGGCTTCAACTTTTGGTGGATGTCTATCCCTTTGAGTATCTAAAATGGCTAACGGATGACAACCAAACTCTTCGAGTATTCGCTTTTCTTTTGCTTTGTCTAAACCTTCGAGATCAAGCCATAAAAAAGCACTGTCATTGTCTTTCCATTGCTGAATAAGAGTTTCATCGCCTAATTCAGCTGATGAGGTGGGCGATATTAACAGAGATTTGATCATTCACGTTTACCTTATAGAAAACATCTTAATTGTTGTCAGTTTGGGTTGGCTTTTTAAATAAACTAACCAACGTCCATTAGTTTTACTTTGTTCTTAATGTCACGAAAATTCAACAAAATTAATCAAACTCAATGTAATAATATCTATTTTAATGCTGAATAATATGCAAACTCGTTTGTCTTTCATCAAGGTACTGAACATTTTTTCCATTAAAAAACGCGTTCTCTTCGAGCATGATACGAATTTCTTTGTTCCAAGCTTTTAAAAAAACAGCATTATTTAATTCTATTGAATAGGCAGTATTGGCATGTAAAGGGTGATCACCACTGCCTGATACACCTTGCTGAGCATCCCACATACCAATTGTAGTTCCGGCTCCGTGGCCATGAAACCCAATGGGATGGGTATAAATGGTTGGCGTTAATCCTTGCTCGATGGCTTGAGCTCTCGACTTTTTAAGCACTTCATTACCACTGCGCCCTACTTTAAAATTATTAGTAAGAATATCTTGCAGCTTATTACCTAAAGTAAACGCAGAAATTAGCTCCTCTGGCGCTTGTTTTTCATTCTCTTTTAATACATAAGCATGTTGCTGAATATCAGTATTTAAACGTAAATAGTGAATACCAAAATCTACATGCAATAAATCTCCTGGAACAATAATATTTGTTTGATAGCCATTGGTAAAACTATCGATATGATCAAATGTCTTGTTTTCTTTTCGTTGAATACTAACACTAGGATGAAACCAAGTTTGTAATCGTAATTGACGTACTTGCTCTCTAAACCACCAAACCAGATCATCAGTCGTCGTTTTGCCAACTTCAATAACTTTATTTGAAAAACCAAGCGCAATAATATCGTGCGTTAATGCCACCATATTTTCATATACGGCCATTTCATTTGGAATACGTTGTTCTAACCAGGCGACTCCTAGCTGCTCAGCAGAGACAATTCGTGTTTGATATTGTTTGGGTAAAACAGCTAATAGTTTTTCCTTATCTGTCGCTGTCAGGCCGTCTGCGTGTGCCCAATGCTGAGATTGATTTATCGCAATGGTTTTAGGATCATATTGTTTGATTAAAGCTAATAATGCTTGCCATTGATCTGGGTTTGCCGTTTTGTCCCAAGCTTTTTTGAAGAGTTCACCAATTTTATAAGGGGCAATTGCATAGGCACTGACCGTTTTATCTTGGTTTTTAGCAAATACCAGCATAGTGGTGCGGCGCGCTGATAACCATTCTGCTGGTAAAAGTGTTTTTAAGATTGGGTCTTCGTTATATTCACGGCTGATCATCAACCAAAAATCGATACCCGAATCATCCATGAGTTTTGGTAATAACTGCTCAACTCTTTCACGGGTATTATTATTGATAAAGCTTGCTCTTTGCTTCATTGTCAAAATAGTAGCGTTATCAAAGTTCATATTATCGGAAGTTTTACCAATAAAACTCATTAACATTAACGCCATAACAATGATAAATTTAATGCGCATATAACACCTCTTTATTCCCTTAATTAAACTACTCAACTATTAAATTGATTGGATTATTTTACTGTGTCATTTTCAGAAGCACTCTCTTTTTCCGTTTGCGCTTTAACAGATTCGATTGGCAGTTTCTTTTTCATATAGGCAATACTTTCAACGGGAATGACAATCGCTTCATTTAAATCAAGATCATAGAAAAAAGAAAAACGGCTTGAAGAGCCTAAAAATGCAAGCTTTTGTTCATCCTTATCGTTTGGTAATAACGCACTGTAATCATCGAAATTGCCAGCTTTTATTTTTAACGTATTATCAATGGCTAAATTTTTCACAAAAATCACCGTTATCACAATAATTGCTAAACAAAAAAGAATGGGATCTGAATATTTAGGTTTCATGGTTCTTTCAACAAATCGACCATAACCATTAAACTTTTTCCTTGCCCATAGCTCCAGTTTAAATGATAACAGATAAAATATTACCCAAAATACAAACACAACTATCGATAACGGCTCAAGTATAGATGCGAGTAAATAGTCACTTAGATCAGCAAATTTTAATATTTCAATACCAAATTCGGCATAATAAAAATAGCTATAAATAACCCCTATGATAGTGACAATAAAATAACAAATAGATAAAAGTAATGTTGGATGTTCTTTAGCGTAAACGCGAAGTAAATTATTCATAATTTTTTATTTTTATTGATTAACTTAACAATACTATAACGAAGATATTGCCAACGAAACATTAAAGTAACTTAAATTAATCAGCCAAGAATAGTCAATACTTCGCAAACCAGAAAAAATGCGCTAAAGTTGTCCAATAAAAATATATAGGTCAATGCCAAATAAAAATAATAAAAAGGCTATAATTCTTAATATGCTTAAAGACTTAACAATTGATGAACTAAAAGTAGGAATGTTTGTTAAAGACATTTTCCTCAAAGATAGTGATCATAAAGTAAAAAATCAGGGAGTGGTTAATTCAGCAAGAACCATTGAGCTTCTAAAAAAGCAAGGTGTGGTTCGTGTTGTCATTGATTGTGAACAATCGAATTTTCCAGAAGATGAACCTGATCCAACCGTTGCACAGGATAACGATAATACGGATGTTGAAGAAACTTCTTTAACAGATGAGTTCGAACGATCCTGTGATATCTACCAGCAATCGGCTGAAAACGTAAAAGAGTTGATGTTAAATATATCTTCAGCTAAGCCTTTATCAATGGAGGCTATGACTGTTCTTGCGGGTGAAATTACCAATTCTATTACCCGAAATGAACATGCCATGACCATACTCACCCGTATACGTGAAAAATCTAACTATCAATGGGAACATGCCATTAATTGTGCGGTGCTCATCTGTGGCTTTTCTATCTATCTTGGATTTAAAAAAAATACCGTTCAAGAGTTAACGTTAGGGGCATTAATTCATGACTTAGGCACAGCAAAAGTTTCTAGAACCATCTTAGAAAAACAAGAAAAATTAACTAAAAACGAAATGTCTGTCGTTCAAAAACATGTACTTTGGGGCATGGAAATGTCAAAAAGAGAGGGATATTCTAGCCCAATCTTGACCGATATGTTGGTAAATCATCATGAAAGACTTGACGGCTCAGGTTATCCGCGTGGTATAGCCGGTGATAAAATATCAAAGCTTTCTCGTATTACTGCTATCGTTGATGTTTACGATGCCATGACTGCCGATAAACCTTATAAAAAAGCAATGCTACCTCAAGCTGTTTTTCGTCATTTACTGAACGAAAAGAAGAAATTTGATGCGGATATTGTTCAGCAATTTATCAAATACCTCGGCATACATCCTGTCGGCTCCTTAGTTGAATTATCCAACGAAAAAATAGCCATTGTGATTGAAGGCAATAGAACGGATCCGCTTAAGCCTAAAATAAAAGTCATCTATAGCCTTAAACTAAATAGCTATACTAAACCCGTTGAATTTGACTTAACTCAGGAAGAATTCGTAATTATCAATTCAATTAAAGCCAGTGATTATCAAATCAACCTAAATAAAACCATTCGAGATATTGTCACATAGACAATTGCGGGAATTTTCAATCATTACTCTGAAAATATCGCCATAAAAAAGCCAATTACAGACTGTAATTGGCTTTTTAATCAAACAAAAAATAATGTTATGGCATCATCATTTCTTGATCTGCACCCTCTTTTTCAATAACTTCTGGGATCAAGTCTTCTTTCGACACCCCTAGAGCAAGCGCAACCGCACTAGCAACATATATTGATGAATAGGTACCAATAAACACACCAAATAATAATGCAGTAGCAAAGCCATGAATAAGCGCCCCACCTTGATAAAATAAAGCAAATAATACTAACAAAGTGGTAATTGAAGTAATAAAGGTTCGGCTTAAGGTTTGCGTTAAAGAAATATTAATAATTTCTGCTGGACCACCATCACGAATTTTTCTGAAGTTTTCACGTATACGGTCTGAAACAACAATAGTATCATTTAATGAATAGCCTATTACCGCTAAAATAGCCGCTAATACGGTTAGATCAAACTCTAACCTTAAAAAGGAAAATAAACCTAACGTTAATAACACATCGTGAAATAAGGCAAATACCGAACCTAATGCAAAACGCCATTCAAAACGAAACGCGACATACACCAAAATACAAATAAGAGCCGTAAGCATGGCTAAACCACCTTGCTCGGTTAATTCATCACCGACACTTGAACCAACAAATTCGATACGGCGCATGACTAACTCTTGTCCCGTGCCTTCTTTTAGAATCGATAAAATTTGGTTACCTAACATTTCAGCTTTAATGTCTTCACGTTGCGCTAAACGAATAACAACATCACGTGAACTACCATACAGTTGTACAACGGCATCATCAAAACCATTACTGTCCATAACTTGACGAATAGTATTTAAGTCGGCTGCTTGCTCAAAACCTACTTCAATTAAGGTTCCACCGGTAAAGTCTAAACCAAAATTTAATTTATTAACCACTAATGAGGTCATCGCGGCTAACATTAATACCACACTAAACACCATCGCAAATTTGCGATAATGCATAAAATTAACGGTTTCTTTCAATTTTAATAATTGCATAATTTGATCACCTATATTGAAAGCTTGTCAAGACGTTTACCGCCCCACACTGAGTTAACGATAGTTCGCGTACCGATAATGGCAGTAAACATTGATGTGATAATACCAATCGATAATGTGATAGCAAAACCTTTAATCGGTCCAGTACCCACTGCATATAAAATTATCGCTGCAATTAACGTGGTGATATTCGCATCAAGAATGGTTGAAAATGCCGCATCATACCCTTGATGAATCGCTTGTTGAACTGATTTACCTTCACGAAGCTCTTCTCTTATCCGTTCGAAAATCAATACGTTAGCATCAACCGCCATACCAACCGTTAAGACAATACCTGCCATACCTGGTAAGGTTAACGTCGCGCCCGGAATTAAAGAAATAACACCAACAATTAACACTAAGTTTGCCGTCAATGCTAAGTTTGCTACCACACCAAAAGCGCGGTAATAAAACAACATAAAGATAAAGACAAGGGCAAATCCGCCCATGATCGCTTGAAAGCCTAATTGTACGTTTTCAGCACCAAGCGTTGGCCCAACTGTACGTTCTTCAACAATACGAATAGGAGCAATAAGCGCACCGGCTCTAAGAAGTAACGCTAGGTTGTGAGCTTCAGCTTGCGAACCCGAGCCTGTAATTCTAAAGGTTTTACCTAAGCGGCCTTGGATCGTAGCAACACTGATGATTTCTTCGATTTTTTCATAAACAATATTCCCTTGAGCATCAAGGCGATCTGTTGGTTTAAATTCAATAAAAACCGTGGCCATTGGCTTACCAATATTATTTTTAGTCGCATTTGACCATTTACTGCCACCTGGAGAATCAAGCGTAATATTGACTTGAGGGCGAGAATATTCATCAAAACTAGAACCAGCATCAACAATATGATCACCGGTTAACATCACGCGTTTTTTCAATAATGATGGGCGACCATCTCGGTCGTATAATAATTGAGAACTTGAAGGTACACGGCCATTTAAGGCAGCACTTAAATCACCATCACTGTCGACCATTCTAAATTCAATAGTTGCCGTAGCACTTAAAATTTCTTTCGCTTTAGCTGTGTCTTGAACACCTGGTAACTCAATAATAATATTCTTTTGACCTTGGCGTTGAACTAATGGTTCTGCAACCCCTAATTCATTCACACGATTACGAATAATGGTAATATTTTGTTGTAAAGCGTACTCTCTAATTTCTTTGAGTTTCTGCTCTGTCATTGAAGCAGACAATGTCATTTTGTCACTATTTTCTTCAAACAGTAAATCACGGTATCGCTTTGATAAGAAAGATTCAGCAAGATCAACGTCTTCAGCATTTCTAAATTGAATCTCAATTGCAGAGCCAACTTCTTTTACCGTTCGATAGCGAATATTTTCACCACGTAAATCAGTACGGAAATCACCAATCATACCATCCGTAGCTTTAGCGATTGCTTCATCCATATTCACTTCCATGGTAAAGCTTACGCCACCGCTTAAATCTAAACCTAGCTTCATAGGAACACCGCCTACACTCGCTAACCAATCAGGCGTGTTTGGCGTAAGGTTTAAGGCAACTGAATATTTATCACCAAGATTTGATTCTAATAAATCACGCGCTTTAAGCTGATTTTCAGTATCAGTAAATTTTGTTAAAATTTGACCGTTCTCGAAAGTGATTTTTGAATAATCAATCCCTTCTTTAGTCAATTGTGACTTAATAGTGTCAAGTGTTGTCGCATTTGCTTCTACGCCCCGTAAACCTGACACTTGTACTGCTGGAGATTCACCGTAAATATTAGGTAACGCATAAAGCGCACCTATTGCTACGACAAATAGCACCAACAATTTTTTCCATAATGGAGAGTGGTTTAACACAATGTCATCCTATTTTTATCAATGGCTACTTCATATTTTTCATCACGAGTATCATTTCATTTTCTCAACCCGTGAATCAATCATATTATAAGTTTTTCATAGTACCTTTAGGCAATACCGCATTAACTGCAGCTTTTTGAACAGTGACTTCAGTACCTTCTGCAATGCTGATAACAATAAAGTCTTTATCATCTGACACTTTCATTATTTTACCAACAATACCGCCTTGCGTTAGCACTTCATCACCTTTAGAAAGTGCTGACATTAAACCTTTGTGCTCTTTTACACGCTTAGCTTGTGGACGATAAATCATGAAATAAAATACAAAACCAAACACCAATAACATGATAACCATTTCCATACCGCCACCCTGAGGTGCTGGTGCCGCTGCAGCATGTGCTTGACTAATAAATAAACTCATAATTTTCCTCTTATACTTCTTCTATTAAATGATAATTTTTATGATTAATTGGGCCTTTCAAAGCCAATTAATCGCTAAACTTGTTCACTTCCTGCCGCTAAAGGCGGGACAGGTAAGTCACGCAAGGCATAAAATGTTTCTACATATTCCGTTAACTTACCTTGCTCGATAGCATCACGCAATTCTTTCATAATACGCTGATAAAAACGTAAATTATGTAACGTGTTCAATTGTGAACCCAAAATTTCATTACACTTATCTAAATGGTGTAAATAAGCACGTGAATAATTTTTACAGGTATAACAATCACATTCTGCATCTAAAGGACTGGTATCAGTTTTATGTCGTGCATTTCGAATTTTTAACACGCCATTGGTCACAAATAAATGACCATTACGGGCGTTTCGTGTTGGCATGACACAATCAAACATGTCGATACCGCGACGCACACCTTCCACTAAGTCTTCAGGTTTGCCTACTCCCATGAGATATCGGGGCTTATTCTCAGGGATCAAGGGGGTGGTATGCTCTAAAATTCTTACCATATCCTCTTTTGGTTCGCCTACCGATAAACCACCGATTGCATAACCATCAAAATCAATCGCTTTTAAACCTTCGACTGAAATTTCACGTAAATCTTCATACATGCCACCTTGCACTATACCAAATAACGCATTGGGGTTTTCTTGGTGAGCATCTTTAGAACGTTGCGCCCAACGTAATGAAAGCTCCATTGAATCTTTTGATTCTTGATGAGTAGCAGGATAAGGCGTACATTCATCGAAAATCATCACGATATCAGAGTCTAATTTACGCTGAACTTCCATCGAACGTTCAGGCGTTAACATAATTTTTTCACCATTGACTGGAGAGCTAAACTTAACACCTTCTTCGGTGATCTTACGCATTTTACCTAAACTAAAAACTTGAAAGCCGCCTGAATCAGTTAAAATAGGTTTATTCCAATTAATAAACTCATGTAAACCGCCATGCTGTTCAACAATATCAGTGCCAGGACGAAGCATTAAATGAAAGGTATTTCCTAAGATAATTTCAGCACCAATATCTTCAACTTCTTCTGTTTTCATGCCTTTCACTGTGCCATAAGTTCCTACTGGCATAAAAGCTGGAGTTTCAACCGTGCCACGAGCAAAGGTTAAACGTCCTCTTCTCGCTTTACCATCTTTGGTAATTAAATCAAACTTCATTGCTTTAACGGGTAATTTTTCTGTCATTATAAATTCCTCAACCAACTAGCGAAACAGGCCAGCGGTTTAGTTTAATCGTATCGTTTAGTTAGTTTTTTTGGTTAGCAGCATGGCATCACCATAACTAAAAAAACGATACTTTTCGGCAACAGCATGTTGATAAGCTGTCATGATATTTTCGTAGCCAGCAAATGCGCTCACTAACATTAATAGGGTTGATTCTGATAAATGAAAATTAGTGATTAAAGCGTCAATCACTTCAAATTGATAACCAGGGGTGATAAAAATATCCGTGTCACCATAAAATTCTTGCAATGGCTGACCGTTTTTAATCGACGATTTTGCCGCACTTTCAATCGACCTAACCGAAGTAGTACCAACAGCAATAACACGTTTTCCGTTGGCTTTAGTTTCAGTAATTTGTTCGACCACTTCTGCTGGTACTTCAACATACTCAGCGTGCATTATATGGTCGGCAATGTCATCAACGCGAACCGGCTGAAAAGTGCCTGCCCCGACATGTAAGGTAACAAAGGCAAAATTCACCCCTTTTTCGCTAAGCTTAGCTAATAACGCATCATCAAAATGTAAACCGGCCGTTGGCGCCGCAACGGCACCGGGTTTTTCATTATAAACGGTTTGATAACGTTCTTTATCGCTCTGTTCATCGGGACGATCAATATAAGGAGGTAATGGCATGTGTCCGACGTCTTCAAGCACTTGCAATACATTGTCTTGTGAATGTATTTCTAATTCAAATAAAGCGCCATGCCTTGCCACCATAGTTGCATTTACTTTATTTTCAAGCAATAACTTAGTATTTACTTTCGGCGACTTGCTTGCGCGAATATGAGCTAAAAATCGTTTATCATCAAGCAAGCGTTCAACTAAAACTTCCACTTTTCCGCCACTTTCTTTTTGACCAAATAATCGCGCAGGGATGACTCGGGTATTATTAAAAACCAATAAATCTCCTTGATTTACTTGGTTTAATATTTCAGTAAAGGTGGTATCTGTAATCTCACCACTATTGCCATCAAGGGTCATCAAGCGACTCGATGATCTATTTTCTTTAGGGTAACGAGCAATAAGCTCTTCGGGTAAATTGAAGGAAAAGTCGGCAACACGCATGATATTTTAGGAATATTTACTCAGTGAAAAACCGCGTAATTTTAGTGATCATAGCAACGAATAGCAAGTAAAACCGCGTTAACCGTGAAGCTAATTATCACTATAAGTTTACTACTGTGGATCTATTGGTTAATTGGTTAATTGGTTCGTTATTTTAAAATGACTAACTTAGTGGTTACAGTACTGTTAGGTTCTTTAACGTTACTCTCTTGCCTTATAATGCTGAGTATCACTGAGATCAATATTGACCATTGATATAAAATATCTGTCTTGCCCCTATTTGTATCGTATGCTGAATAAAAGTTTTTCATGATGATGTGCTATGAATGATTATAATTTAACGCAAACCTATGCCATTGCTAAGACCATTTTAAATGGTTTTGAGCGACATATTTTTTTATTTAGTGCCATCACACGATCGGCAAAAGAGCGTTTTGAAAACTGCCAATGGCAAGCCATTCATAAAGCAGCAAAAGAGCGAACCGACTACTTTGATAAGCGAGTCATTGAAACCCTTAATACGATAAAAAAAGATTTTGGTATCGAATTATTAGATAAAAAACTTTGGCAAAACATCAAAAACTGTTATGTCGAATTACTGTTAAATCATCCACAAGCAGAATTAGCAGAAAGTTTTTATAACTCAGTATTTTGTCATCTTTTTGAACGAAAATATTATCATAACGATTTTATTTTCGTGGAAGCGAGCGATCTCACCGAACAGCAAATATCTGCCGCTCAAATTTATACTCGCTACCACCCTGCGGAAAAAGGGTTAAGTAAAACCATCACTCATATCATCAGAAAAGCGAGTTTTTCGGCGCGATTTTCTCACCCTAAAAAAGAATTTAGCGCATTAGTTCGAGCATTTATCAAAAAGCCTCAATTAGCAAAATTCCCCCTTGATGCGCTTAAACTCGATATTCTCAACTTTACTTTTTACCGCAATAAAGGTGCCTATATCATCGGTAGAGTCATTTCTCCAGATGGTGAAACCCCTTTTATCGTCGCCATAGTGAATGACGAAAAAACAGGCTTGCATTTAGATGCACTGCTAACAGAGCCAGAAAATATGGCGGTAGTTTTTGGCTTTGCACGTTCGTACTTTTTTGTTGATTGTTTTTACCCACAAGCCCTAGTTAACTTTTTACAAGGCTTGATCCCCCATAAAACCCGAGCAGATTTATATTCAGCTATTGGCTTTCATAAACAAGGTAAAACGCAATTTTATCGTGATTTTTTACATCATTTAGCTAGCAGTAATGATCAATTTCAATTAGCTGACGGAATCAAAGGCATGGTGATGTCTGTTTTCACACTTCCTTCTTACCCTTATGTTTTTAAAATTATTAAAGACAAGTTCGCACCAAGTAAGAAAATGACGAAAAAAGATGTCAAAGCAAAATATCGCTTAGTGAAATTACACGACAGAGTCGGTCGAATGGCTGACACCATGGAATACTCGGAAGTTGCTTTTCCAAAAGCTCGCTTTTCCCAAGCCCTTCTTGATGAACTTATGTTAGTTGCACCTTCAATTATCCGATTTGAAGAGGAACTTATTATTATTCAGCATTTATATATTGAACGTAGAATGACCCCTTTAAATATATATTTAGCCGATGCATCGGATGAAAAAATAGATGAAGCAATGTTTGGTTATGGAGAAGCAATCAAACAACTCATTGCAGCTGATATTTTTCCCGGAGATATGTTATTAAAAAACTTTGGCGTTACCCGACATGGCAGAGTAATTTTTTATGATTATGATGAGATCACTTACATGAATGAAGTAAATTTCAGGGTAATACCTGAGCCAGTTACCGAAGAGCAAATATTTGCGGCAGAGCCATGGTATTCAGTTGCTCCTGGTGATGTTTTTCCAGAAGAGTTAGCAACCTTTGCTTTAGCAAATCCTAAATACCGCAAGGCATTTTTAAAGCACCACAGTGAATTGCTCGATGCCAAATACTGGCAAAAACACCAACAAAATATTGCTCAAGGCGTCATCGAGAATGTTTATCCTTATCCTCAAGAGTTAAAATTAAGTCAAAACGAACTAAGTTAACGATAATTGCATATTTATTAGCCGAACAGTATAAAATTAGAATTTAGCGCTTTACCTTTGTAATTGCTTGGGTATAATTCGTCTCCGTTGCAGGGGTGTAGTTCCAATTGGTAGAACAGCGGTCTCCAAAACCGACGGTTGGGAGTTCGAATCTCTCCACCCCTGCCATTTTCTTCCCAAATTATTTATATCTATTCAGCTATTGTTCTTATCATTAAGTTATAAACATTTTTTAATTTAAAGCCTCCAAACCAGCGGTATTACATTGCTGCCCTTTTATGAAATTCCGTGAGCAAATACCACTTAACAAGTAGCTTTTTGCTATTTATACTGCGATGATAACCAAACACATCTTAATGACAGAACGCTAATGACTATCACCACAAGACAATTCAATCACTTAAAAGCGATGGGGATTACCTTGTGGCAACGTAAAAATCTTAAGCAAACTTCAAGTGAAGTTAAAGAAGAGTCTACTCGCAATATTACCGGTGATTTTTCCGCCAATGAAATTAACAAGCTAACAATATTTCAAGATATTTTACATGCACTGTCTATTAAACCTGATGATATATCGTGGCAAAAGTCTCACCTCGATTTAGGACTATTTAATTGGCAATTTACCGATAATGCTAATATTCGCTTTGAAAAAGCTACACTTATCACACCGAGTTTAGACAAAATAGCTCAGTCACCGGTAGCGAAAAAACAACTTTGGCAAACCTTTATCCAACATAACTTAAATCCTTAAAACTGCTATGTCGCTTACATTTTTACCTATTACCCTTAACGATGTTGGCACACTTATGCCGATTGAAAACGATTGCCATTCACACCCTTGGAGTGAGAAAACCTTTAAAAGCTGTATTGGGGATCGCTATTTCGGTCATTATTTAAAAGACAAAGAGCATATCATTGGCTTTTATATTGGCGAATATATTCTGGGTGAAGCGACATTAATGGATATTTGCATTTCGCCATCTTACCAAGGTAATGGCTATGGAAAGCACATCCTCAATTTTTTTACCAACGAAGCTAAATCACTCGGCGCCGAAAAACTGCATTTAGAAGTGAGAGCAAAAAACATCTCCGCCTTAATGATGTACATTAACGATGGCTATGCTGAAATTGCACGACGCACGGGTTACTACCCTAGCGCAATTGGCTATGAAGATGCGATTGTGATGACAAAGTCGATATAAATTCGTATTGAGTTATTTATTGCAGTAAAAATTAAAGCTTTTCAGAATGAAAAGCTTTTAAGTCGAAAATGTTGTTACTGAGTCACCCTAATTTTTTCAATAAGATTAACATCTTTGAAAGTCGAGTCAGGTCCCATTCTAAAATCAAGCTGTACGAGTTGATTTTTATGATATTCACCGGTTGCTTCATATTTCCATTGCTTGAGTGCTGTCATTGCTACACGATCAAACACATAAGCAGGAACACCATCCATGACTTCAACATTTTTTACTTCTCCTTCCCCATTAATATCAAACTTTAATACCACAGCACCTTCTATTTCCTCTTCTACAGCTTTAAGCGGATATTTAGGTTCAACACGATAAGTTGGCATGGCTTCTTTTTTAACGGCAGGTGGTGTCCTGTGTTTCTGTGTGTTGTTGCCATCACCAATATTGCCGGCATAGCTAAGTCCTGATAATAATGTAATCGATAAGACTGACGCTAAAGCTAAGCTTAATTTTGATGCTTTAGTGTGGGTTTTAATATGTTTTATGCGTTCAAACATGATCTCTTTATCTCCATATTTCTTAAAAGAAAGCTGAGCAAAAGCAAGTGGCGGCGATGTTTCTGCTGCTACTAGCAATGCTCTGCTGTAGTTGATCCTGCTCGCTAATTGTTTTCGCGCCAAAACAATTTGATCACAGGAAAGTTCTTGGTCACGGCGAAAGCGAAAATACGCTAACCATACCAATGGGTGAAACCAAAATAGCGCTAAAAACATAAATGCTATTAAGTTCCAATAAATGTCATTGCGATCAAAATGACAAATTTCGTGTTCCAGAATCAATTTTTGCTGCTCATCGTTATACAAAACAGTAAATTCTTCTGGTAATAATAATTTTTGATTAATAACCCCAACAATCATTGGGCTATATGCGTGTGCACTTTGATACACAGGTAGATTAAGCGGTAATTTAACCGGTAATTGATTTGGGTCTAATCGAGTTAACGCCGTTTTGTTTAAGAATTGAAAATGTGAAATCAACCAATAAATGAGCATTAATGTACTGATTAAAATCCAGCATGATATTAACCATTCAACGGTAAATTGCTGTTGAAATGTTTGAGTTGGAACAACAATGAATTGCTGTATCTTATCATCAGCAAAGTGATTATTAGCCTCCCAAGATAATGGCAAACTATAAAAAAATAGTCCTATTGGTACGCATAGCCATAATAAATAAACTTTTGTTGGGCCTAACCTTTTTAGTAAAAGGCGATGAGATATTAAGATGATTGATAAAATAATGGTTAAAGGTGCAAACCAAGTAATAAGTAAATCAATCATTTTCTTTCTCCTGATTTTCTTGCTCCCACGCCGAAATTATTTGTTTAAGTTCGTCGATGTCATCTTTCTCTAGATTTTTATGCTTAGCAAATCCAGCAATTAACGGAGAAACCCGCCCACTAAACATGCGTTCAATCAGACTCTGACTTTCAGATTGCGTATAGGCTTCTCGTTCTACTATTGGATGATACAAGTAACACCTTTTTTCTTTTTCAAAACCGATCGCTTCTTTTTTCACTAATCGATTTAGCAATGTTTTAACCGTTTTATCATGCCACTGCTTTTTCAGATTTAAACGCTCAATAATTTCATTAGCTGTCGCTGGGTGCTTCTTCCAGAGCACATCTAAAACTTCAAATTCTGCATTACTAATATCTACACTGCTTTGCATCTTTATTGCCTTATGTATTAACTTAAAATCTGAATCACAAATAACACAAATCGATTACAAGCGTAATCACAAACAAGAATTACACTTGTAATCATGATTGTCAAATAATTATCGCTTTAATTTTTTTTAGATAAAAAAATTTAAAGCAAAGTACAGATTATTGCTGCCTTAAACGCTTGTTTTCGATATAATGTTGCGCTTTAAAAATTCGCTATTCATTTATTATTTTATAAACAGGTATTTTGCATGTCGCTACAACAGCAGGAAGTCGACCTAAGACGCACCTTTGCTATTATCTCGCATCCCGATGCAGGTAAAACAACCATCACTGAAAAAGTATTACTTTTCGGTCAAGCTTTACAAAAAGCGGGAACGGTAAAAGGGAAGAAATCAGGGCAACATGCAAAGTCAGATTGGATGGAAATGGAAAAAGATCGTGGTATTTCAATTACCACATCTGTGATGCAATTTCCTTACGCCGACTGTCTTGTAAACCTTTTAGATACCCCTGGCCATGAAGACTTCTCGGAAGATACTTATCGTACGCTGACCGCGGTTGACTCTTGTTTAATGGTAATTGACGTAGCGAAAGGTGTTGAAGCCAGAACCATTAAATTAATGGAAGTTACGCGCTTAAGAGATACACCAATTATTACTTTTATGAATAAAATGGACCGTGATGTGCGTGATCCCATGGAAGTCATGGATGAAGTCGAAGACGTATTAAAAATAAAATGTGCGCCGATTACTTGGCCTATTGGCATGGGTAAAGAATTTAAAGGTGTTTATAACATTTTAACCGACGAAACGTTTCTGTATCAATCAGGCCAAGGCCACACTATTCAAGAAAAACGAGTAATCAAAGGTTTAGACAACCCAGAGCTTGATACTGCCATTGGTCACTATGCCGATGACTTACGCGAAGAATTAGAATTAGTTATTGGCGCATCGCACGAATTTGATTTAGACGAATTCTTAGCAGGCGAGTTAACACCGGTATTCTTTGGTACCGCGCTCGGTAACTTTGGTGTAGATCATATGCTTGATGGCCTAACTAGATGGGCACCCAAACCATTACCACGCAAAACGGATACGCGAGAAGTAAAAGCTGAAGAAGAAAAATTCTCAGGTTTTGTCTTTAAAATTCAAGCGAATATGGATCCAAAACATCGTGACCGTATCGCATTCATGCGTATTTGTTCAGGCAAATATGAAAAAGGCATGAAAATGCGCCAAGTCCGTATCGGCAAAGACGTAAAAATAGCCGATGCCGTTACTTTTATGGCGGGGGATCGTTCAAACGTTGAGCAAGCCTTTGCTGGTGATATTATAGGGTTACATAACCACGGTAGTATTCAAATTGGTGATACTTTTACCGCAGGTGAAGACATGAAGTTTAGTGGTATTCCAAACTTTGCTCCCGAAATGTTCCGTCGAATTCGTTTACGCGACCCGCTAAAAGCGAAGCAATTACAAAAAGGTTTGATTCAGCTTTCTGAAGAAGGTGCAGTACAAGTATTTAGACCTTTAATGAACAACGATATGATTGTTGGCGCGGTTGGTGTGCTGCAATTTGAAGTAGTGGTGCAACGTTTAAAAACAGAATACAACGTTGACGCGATTTACGAACCTATTAGCGTAGCAACAGCTCGATGGTGTACTTGTGATGATGAGCGCACATTAGAGCAGTTTCAGAAGAAAGCATTTGATTATCTCGCCTTAGATGGTGGTGATAATTTAACTTATATTGCACCGACTATGGTTAATTTAAATTTGGCGCAAGAGCGTCATCCGGATATTACGTTCCATCAGACACGAGAGCACTAATTTTGGTGGCATATATTTCGTTTTAGCGGCATTGTTTTCGCTTTTTCATTTGTCACTTAGTACACTAAGCTCCTCATGAAAAAGCTCAACGGCTTTGCTAAAACTCAACTATTGTGCCAAAACGCCTATTGAAATAGCTAAATACAGCTTTATAAAGATTATTTAGATCAAGTTATTACTTGATCACAAAAAGAGTTAATGAAATGAATATTAAACAACTACTTTCAGAAAAAGTGCTAACAGCCATGGTTCAAGCGGGTTTACCTGAAGATACTAATCCTGCATTAAGTATTTCTAACCGTGCCAATTTTGGTGATTATCAAGCAAACGGGGTAATGGGTGCGGCGAAAAAGCTAAAAACGAATCCTCGTGAACTGGCGACTAAAGTGGTTGAACACTTAAACCTTGATGGAATAGCTGAAAAAGTCGAACTAGCCGGCCCAGGCTTTATTAATATTCATTTAGACAAAACATGGTTAGCGGCTCAGTTATCTGCTATTGCAAACGACGAAAAACTAGGTGTTTCGCAACGAACAACCGGGACAGAAGACAATCCTCAAAATGTTGTCGTTGATTACTCTGCGCCAAACCTTGCGAAAGAAATGCACGTAGGACATTTACGCTCAACCATTATTGGTGATGCAGTTGTTCGCGCTCTTGAATTTCGAGGTGATAAGGTCATTCGTCAAAATCACATGGGAGATTGGGGCACGCAATTTGGGATGCTACTTGCTCATTTAAGCGACAAACTTCAAGCCAATGAAGTCGCTGAAACCGCCCTTGCTGATTTAGAAAATTTTTATCGAGAAGCCAAAGTCCGTTTTGATAATGAAGAAGGTTTTGCTGATAGAGCTCGTGACTATGTTGTTAAACTTCAAGGTGGTGACGCCGATTGTGCCGTGTTATGGCAACAATTTATTGATATTTCTATCACACACAGTGAAGAAATTTACCACAAATTAAATGTTACCCTCACCCGTGACGATATCATGGGCGAAAGTGCCTATAACCCTGATCTGCCTAAAGTGATTGATGAATTATTAGCAAAGAAAATTGCGGTTGAAGACCAAGGAGCAAGAGTGGTCTTTATTGACGAAATGGCAAATAAAGATGGTGAACCTTCTGTATTTATTGTGCAAAAGTCAGGTGGCGGATATTTATATGCAACCACCGATTTATCCGCTTGTCGTTATAGAAGTAATGAATTAAAAGCAGACCGAATTATAATTTTCACAGATGCAAGACAAGCGCTCCATTTTAAACAAGTTGAAATAGTCGCCCGTAAAGCCGGCTTTTTACCTGAGCATGTAGGTTATGATCATTGCCCGTTTGGTATGATGATGGGGGATGATGGTAAGCCATTTAAAACCCGTACTGGTGGCACAATCAAGTTAGCAGAATTATTAGACGAGGCAGTTGTTCGTGCTAAAGACGTGATCGCTGAGAAAAACCCCGATTATTCTGATGAAAAACTTACTGAAGTGGCACAAAAAGTAGGTATCGGCGCGGTTAAATTTGCTGATTTATCAAAAAATAGAACCAGTGATTATATCTTTAACTGGAAAACCATGTTGAGCTTTGAAGGTGCAACCGCTCCCTATTTACAGTATGCCTATTCTCGTATTCAAAGTATTTTCTCTAAAGCTGGGGTTAATCAGCAACAATTTGAACAGCACTTTGCCATTGTTGAGCCTCAAGAAAAAGCTTTAGCGTTAAAGTTATTACAGTTAGAAGATGTTATTGATGCGGTTATAAATGAATGTACACCAAATTTATTATGTAACTACCTTTATGAATTAGCGAGCTTATATATGAGTTTTTACGAAGCTTGCCCAATTCTAAAAGACGGTATTGATGAACAAGTAAAACAATCACGTTTAGCTTTATGTGCACAAATATCGAAAACCCTAAAACAAGGGTTAGATATTTTAGGTATCGAAGTAATGGAACGGATGTAATAGCCATTCATATTTTATTTTCGACTGAGAACGGCATTAGCGTACTGAAACTAAAAAGCACGTAACTGTTGACGTATCAGCTTGCTTAAAAGTTTTAAAAAGCCGTGTTAACAAATTAGTTGACGACTTATTAATTCTGTCGAGGATAAATAATCACGTTAATGAAAACATAGCCCAACATTTTTAGATTACTGCTGAGAGACTTAATCTAATTAACTTGCTATAAAGGTTGAACTACAACTCATTAGTTCATAGTGAAGGAATTTTAATGAAAGTTTTGCTTATTGATAATAAAAGTAAATCATTAACTCACCTTAATGATTTGCTCAAACAGCAACTTTGCCAAACCGCGAGCGTCACAGACCCACTTACTGGTTTAAAGCTATTACAAAAGCATAACTTTGATGTTGTGATTGTTGCTGACAATCTTGAAAAAACATCTGTGATCAACTTATTAAAAGCCATCACGATAAAATTTCCTAAACTAATTCGCATCGCACACATTCATGAAGATATTGCTCAAATAAATCATTATGCGCATTATGTCTTTATACCTCCTGTCGAGCCCATTAGCGTGATAAATACCGTATTATCTTTTCAAGGAAATCATAAAAAAATAACCAAAGAGATAATTGTTAAATCAGTCGCTAAAGTTAAAGCATTACCTAGCCCGCCAAGGGTATATATGCAGTTAAATGCTATTTTAAAAAATGCCAATACCGATTCTGATAAAATTGCCGATATTATTACTCAAGATCCCGCATTAGCAGCTAAGGTGATTCAGTCGGCCAATAATATTTTTGGTCAAACAGATAAGCCTTTATCTTCAATTGCAGAAGCCATTACCAAGCTTGGCGTAGATACCTTAAGCTGTATTGTGATGACCGCTGAAATGTTTTCATACCAGCCAGATATTCCAAACTTTTCCTTATTAGACGAACAAACGCATTGTTTAGCTACTGCCCGCTTTGCGGCTTCATTAGTCTCTGTAGAGTTAAAACAAGATACTTTATTAGCCGGTTTATTACATGATATTGGTAAGTTAGTGTTGTTTGAAATCGATAAAGCACTCACGTTAAAATATTTTGCAAATAACGCCAGAACGTCGGATGCAATTGAACTCGAAGAAAAGATATTTTCGACAGATCATACGCAAATTGGTGCTTATTTGCTGCATACTTGGAGCTTCCCTTATTATTTAATCGATGCCGTTTTAAAACATCATCAACCTAAAGAGCTTCTGAATAAGGAAATAGGAATAAGCCAAGCGGTATATCTTGCTAATTGTTTACTAGAAGAAAAAGATGTCGATGATGCATTTTTACAGCACTTTAACTTAGTTGAAAAAATTGATCGGTTAAAACAAAAAGCGCTTAGATTTAAATAACATAACCAGTTAACTCATAACTTATGTGGCAATATAAAAAGTACCGTTTAGTTGTTTGCACGTGACTGGCTAACGTGGAGAAAGTAATGAAACATTTTACTGATAGTCATTGTCACATTGACTTCTCTGAATTTGATGAAAATCGTCAACAATTGTTATCTCTGTGTTATGCCGCCAATATCAAAAAAATAATTGTCCCTGCCGTTTCACCATCAACATGGCAATCCCTACTAAATATTGCTAAAAACAATCAAACACCGTGTCAACTGTTGCCCTGTTTGGGCATTCACCCTTGGTATTTAAATGGATTAACTCACGATCATTTATCACAATTGGATGACGCCATAGCCAGCAATAGACAGCAACTGATAGCCATAGGTGAAACAGGTTTAGATGGTGTTATAGCGAAAGAGCAAGATAACTTGACGCTGCAGCAAAGCTTTTTTGAATTTCATATACAAATGGCCAATAAATATTCATTACCATTAATTGTTCATCATCGCCGTACGCATCAAGAAATATTACAGCAGCTAAAATCTACCCCTGTAGAAAAAAATGGGATTATCCACGCATTTTCAGGCAGTTATCAGCAAGGTAAAGCGTATATTGATTTAGGTTTTAAATTAGGAATAGGAGGGACTATCACTTACCCGAGAGCAGAAAAAACAATAAAAGCCGTGAAACGATTTCCTGTTGATGCGTTGGTATTAGAAACCGATGCTCCAGCCATGCCATTATTTGGTATGCAAGGACAAGCTAACAGTCCTTTAAATTTGAGCATTATTTTTGACAAATTAGCCGAAATTCGTCAAGCGCCAAAACAGCAATTATCCGAAGCGATTGAAAGTAATATCAATCGCTTATTTGACGACTCACGAATGTAAGCGAAAACCCTGGCGACTAAAACGATTTAACCCTCGAGTTAAAAAGAACCCCACCACTACAGCTAAAATCATCATTAAACGCACCAGATCAAAGTGCTCCGCAGATTGTAATTCAATGTCTTTAGTTAACGAGTGATTCGCAACGGTAAATCGAATATAACCCTGTAAATCATCTAGATAAACTTCTTCAACAAAAGTTGAGTATTTATCGCTACGATCGGCTTTATGAATAGAAATACCATACAAGTCATTTATCGTAGAATATTCTTGTGAAGCAATAAGCAACATTCCCGTTTGGTCGTAATAACTGAGTTCTTTTATCCATGGTGCATTGGCAATTTCATCAAAATACTGTTGGATATTTTCACGATTATTGTTTGGTTGATTTTTTAAAAGTATTTCTGTTGCTTTAGTGATTTGCGACAAATACTGCTGACTGATCTGGTTAAAATGTTTGGTGGTTGATTGTTGATTATTACCATAACTAAATACCCAAAGATTCATTAAAACAATGATCAAAAAAATAGCTATAGCTAATTGCATAATTTTATTATAAATCGGCGATATTTTAGGGTATAAAGGCTGTTCGGTATGTGTCATCAATTGTGTCATAGAGCCGTGTTAAACTTTCAACTTACTTTACACTATAGAAGGTTCTGTTGAAGTTTTAAATATCGGCTGTTAATAAAGTTAATTTTCGGCTCAAAAATTCTACTATCTAACTATTTAAAAGGCTTAATTGTGTCAATTGCTGTTAACGAAATTTCATTAAACCATCTAAAAACGCTTACCTTGGCTGATTATATTTCACTAACACAACCGTCTGAAATTTTTCCTATCACTTGCCAGATCACGGAAACAACTTTTAGGCTTGCTAAACAATGTCGTGTTAACAGTCACGATCAAATTTCTACCAGCATTACTTCGAAGCCGACTAAATCTGAAATTGAGTTGGTGTTATTTAGTGAAACAAGCTTTCAACAATTGTTAACCATTACTCAACAATGTCACGTTGAAATAACCGCGATCACCGCGATAAATCACCGTAATGCTTTGGTCAGTTATCGTTTTTCCGTTCATTGTGAAAATATTGACGAAGCAAAAGCACAATTAGCCAGTATCGCATTAACCGAAAAAATAGAGGCTGCGTTAATTAAAAACGCACCTAAACTTCACCAAGCCGGTGTATTAGTGATGGATATGGATTCCACCACAATAGAAATTGAATGTATTGATGAAATAGCCTTATTAGCGGGAGTTGGTGAAGAAGTTGCCGCGGTAACAGAACAAGCCATGCAAGGTGAATTAGACTTTGCGCAAAGTCTTCACCAAAGGGTGTCAAAACTTGCCGGTTCACCAGAAAGTATCTTAGCTGAAGTGGCTAAAAATATCCCTTTAATGAATGGCTTAGAAAAACTAATTGCTGAACTAAAACAATACCATTGGCGTATTGCGATAGCCTCTGGTGGTTTTACTTATTTTGCGGATCATTTAAAAGACATGCTGAATTTAGATGCTGCTCACGCGAATGTGTTAGAAATTGTTGATAACACCTTAACGGGCAAGGTACTGGGTAATGTTGTGGATGCTCAAGCAAAAGCAGACTGTTTATTATCATTACAACAACAATATCAACTACCCTTTCAACAAACGGTTGCTATGGGCGATGGTGCAAATGATTTAGTGATGATGAATGCGGCTCATTTTGGGGTCGCTTTCCATGCAAAACCTATCGTTTTAAAACAAGCTGACAGCGCAATTAACTTTAGCGGTTTAGATTGTTTGCTTCATTGGTTAGCATAAGACACGAGCGAACAGTTAAATTTCATTTTTAACTGTTCGCAATTTAATTGCTGATCAATCATCAATTAAATGAAAACGCATCATAGCTTCTTGAGTAATATCAAAAACTTGTACAACTCCCGCAACACTCCAAATTTCTTGTTCTAATTGCTTACCTCTATGTATCGCATAAGAGCTAATGTAACTAAGTTCTGGATTTAAATACTGCATATCTGGATCATCAGTGCGAGAAACGACAACTTTAATACAGAAGAATTCGCCACGTTTTAGGGCATTTTTAATAAATATTTTTTTCAGCTTATCGGTTTGCAACTCTTCATCAAGTTTCGTGGTGACCGCTTTATCAACCATCTCATTTTCAGGGTTAATTGCGATATATAAAATATCAGAAACCGGTCTGTCTCCTGCTTGTAACTTCTTTAATGTAGTATTCATCAAGCTAGTCGCTTGCATATTACTCAATAAAGGGTACAAGTTATAATGATGATTTCTATCACTTAATTGCTTACAGTAAGAAAGAATTCGCGAGTTTTTATTATTCGTAGTTACAGCTTCAATTTTATATCTGCTACCACTTGTTTGGATCATTAAAGCGACCGTTTGCAAACTAGCGCTATAAATATTACGTAACGCTTTTGCCAAGCCAGGACTTAACATGGCATATTCATCAGGCGTTAGCTTTTCACGATTCTTTTGAATTAACGCTTTAAAAAATGCACGGCCAATATGCTGATGTTTTTCAACAAAGACCCGCAAATTGATAATAGTTTTAGAAGTGTTTACCCGCATCACTTCATAAGGAAGACTTTGTAAGTCAAACGATGAAGTAATTTTTTGTAATTGTGGGAAAGTAATATTTACAACATCTCCTCTTTTAAGCAATGAGCTTTTATCTAATGCAATTTTCAACCCTGACGTTGAGAAGTCTTGAGAAATGCCTTGTGAAATGACCCCATCAGCGTCTACAACTATAGCCGTTTTATAGACAAAACGAGGCTCTTGTCGTTGATTATTATAATTGATACCAACATCATCGACATTGACACTTTCAACTAAACGTTTATGACCAAAATTTTTAAGTTTATTGGTATTAATATTATCAAAGGGTAACGCTTGGTAAAAAGCGTGAATTTCTTTATTGGTAATATTTGTTGCGGTAATAATTGCCGTTAACCTCGACAGTGACTCTTTTACATCGTCTGAAGCTGGAATATTCAAATATTCATCTTTTTTCGCAATGGTATTCGACAACGTTAGTGGTGAGTCGGCGTATTCACTATTTAGCGCAAGATAATTTAGTTGGGTTATGGCAAAGCTTTCTTTTGACGCAGCAAACCCTAAATATTGCCTCATAAAATCGGCATCTTCATCTAATTGCACATTGTCCGCAGTATAAAAGTACATTTTGCCCTGGCTGACATGAATAAAGCTATACACCAAGACAGACTTACCTAACATAGCTGCTTTTTTAATTCTTAAAAAACGATCTGGAGTCACTAAATAACTCAAGGTCGATTGTCTTTTTTCATCTTGCCAGTATTGAAAAATATTTTGATTATTATGACAAGTTAATGCAAAACGAGGCGCCAGTTTCCCTTGTACATCTTCAATAAAAATGGGTAACTCATTAGACTTTGGTAAAGCAAATTGTTCGAAACTTCGAGACTGTAAAGCTTTGATAGTATTATCTAAATTAATTTTATAACGACGCTTATTACCTTGAATATAGCCTTTTAAAAACTGCTTAAAACCATCTTTTTCTTCAGGTGATGTATATACTCGACTTACACCAACTAATTGGAGGCCTTCAATAATCTGAATATTACGTACTTCATAGGTAAACTTTTCTTTTTTATCAAACTGAAACTCACCTTCAAGACCAGAAAATCGAATGGTAATTAATTGGCGTATTTTTATGTTCTCGACAGAGTTGAAACGAAACTTACAGCCATTAACACTAATATCAGAGCACGTCCCTTCGACCATTTTATCATCTGAAAAATGAACCTGAAGGGCTATGGCGAAATTCATACGCTCTTCAGAACGATTAAAATAAGGACCAAAGCTAAAAAGTTGTGCTGGATATTGTGATTTTTCAAATACCTTGGCTGGTTTTACAGTTACATTCGGCGTTTTAATTTGATTTTTTTCATTTTGATAAATAACTCGGAAGTTATTTTCGGTATTCATTACCGCTTCATAGACACCGAAGGTATAGCCTTGATAATCGGCAAATGACTCTTCAAAAACTCGAATAGCAATATCATCAAGGTAATGTGTTCTTCCTTCATGCTCAAAAGCACGGCATTCACCGTCGACATGTCCTCTTAAATCAATCAAGCGAGTACAAGGGTTAGCCAAACGTTTTAACTCCATTTTCAACAAAAAACGTTCAGTTTTCGGAATGTTCTTTGTGACATGAGAAAACTCAGCTTCAAAATCCTTTGATAATACTTTTCCTCGAAAGTCATCGATAATAGTTTGATATTTTGAAAAATTATTAGTCATTCAAGCTTCTATTTCATTACAATAGTGGAAATTAAAAATGTTATATTTAAGTAAAATCATTATAAATTGATTATCTTAAATGTCATCTCATTATATTTTAGTATAACAATAAGCAATAACCATACCCTTAAAAGGTAAAAAATGGCAAAAAACAAAACAGCATTTGTCTGCACAGACTGCGGAGCCGAACATTCACGTTGGCTAGGACAATGTAATGAATGCAAAGCTTGGAATACTATTTCTGAATTTAGACAAGCAAAACTACCAACAAGATCGAGTAATTTATCTGGTTTTTCTGGCATGGTCGGTACAGAAGTTCAAACTCTTGACACTATTGATCTTGCTGAATTGCCTAGATTTTCATCTGGCTTTTCTGAATTTGATCGGGTGCTTGGCGGAGGCATTGTACCCGGCAGCGCTATTTTAATTGGTGGCGAACCTGGTGCAGGTAAAAGTACACTATTACTTCAAACCATGTGTGTCTTATCAGAGCAAATGTCAGCATTGTACATTACCGGTGAGGAATCTCTTCAACAAGTTGCCATGCGGGCAAAACGTTTAGGGCTCAAAGCAGACTCATTAAAATTGTTATCTGAAACCAGTGTAGAAAATATTTGTCATATTGCAGAGAAAGAAAAACCGAAAATTATCGTGATTGACTCAATTCAAGTGATGCACATGGCTGATATTCAATCAGCACCAGGCAGTGTGTCGCAAGTACGAGAAGCCGCCGCTTTTTTAACTCGCTTTGCCAAACAACACCACGTTGCAATGATTTTAGTCGGTCATGTGACAAAGGATGGCAGCTTAGCCGGGCCGAAAGTATTAGAGCATTGTATTGATTGCTCTATCATGCTTGAAGGTAGTACAGATTCCCGATATAGAACACTACGTGGCAATAAAAACCGTTTTGGTGCCGTTAACGAGTTAGGTGTTTTTGCGATGACAGGCACAGGTTTAAAAGAAGTAAAAAACCCTTCGGCAATATTTTTATCACGCAGTGAAGAAAATACCCCTGGTAGTATTGTTATGGTCTTATGGGAAGGCACTCGGCCTTTACTGGTTGAAATTCAAGCATTAGTCGATCATTCAGCATTAGGTAACCCAAGACGTGTTGCGGTTGGCGCCGATCAAAATAGACTATCAATGCTATTAGCTATTTTGCATCGCCATGGTGGTTTACAAATGAACGACCAAGATGTTTTTGTTAATGTGGTTGGTGGCGTTAAAGTTGCAGAAACGAGTGTCGACTTAGCCTTGATTTTAGCGTTAGTGTCAAGCTTTAGAGATCGTGCATTACCTCAAGATTTAGTGGTATTTGGTGAAGTAGGGTTATCAGGCGAAATCCGTCCGGTTCCAAGTGGGCAAGAACGGATTAATGAAGCCGCTAAACATGGTTTTAAACGCGCAATCGTTCCATTTAATAATATGCCAAAAGAAAAAATATCCGGTATGGAAGTAATTGGAGTGAAAAAACTTAGCGAAGCATTAGATGTTATTTAATTAACAGCTAATGCTTCAAAAACGTTCATTGGGTTTATTCAGGTTCATAATCCAAATTAGCGGATAACCAACGTTCGGCTTGCGGTAATGTCATTTCTTTACGCGTTGCATAATCAATCACTTGGTCTTTTTTCAACTTGGCAACCGCAAAATACTTGCTGTCTGGATGAGCAAAATACCAGCCGCTTACGGCAGCACCTGGCCACATTGCAAAACTTGAAGTTAACTTCATGCCGATATTTTTTTCAACATCGAGTAATTCCCACAACAAGCCTTTTTCAGTATGCTCTGGACAAGCTGGATAACCGGGAGCTGGGCGAATACCTTGATATTTTTCACGAATTAAATCGTCATTTGCAAAAGACTCTTCTGGCGCATACCCCCAATATTCTTTACGTATTTTTTCATGAAGATATTCAGCACTCGCCTCTGCTAACCTATCGGCCACAGCTTTAATTAAGATACTGTTGTAATCATCAAACTGAGCGTCAAAAGCTTTCACTAATTCATCACAACCAAAACCAGCTGAAACGGCAAAAGCTCCCATATAATCTTTTATGCCAGATGCTTCATCAGCAACATAATCAGCCAAACAACGATTAAACTGCCCTGATGGCTTTTTACTTTGTTGGCGAAGTTGATGCAGTTTCATCAATGGTTCTTCACGTTCATCATTAGAAAATACGACTAAATCGTCTTGTTTACGATGAGCAGGGAATAAACCAAAGACGGCTTTAGCTGTTAGTTTTTTATTGTTTATTACATCGTCAATCAACGCATTAGCGTCATTAAATAATTTCGTTGCTTCTTCACCAATCACGTCATGTTTTAAAATAAGTGGATATTTACCCGATAACTGCCAAGTCATGAAAAATGGCGTCCAATCGATATAATTTCTCACCACATTTAAATCAAGTTCATCTAAAACAGTAATCCCTAATTTGTTGGGTACTTTAGGCGTGTATTGCTCAAAACTTAATGGAAAAGCATTGGCACGGGCTTCCTCTAATGAAATTAAACTCGAACGAGGACCTTTTTTGTAATGACGTTCACGGACACGATCATATTCATCTTTTTGACGATCGATAAAAGCTTGGCGTTTATCTCCATCTTCAGAGATTAGTGTGCTGACCACGGATACCGAGCGCGAAGCATTGGGCACATAAACCACAGGATGTTCATATTTCGGTTCAATTTTTACCGCCGTGTGGGCTTTAGACGTTGTCGCTCCCCCTATCAGTAAAGGTAAGTTTAAATCTAAGCGTTTCATTTCTTTGGCAACATGCACCATTTCATCAAGTGATGGGGTTATCAAACCAGATAAACCAATAATATCGACATTCTCTTCTTTGGCGACGCGTAAAATATCTTCACAGGACACCATGACCCCTAAGTCGATAATATCGTAGTTATTACATTGTAAGACTACGCCAACAATGTTTTTACCAATATCGTGAACATCACCTTTAACTGTAGCAAGTAACACTTTACCGTTAGATTTTACTTCAGTTTTTTCCGCTTCAATAAACGGGTTTAAGTGGGCAACGGCTTGCTTCATAACCCGAGCAGATTTCACCACTTGCGGTAAAAACATTTCCCCTGCACCAAATAAATCACCAACAACATTCATGCCATCCATTAATGGCCCCTCAATGACATCTAATGGTCTAACGGCTTCAAGACGTGCGGCTTCTGTATCTTCAATTATAAATTCATTGATACCTTTTACTAATGAATACTCTAAGCGCTTATTAACCGGTAACTCTCGCCATGCTAGATCGGCTTTATTACTTTGATTGCCCGCTTGTCCGCGATAGGTTTCAGCCACATCAAGTAAGCGCTCTGTGGCACCGTCGTCACTGTTTTGAATAACGTCTTCAACCGCAATGCGCAAGTCATCTGGAATATCAGAATAAATGGCCAACTGACCAGCGTTAACAATCCCCATGTCCATACCATTTTTAATGGCATGATATAAAAACACTGCATGTATCGCCTCTCGAACGGGGTTATTTCCACGAAAAGAAAATGATACGTTTGATACGCCACCAGAAATCATCGCATATGGCAGGTTCTTTTTAATATCAGCGACCGCGTCAATAAAGTCTACCGCGTAATTATTGTGTTCATCAATACCGGTAGCGACCGCAAAAATATTGGGATCAAAGATAATATCTTCTGCAGGAAAACCGATTTCATCCACAAGAATATGGTATGCACGCTTACAAATTTCATATTTTCTTTCGCGAGTATCTGCTTGCCCTACTTCATCAAATGCCATGACGATAACGGCAGCACCATAACGGCGCAATAGCTCTGCTTGGCTGCGAAAGTTTTCTTCACCTTCTTTTAAACTGATCGAATTAACGATGCCCTTGCCTTGTATACACTTAAGGCCTTCTTCTAAAATATCCCATTTAGAAGAATCAAGCATCACAGGCACTTTGGCAATATCGGGCTCACCCGCAATTAAATTTAGAAATCGGATCATGGCCGCTTTTGAATCGAGCATGCCTTCATCCATATTGATATCGATTATTTGCGCGCCATTTTCAACTTGCTGTAAAGCAACCGCTATTGCTTGATCATAATTTTCTTCAGTGATAAGTCGTTTAAAAATTGCCGAACCGGTAACGTTAGTTCTTTCACCCACATTCACAAACAAAGTATTTTCATCAATAGTCAGTGCTTCTAAACCTGATAATCGACAAGCAATTTTTCGAGGTTCCACTTTACGAGGTGCAATATTTGCAACCGAATCAGCCATACCTTTGATATGCTCTGGGGTTGTACCGCAACAGCCACCGATAATATTCAAAAATCCTGAATCGGCCCACTCGGCAACATGAGTATTCATGTCATCAACACTAAAGTCATATTCGCCAAAGGCATTTGGTAGCCCGGCATTGGGGTGAGCCGAAACCGCACAATCAGAAATTCGACTTAATTCAGCAACATATTGCCTTAATTCAACAGGGCCAAGTGCACAATTTAAACCAAAAGAAATAGGTTTAGCATGGCGAAGTGAATTATAAAAAGCTTCGGTTGTTTGTCCTGATAATGTACGGCCTGAGGCATCTGTAATAGTGCCTGAAATCATTACGGGTAAACGAATATTTAACGATTCGAAAACCGTTTCAACAGCAAAAATAGCAGCTTTGGCATTTAACGTATCAAAAATCGTTTCAATTAATATTAAATCACTTCCCCCTTCAATTAACGCTTTTGTCGACTCAATATAAGCCTCCTTTAGTTGATCAAAGGTGACATTACGAAACGCCGGATCATTCACATCTGGTGAAATTGAACAGGTTCTGTTTGTTGGCCCTAATACACCGGCGACAAAACGCGGTTTATCTGGATTTTTTGCCGTATATTCATCTGCAACTTGCCGAGCTATTTTGGCAGCCTCTAAATTAATCTCGGCGCTGTACGCTTCCATGTCGTAATCAGCCATGGCAATAGTCGTTGCATTGAAAGTATTCGTTTCAAGTATATCAGCACCCGCTTCGAGGTATTCAGCATGAATGGCTTTAATCACATCAGGTTGAGTCAGCACTAACATGTCATTATTGCCTTTCACATCTAAATGCCAATCAGAGAACTTCTCGCCACGGTAATCTTGCTCTTCAAATTTATACGCTTGAATCATAGTTCCCATAGCACCATCAAGAATTAAAATACGTTGGGCTAATTGTTGTTCAAAATTTTCAAACGATGCTGATTTCTTCATACTACTCTCAATTTGTTCTAATAAGAAAAACGACGTTAATACTGTAATTATATGTGTTTAAACTTGGTTTTCCGGCTGTCTTGCTCGAATATTCGACGCATCTAGCAAATAAGGTGTTATTTGATAGACATAATAGTTGAGCCAATTGGTAAATAATAAACTGCCATGACTACGCCACGAGCTATGCGGTATTTTGTTGACATCATTATTTGGATAATAATTTTCAGGCATAACAGCGTTTTCGTCAGCATTTAAATCACGATGGTATTCTTCATCTAATGTCGTTGCATCGTATTCTGGATGGCCTGTTAAATAGACTTGCTGCTTGTTTTTGCTTGCCACCACATAAACCCCCGCTTCTTCTGACTCTGCGATAATTTTTAGTTCCGAGACACTTAAATAATCAGCTTTATCAATATAACCATAGCGAGAATGCGGTACATTAAAAAACTCTTCAAAGCCTCGCGTTAACTGCTCTTTTGGATCAACAGGGCTGTGTTGATAAACACCTGATAGTTTTTTCTTTCGTAAATGGCGATTCAAGCCATAATGATGATATAAAGCCGCATGCGCCGCCCAACAAGAAAACATAGTTGATGTGACATTATTTTCTGCCCAATCAAAAACTTCACATATTTTATCCCAAAAGGTTACTTTTTCGTATTCTAGCAACGCTAAAGGCGCGCCTGTAATAATTAACCCGTCATATTGCGTGTCTTTAATATCATCAAATAAACAATAAAAGTTATCTAAATGCTCTTTCGGGGTATGCTTTGACTCATTGGCATGTATACGGACAAAATCAATATTTATCTGTAATGGAGTATTCGACAACATCCGTAAAATTTGCACTTCTGTTTCAATTTTATTCGGCATTAAATTTAAAATCGCTACTTTCATCGGGCGAATATCTTGATTAGCCGCACGATGCTCCGACATGACGAAGATATTTTCTTTATCTAATACCGATAAAGCCGGTAATTCATTAGGGATTTTAATGGGCATAAAAAGTACCTACAACACTGACATTCAACATAACATTTAGCGAATAAACTCGTGTGCATATTTCATACACACAGTATAGACACTACTGTGCCTTTTAACTTTAGCTATGTCAACTTCTAAACGTATAGACGTCTAAATGATTTTGTTAATTCTTATAACTTTTTCATAATTTTTTTACAGTCAGTATCGACAAGCGTTATAAGATCCGAGCCTTAAATTGGTTGTAGAATAATAAAATAGCAAATTATACTTGCGCGTAATAAACTACTACGCAAAATAATAAGATTACAGGACGTAATGATGAACGAAGAGGTTAAAGCGCTTAAGTCAGAGTTAGCTTTATTAAAACTTCAATTTAGTGAGAGAGTAAATACTGTCGAGGCTCGACTAAATAAATTACTTGAGCAAAAAGATCAACAACAGGATCAGTCTAATGATTATTTCAGTGAGACTATTGATAATCCCCCTCCTAACATAATCAATGAAACTCGATTAACAGACACTTTATTACCTAAAACAGCGGATGAATATCTAGCAATCAATAAAACGATAGAAGATTCTGTACCTGCCAAACCATCCTTTATCACCGTATTATTCCAAGCTGTTCTGTCTTTGTTATTCGATTGGTTCTCTCCTATCACTAAAATATATCAATCATATAAAGAACGAGGCATGCTTGGTATTTTTATTCTCACAATAACCGGTATTGGCTTAACCTTAGCTGGTTTTGGTTATTTAATGCAATTACTCATTGATCATCTTGGTGCAGGTTCTAAATCGTTATTAATGTGCTTTGCTGCAATACTTGTTATGGGAGTAGGCGTTGGCTTAAAGCTCAAAACAAGGTTTGGAGAGTTTGCCACAGCCATTGTTACTTTAGGCATATTATTATCATATAGCACGGTATACTTTTCAGGCAGTGTCTACGGCATAATCCCCAATATAATCGTCTTGTTATTATATTTATTTATCGCACTTGTTTGTCATGGTTTAGCTCAATGGTTGGACATTAAAATAGTTGCTGGTTTGGGAGTTATTGGTATTTCTACCATGCCAATATTGTCGAATACGATACAATTTGAATCTTTGTATTATTTATTGTCATTGGCATTTGTTATTACTAGTAGTTTGATATTAGCTTATAAAAGAAGTGAACTATGGCTTGCTAACTTAAGCTTAGCCTTTTTCATCGTTGCTTTAGAGTGGTTAATTGGCGTTGAATTTGTATATGTTTCTGCTTGGATAATAAATTTATTTTACTTGCTATTCTTTACTTACATAGTCATTACTTTATTCAAAAACAGCCCATTAGAAAATAATACATCAAATCATAAGCCGTTGATATTGTTAGCTGCTTTAGTAAGCTCAACTGTATTGCTTTTCTTTCAGTCAAGCGAAATATTTTCGACACAGGTGACTATCAGTTTTTCCTTAAATACTATCGCTGCTTCCGTTATTAGTATTCTCTTCTATAAAATTAGACATAAGCTAACTCATTTTTTTATTTTATTAACCACACTCTGGAGTGTTTTAGCTGTTGCTAGTGCAATTAGTGATGCTTATTGGGGAATCGCATGGGCAGTTGAAGGAATATTATTGCTTTATATCGGTCGAAAATTTGAAATGACTACGGTGGTCAACCAAAGCCAGGTTTTAATAGCATTGGCACTTGTATATTGTTGGTCAGCATTAGCCAAATATTTTCCTTTACCCGCGTTAAAGTCAATAGATGGTTGGCTATTGTCAATTGTAATTGTTGCGGTTATAGGTGTTTGGCATCGAGTACTCAATAATTCAAACGTTTTTGATGAATTTACACAGAAAAAAATCAAACCTTTCCTACAGTTACTCGAAGTTGTTTGGTTATCTATATTGCTAATCGCTAGTTTAAATATTTGGTTAGGAAATTGGACAGGTGCAACTATTCTATTACTTCAGTTAGTTTGGTTGTTTAGAGCTAAACAATGCAAGCAACTATCCATTGAAGTTTTTGCCGCCACGTTAATATTAGTGCCATTATTCTACGCCTATAGTGGAGGGTTAATGGTTAATAGTTATCGTTTCACGGCCTTACCGCTATTTGCCAAGTTTTCTATAATTTCTGCCTTTATCCAATTATGGTTATGGTCGGAGTTTTATCGAAAATTTTACCCCGATAGTGCACTTAAAGACGTTACAGAATCCGCTAGGATCTTATTTTATCTGTTACTTCCTGTTTGTTGGGTTAACTCATCTCTACATAGATTAAATGAAAATGTTTTAATGATTCTTTGGTTCTCCCCACTTTTAGCGCTATTTCTCGCTAAAAAAATCAAACACCAATTAATAGTCAAAGAAACAAAGTTACTTACGGCTTTATCTAGTGTCATTTTTATCTTACTTGCTGGACAATTAACACTTATGTACAGCATTGTAGCGTTAACTGGATTTATTGTTCTGTATAGTTCTGCCCTCTATTTTGATAAAAAGGTATCAAGGTGTGAACTTTGTGAATTCATCATTAGTTGGGGTGTCATATCTTTAGGGTTTTCCATTCCAAGTATTATTGGCTTTCAAAGTAATAGTTTATTAATTGGCTTAATAGTAACTTCTTTTTTCTGGATATCTTATCTAGCCATGATTAACGTTTCAGAACATTTACGTAGAAATACTTTAATAATCATGGTTGTTAACGGAATATTAGTGATTTCGGCTTGGTCGTTAACCTTTAACAATGCCATTTACGCTTGTATTCCTGTTATGTTTTTAATTGCTGCTACAGACCAAAAAAAGGCTTTATTAAGCAAGACACGATTAGGTTTAAATAGTGACTTATTTCTCCATTCTATTGCTGCAATTACCTACGTTACTCTTTTTAGTGCGCTTGTAAATTATCGCTTGGACTTATTAATTGCTCCAACATTAGCCGTTCATGGCGCACTTATTTTGTTTATGAAGGACAGACGCACGCTTACCATCAAGTATAGCTTTGGTTTGATTTTGTTAGGTATAACTAAACTAGCACTATTCGATGCTGCTAATGCACTACTTTGGCATAAAGTGATCCTATTTATGGGAATAGGTGTCTTTATTTTGGTTGCATCATTTTGGTATCAAAAATTGACAAGTAAAACCGAACCATAGTTTGTTTAAGCAAATAAAAATAGTAGAGAAATATGAAAACCATCACAGTTGTGATGGTTTTTCTAGATTGATTTTGAGTTTTTAAAGCAATTGTTTCTACTTATTACTCAGTAACCGCTTCTTCTTTTTCAACGTTATCAGTTGCTTTTGTTAATAATAACTCTCTTAAGCGACCGTCGAGTTCTTTGGCAACTTCTGGCTTTTCAGTTAAATACTTGGTCGCATTTGCTTTACCTTGACCAATACGGTCGCCATTGTAGCTATACCAAGAACCAGCCTTTTCAACCATTTTATGTTGTACGCCTAAATCAATTAACTCACCTAAGCTGTTAATACCTTCACCGTATAATATTTGGAATTCAACTTGTTTAAATGGTGGAGCAATTTTATTTTTCACAACTTTAACGCGTGTTTCGTTACCAACAATTTCATCACCTGCTTTAACCGCACCGATTCGACGAATATCTAAACGTACTGAAGCGTAGAATTTTAATGCATTACCACCCGTGGTTGTTTCTGGAGATCCAAACATTACACCAATTTTCATACGAATTTGGTTAATGAAAATCATCATAGTATTCGATTGCTTCAAGTTACCCGTAAGCTTACGCATAGCTTGAGAAAGCATGCGAGCTTGTAGGCCCATGTGTGAATCCCCCATATCGCCTTCAATCTCAGCTTTAGGAGTAAGGGCAGCAACAGAGTCGACCACAATAACGTCAACCGCACCAGAACGAGTTAACATGTCACAAATTTCTAACGCCTGTTCACCCGTATCTGGCTGAGACACTAATAATTCATTAATGTTTACGCCAAGTTTTTCAGCATAAATAGGGTCAAGCGCATGTTCAGCATCAACAAACGCACAAACTTTACCATTACGTTGAGCTTCGGCGATAACTTCTAACGTCAGGGTGGTTTTACCACTTGATTCAGGGCCATAAATTTCAACAACTCGACCCATTGGTAAACCACCAGCACCTAGCGCAATATCTAATCCAAGTGAACCAGTAGAAATGGTTTCTACATCCATACTGCGGTTTTCACCCAGCTTCATAATTGAGCCTTTACCAAACTGACGTTCTATTTGGCTGAGTGCTGCAGATAGTGCTTTTTCTTTGTTATCGTCCATTTCGTGCTCCACAATTTATATCTAAAAACTAACTTATGTGACGAAGTATACTGTATAGTCGTACAGTATCAAGCTTTTTTACAATTATTTTTATTTCTTTACTAAAAATAAAAAACGGAGACTTTTAATTCGTTGTTTTTATTGTATAATTCAGACGTTAATAACTTTTAAAGTTTTCAAGCTAAAAAGTTACTATTTCATTTTTAGTTGAATTTTTTTGTTTGTACAGTAGTTTTATCATGCTGTTAACCAGTAAAAAGATAAATGTTTTGTCATCACAAAACAACAGACTCAAAACTCATCAGTTTTAACGAATTTAAAAAAGTATTTGTCAGCAATTCATTAAAACTTATTATCCGCTAATCAATTTTTTTGATTGATATAAACAATTTATTGCGCTTGCCTGTTTTCAATTTCCCCATACAATCACCGCACTTGTTAGTACTGGCTAATTAAAAATAAAATGAAAAATTCCACTGAAAAAAACATCAATATTTTCGTCTTAATATTTATATTATTAACGTTTTTAATTTCTTCTTTCGTATTAGCGAATGACAACTTACCGGAAGAAAAAGTAAAAAATGTTTTTACAAATATTGAAACCGCGCTGATCCCATTAAAAAATGCCGACCAACTATCACGTAGTAATATTCGCGAAGTATTGAAGCAATATTTATTGCCCGAAGTAAGTACGCAATATTTTAGTCATAAAGTCTTAGGGCTTCATTTAGCTAAATTATCTCCAGAGCAAAAAGAAGCATTCCGAACTGAATTAACCAATCAATTAATCGATACTTACAGCCATTTATTGAGTAAGTATAATAACGAAGCAATTAATATTGGTAAAAGTTCAATTTCGAAAAGCGGTAAAGTGGCTATGGTGAATATGACAATTATTGGTAAAAATAAAACCAATAAAGCCTTAGTAAAACTGATTAAATTGCACGATGAAACTTGGTTATTTTATGATATTGTGGTCGAAGGTATTAGCATGCTGGAATCTAAACAAAAAGAAATTAATTCAAGTTTCAACAAATTAGGGCCAGAGCAAACGTTATTACAACTACAAAATAATTCATCACTCAGCAATAAAAGGGTTTAAAAATTTTACATGGACTTATGGTTTAACATTAGTAATTTAACGGCATTAACACCCAATTTTTTTAACAATAAGTTCGTGATCACTTTACTGTGTGTTAGTGCTTTTTATTTATTGAAATTTCTATTAGTAAAGGTGATCAAAAAGAAGTCTAAACACGATAAAAGATTACAAATTAATATCGTTAATAATATTTATACCGTTTTAATGATCGTCTTGATCTTTAATATTTGGTCGGAAGAAATTCAAAAGTTTGCCTTTTCCATTGCCGCTTTTATTGTTGCCATTGTTTTAGCAACTCGTGAGTTTATTCAATGCTTCATTGGCTTTGTTTATATTTTATCGAGTCGACCATTTAGGATTAGTGACTGGATTCAAGTAGGTAATTATTTTGGTGAAGTACACTCAACAGACTGGGCAAAACTGACTTTATTAGAAGTAGATAAAGACAGTTATCAATATACGGGTAAAACACTTTATTTACCGAATAGTCAGCTGATTACTTCTGTGATTAAAAACCTCAATTTTTTAAAGCGCTATGCGATGCACCATTTCACTATTGTAAGAGATGATAGTGTCAATCCATTTGAGTTTATTGATCAATTATATGAAAAAGCAAACGTGTATTGTGCAGACTTTAAAGATGTTGCGATGCGATATAATCAGCTTATTGAAAATCGCTTAGATATCAACATTGCAGGTCCAGAGCCACATATTCAAGTCGCTACTTCTGATATTGGTGATACGCAAGTATTCTTTACCGTTTTTTGCCCCACAGAAACGGCATTAGAAATAGAGCAAAAACTCACAGCTGATTTTATGCGTTTATGGTTTGAACAGAAAAGTAAAATAGCCAAGGAAAAATAAAAACTATTCTTGCTCAATGGAAGTAATAACCACTTACTTCCATTTTCATGCTTTACGGTTGATATTCTTTAAAGTTTTTCGTTTAACTTTTTAGATTATCGTCTTCCTTGATAAGCGTTAAAGAGCCATCTAGATGAACATCTCGTTGAGGGAACGCAACAACCACTTGATGTTGTTCAAACAATTCATCTAAAGTAAAACGAATATTACTGCGAGTAACTCGCAAGCCACCTTCAACTTTAGAATTTATCCAAAAATTGACTTCAAAAATTAAGGCGTTATCACCAAAATCTTCGAAGCTAACGACTGGTTTAGGATCTGTTAATACTTCGTTTTGAGCTAAGGTTGCCTCTAAAATCAAATCAGCCACTAACTTTGCTTTGCTACCATAAGCAACGCCAACACGAACACTCGTTCGTACTAAGCTGTCTTTAAGTGTCCAGTTGACAACTGTATTTTCGAGTAACTTGCTGTTAGGAATTAATAAATGTACGCCATCAACTCGTCTGATCCGTGTTGATCGAGTATTGATCTCTTCTACTACCCCTTTGGCATTTTCAACTTCTAAGAAATCACCAATACGAATTGGTTGCTCCCACATTAAGATCCAACCGCTGATAAAGTTATTAATAATATTTTGCGCACCAAAACCAAAACCAATAGCAATAGCACCAGATAAAAAAGCAAAGGCAGCAATAGGAACATTAATAAGATCAAGTGTGGTAATAAATAAAATGGTTATCGCTGTTACGTATAAAACACGTTGCAATAGGTGAATAAGGTTAGGATCTGTTTTTTTAGTTGTTAAACGATGTGTAACAAATCTTGTCGTCCATTTAGTGAGTACTAACCCAACGTAAATAATGAGGGGAATTAATAATAATTCCCCTAAAGAAATAGGTTGCTCAGAAATAGTAAAAATAGGTGTCGCTAATATCGCTTTAATGTTAGCAAAATTCATATGTTCCCCTTCTTTACGTTTTCATCGCTAAGAAAACCTGTGATGGATCAACCAGAAATTTATTTCCAATCGCTTCTCGGCCAAACAACATTAAATAACTCATATCAGAACGGTCAGTTAACGTTATCTCAATAGACCATTTTTCGCTGCCAAGCACAACAGGCGTACGTATAACATAACGTTGCTCAGTGTTACCATTCGATGATTTTACTTTTCTAATATCACTAATCGGCGCTGTACAATGAACAATGGTATCAACGTTATAGGCGTCAGGGTGAATATCAAAACTAACACACCGTTTACCATTTTTAGTCACTTTAGTTATATTATCAACATGTAATGAAGAAGTTTTTGCACCGGTATCTACCCTAACTTGTAAATCATCTATCGCAAGTTCAGGTAAAGCAATCGATTCTAAACAACCAATAATTATTTTATTTTCCGCACTCATACTCATTCCTAAATATCGTTATGCTCTGGTAATAACTGTTCTTGTACATTTTCAATATGCTCGGCAATTTCTTCGTCATCTTCACTAAAGTAAGCAACATGAAACATTGCTTCACCTTCTTGTACTAACGGAATATTTTGCTTGCCAATTAAAATACCTGAACGCGTTGCTATTACACAATCAAGCACTTCACCATAAGGACTGCCTATTTCGGCTAACACTTGCCCTTGGGTGATTTGATCTCCCAATTCAACTACGTTATGCACTATACCACTTGCATTGGCCCTAACCCATTGGCTTCCATTGGCAATAAAAGGAACGATTTTCTTACGTTTTGTGGCACTGCTTTTTCGTTTCATGCCTAAATGTTGTAATACATTTAAAATGCCTTTCATGCCGGCTCGAATAGAAAACTCATCAAACCTTAACGCTTCTCCTGCTTCGTACAATAATATTTTCGTTTCATTTTTAATGGCCGATTCACGTAATGAGCCATCAACTAAATTAGAATTTAATACCACAGGTACCGCAAACACTTCAGCTAATTCTTTAGTTTCAGCATCAAGCATATTCGCACGTATTTGTGGTAAGTTTGAACGATGTATCGCTCCCGTATGTAAATCAATACCATAATCACAATGTTTGACAATTTCATTTAGAAATATATGTGCAACTCGCCCCGCCAATGAACCTTTTGCTGAGCCTGGAAAGCAACGATTTAAGTCGCGTCTATCAGGCATATAGCGGCTTTGATTTACTACGCCATAAACATTCACCATAGGTACCGCAATCACAGTCCCTTTAATAATTTTAAATTTATTTTGGTTAATTAAACGCCTGATGATCTCAATACCATTGAGCTCGTCACCATGTACCGCAGCACTCACAAAAATAGTAGGGCCTGGTTTCTTTGCCCGAATAATATGCACAGGTAAAGAAACATCAGCATCGGTATATAATTTGGCAACCGGTAATTTAATTTTCTTTTGTTCACCGGGTAAAATTTCAAATTCACCTATACGTAAAACATCCATCACACTTTTTCCTAAAGTTAACCATTACCGCGTGTTTGCGTTTTATTGGGTTTAGCGTTTTTTTCTAAAAACTGAAAAACCATACTTGCAACGTCTTTACCTGTTGCTTTTTCAATTCCTTCTAAACCAGGAGATGAATTAACTTCCATCACCATAGGGCCACTTTGCGAACGTAACAAATCAACACCACACATATTTAAACCCATCGCTTTAGCAGCGTTTACCGCAGTTTCACGTTCTTCTTTTGATAATTTCACTATTTCAGCAGAGCCACCACGATGTAGGTTAGAACGAAACTCTCCTTCTGCACCTTGACGTTTCATGGCCGCGACAACTTTACCACCGATCACTAAACAACGAATATCTGCGCCGCCTGCTTCTTTAACAAACTCTTGCACTAAAATGTTTGCTTTCAAGCCCATAAATGCTTCGATAATTGATTCAGCGGCTTTAGCGGTATCAGCCAAAACCACACCAATGCCTTGAGTGCCTTCTAGCAATTTAATCACCACAGGAGCACCACCAACATTTTTAATCAAGTCTTTAATATTATCAGGCTTGCTAGCAAAACCGGTACGGGGCAAACCAATGCCTTTTCTTGATAATAGCTGCAACGAACGTAATTTATCGCGCGATCGACTAATAGCAACAGACTCATTGATATTAAAGGTACCCATCATTTCAAACTGTCTTGCAACCGCAGTACCATAAAATGTCACTGAAGCACCAATACGTGGGATAATGGCATCGTACATTGGTAACTCTTTCCCATGATAGCGTACGCGAGAACGAGCACTAGTGATATCCATATAACAATGCAAGGTATCGATAATATCAACCTCATGCCCGAGTGCTTCGCCGGCTTCTTTTAAGCGACGAGTTGAGTATAAATTTTCATTTCTTGATAAAATAGCCACTTTCATAATAATTCCTTACGTTCCACTTGAACCTTTTAATAATTTAAAAGGTGTAAATATTTAGGGTGAGTGTATAGTGAAGAATTCAAACATTAAAACGCTATATTTTTATGAGTTCAATCAAAAAAATTGATTAGAAGCGTTTTCGGATAATTTATGAAAATAGAGTTATTAAAAACCTTTTTAGAAGTCAGTAGAACACTTCACTTTAGAATTGCCTCAGAAAATCTATACATTACACAGTCGGCCGTGAGCGCTCGAATAAAACTACTTGAGGAAGATTTAGGCGTCTTATTATTCGACCGTAGTCAAAAGCATTTAAAGTTAACCTCGGAAGGAAACAGGCTGATCAAGCACGCCAATGAAATGATTTTCATGTGGCAAAAAACGAAACAAGATGTTGGTTTAGCGGACAGTGGTGCGCACCAGCTGGTGATTGGCTCGATGATGTCGATTTGGGATATTGTCTTACAAGATTGGCTAAAAAAAATTCATCGTAATTTCGACGAAATTAACTTATTAACAAATACCTATTCGCCCAATGAATTAAGAAAAGGCATTTTAAGTCGAGTGATTGATATTGCATTTTTATTTGAACAGCCTTTTGTTGAAGATTTAATCACCGAAAAAGTCGCTTCAGTGCCTTTACATTTAGTGACAACAGAGCCGAATGAAAAGAAAGAGCCATTCTCCTTAGATAACTACATTATGGTAGATTACGGTGAAGCAGTAAATGCTCAACACTTACGAGAATTTCAAGACGCACCACCGGCAAAACATCATATGAGCCAACCCAGAATTGCCCTCAATTTTTTGTTAGATGCCGGTGGCAGTGCTTATCTGCCAAGACAGATGACCTTTGAATATATCGCACGTAATAAATTGTTTTTAGTAGAAGATGCTCCCGTTTATTCAAGGGAGATTTTTGCCGCGTATTTAGCTAAAAGTCAAAAGAAAGAAATCATTGAAGATGTGTTACAGCTATTTCCGTCTGTTTCTATTTAGGCAAGATTTCATTTTAATACATGCTTGTGTTGATGGTTAACAATCTGGCATTAGCTATACTAATAAGACCGCTCGAAACAAGTAATAGGCTAGCAAGTACGGTTTGAATAAATTTAAATTTCATTTTATAGGCCTTTTTAATCAATGCCCCCAAAAGCAAAGATGAGTGATTGGTATGATTAGATTTATTGTTTAAACTTTTTATTGCACTATATATACCAATCAATAAAAACAATAAATTACAATGCTTTACATTATGCCCTTCTGATTAATCATTTAAACTGTAAAAATTAACTGACACTTAGCTCTTAAGTTAGTGAACAAAACCATTAAATTATTGCTTGATTTGAAAACACCTTAATCACCGATATATTTAGCAATAATCAAAAGTAAGTTTATTCATTATGACTACAATGGCTTTGTCACAGTTGCGACTTTTTATGCCGACAAATATTATTTGTATTAGCCAACTTTTATCAAATTCTCATGTTGAGCTTTTAAGATGAAACCTTGATTAAGCCGAAAGTTATTCTTGAAATAAAGTAACTCAAATTAGTCAGCCCACTTTGTTGATTTAAACAACTATTTACAAAGTTAAATAGTTGTTATTTTAAAATGAGCTAAAAAATTTGAGTTAAGTAAAACGTTCCTAAAAGACTGAGTTAGTTAACGTTAATAGGAATATCGTCAACCTTAGGCAATACGCTAATAGGTTGATAATCACTCATCTCTAACTCATCATTAATACAAGTAATTAAGTAATCATTCATATCAATTTCAGCAATTTCATCTTCTTCCGCATCTTTTTTACATTGCATCAGTAAACTAATGACATAATCGGTGTCGGCAACTAATTGCGATAATTCCATTTCTTCACTGTTGGCAAAATTTAACGGAACAAATAACGCCGCTATCACTACTAATATTTTCTTCATCGCTATTACTCTTGTGTTAAACATAGGTTACATATCCCAATAGTCACTAAACGAATTTAGTTGTTTATTAAGCACTTTTGCTTCACATAACGAATCTAATCGCTGTCTAATACGATCCCTTTGCTTGGCAGATTTTCTTGTCATAGTTTTTTGTGTAGAACTATAAGCAATTTCATAACCTGCAATACCTGAGTCGAATTCGTCATTGATTGTTTCTGTTTCATCATATGTATCAATAATCATTTCTTTACCTTATAAAAATAATCATCATTGGATTTTCGAGTAAATAATGTGCCGAAAATATAAAATAGAAAAGCGAAATATTTTCGTTTTATCAATCAAAAAAATTGATTGAATAATGGAAGGGGATTTAATTTATTACTTAGAAACTTACTTAATATTGCGCCGAGATCCGAAAAGTAATCTGATTAGTTTATGTAACCTTAAAGTTAATTTATTTTACTATTCGCACCGATTGCCATAGCAGAAATATTTTTATATCAGTATCATTAAGAGACTCTAAGAAAGTCCCAATGAGAAGGACTTATCTTTAAACATTAATTGACAACGACTATAAAAAAATCGACGTTAGTATTTTACCTTAACGAACATTCGAGCGATTTCGAACGTTCTATTTTCACTAACTTAAACGGCGTTGGTTTGAGTCATTCAAATTTAAATAAAAAGCACAATAAAAACATGACAGATTTATCACAACACACCCCTATGATGCGCCAATACTTAACTATAAAGGCGGAATTCCCTAATATTCTTGTTTTTTATCGTATGGGTGATTTTTATGAATTATTCTTTGATGATGCAAAAAAAGCCGCAGATTTATTAGATATATCACTGACCGCACGTGGAAAAACAGGCGGCAACGCTATTCCAATGGCTGGTGTGCCTTATCATGCTGTCGAAAATTATTTGGCAAAGTTAGTTCAATTAGGTGAGTCTGTTGCAATATGCGAGCAAGTCGGCGATCCCGCAACCAGTAAAGGGCCTGTAGAGCGAAAAGTAATGCGAATTGTCACCCCCGGCACGGTCAGTGATGAAGCGTTATTATCAGACAAACAAGATAACTTATTGGTTTCTATTTATGAAAACAAAGAAGGTTTTGGCTTAGCTTACCTTGATATGACCAGTGGTCGCTTTGTCGTTTGCCAATCAACAACTCGTGAACAACTTCAAGCAGAATTACAGCGACTATCTCCAGCAGAGCTTTTATACCCAGAAACTTTTGATGCATTTTCTGTGATTGATGGAATGAAAGGCTTACGTCGTCGACCCGATTGGGAGTTTGATATACAAACGGCTCATACCATTTTAAATAAGCAATTTGGTACTAAAGAATTATCAGGCTTTGGTATTGATGAACAACATATTGGTTTATGTGCTGCCGGTTGTTTAATGCAATATGTTCAAGATGCACAACGTAGTGCTTTGCCTCACATCCGCTCTATTATCGCTGAATCGGCCCAATCAGGTGTGATTTTAGATGCTGCAACTAGACGCAATTTAGAATTAACGAAAAACTTACAAGGCACGAACGAAAATACTTTAGCGGCTATTCTTGATAAATCAGCCACCGCCATGGGCTCTCGATTATTGAAACGATGGATACATTTTCCTTTACGCGATTTAACAGCGTTAAACGCTCGCCAAAATGCGATTGCTGAAATTTTATCTCGCGATATGCAAGAAGAATTGTTTCAACAACTTAAACAAATTGGTGATATTGAAAGAATTGTCGCTCGCATTGCTTTACGTTCAGCACGCCCTAGAGATTTTGCCCGACTAAGAAATGCTTTATTTCAACTTCCTCATTTACAAGCACTTATCCAAAGTCGCGATAACCAGCATTTAGCAACCTTAGCCAAACATACTTTGCCGATAGATACACTGGCAGATTTACTAGACGAAGCCATTGTTGAAAATCCGCCTGTGCTTATTAGAGATGGTGGCGTCATTGCAAAGGGGTATCATAGCGAGCTTGATACGCTACGTGACTTAAGTGACGGTGCAACAGAATTTTTAGCACAACTAGAAGCCCGTGAAAAAGAAAGAACGGGTATTCAAACCTTAAAAGTTGGCTATAACAAAGTACATGGTTTTTATATTGAAATAAGCCGCAGTAGCTCTCACCAAGTTCCTGATGATTATATTCGTCGACAAACGTTAAAAAATAACGAACGTTTTATTACCAATGAATTAAAGCAACATGAAGAAAAAGTGTTAACGGCGCAAAGTAAATTTTTAGCACTTGAAAAACGCCTGTATGATGAACTATTTGATCAAGTGCTCCCTCACTTAGAAAAACTTCAAAATCTTGCACAATCAATTGCGCAATTAGATGTGTTAAATACCTTTGCTGAACGTGCTGAAACCCTAAACTATGTGAAGCCCGAATTAGTTATAGAAAGCGGAATAGATATAGAAGCGGGTCGCCACCCTGTGGTGGAGCAAATGACAGAAGAGGCTTTTATCGCCAACCCAGTTGTATTAACAGAACAGCGAAAAATGTTGATCATCACTGGGCCAAATATGGGGGGGAAATCTACTTATATGCGACAAACGGCATTAATTGTTTTGCTTGCTCACATTGGTTGTTATGTACCAGCAAGTGCGGCAAAAATAGGCTTAGTAGATAGAATTTTTACCCGTATTGGCGCGTCTGATGATCTCGCGAGTGGCCGTTCAACCTTTATGGTTGAAATGACTGAAACCGCTAATATTTTACATAATGCGACCAACAAAAGTTTAGTACTATTAGATGAAATTGGCCGAGGAACAAGCACTTACGATGGGCTTTCATTAGCTTGGGCTTGTGCTGAGATGCTCGCACTTAAAACGAAAGCTTTCACTCTTTTTGCCAGTCATTATTTTGAGCTGACGTTATTGGCTGAGCAAATAGACAGCTTAGCCAATGTACATTTAGACGCCTTAGAGCATGGAGAAAAAATTATTTTCATGCATGCCGTGCAAGAAGGTGCTGCAAGTAAAAGTTTTGGCTTGCAAGTCGCGCAGTTAGCGGGTGTACCAAGATCCGTTATTCAACGCGCAAAACAACGTTTGACGGAGCTTGAAAACCAACAAGCACCGTCAATTTCGCCTGCTGAACAAGCGTTTGAACAATTGGCATTAATAGATAATAACCATCCTGTGATCAATGATTTAAATGCGATAGATGTGAATGAGTTAAGCCCTAAACAAGCACTTGATTTACTTTTTCAACTAAAAGAAAAACTATAAGTATGTATTCATACTGCTAAAAAGAAAGTACAAAAAAACCAGCTTTAAGCTGGTTTTTCTTATTTTAATGGTTGTTTTACTATCGATATTTTTCAAACATTGATTTATCTAAGCTTGAAACAAGGCCTCGATTGATAAGTCTTGTGCGCTTAAAATATCACGTAAACGTTTTAACGCTTCTACTTGTATTTGGCGAACGCGCTCTCTAGTTAAACCAATTTCAACACCAACATCTTCTAATGTTGCAGCTTCATAACCGAGTAAGCCAAAGCGTCTTGCTAGTACTTCTCGCTGTTTAGAGTTCAACTCATTTAACCAATGAACAATATTATTTTTAATATCGTCATTTTGTAAATTACCTTCTGGGCCTCTTGCTTTTTCATCAGGGATCACATCAAGCAATACTTTATCTGACTCACCGCCAAAAGGCGTATCCACCGATGCGATACGTTCATTTAATCGCAGCATTTTAGTGACACTTTCAACAGGCACATCAAGCTCTTGTGCAATATCTTCAGCGGTAGGTTCATGATCGAGTTTTTGTACTAACTCGCGTGCAGTACGCAAATATATATTTAATTCTTTAACAACATGGATGGGTAATCGAATCGTGCGTGTTTGATTCATAATGGCACGTTCAATGGTTTGACGTATCCACCAGGTTGCGTAGGTTGAGAATCGAAAGCCGCGTTCAGGGTCAAATTTTTCAACCGCGCGAATTAAGCCTAAATTACCTTCTTCAATAAGGTCTAATAAGGGTAAGCCTCGATTATTATAACGACGTGCAATTTTTACGACTAAACGTAGATTACTCTCAATCATACGTTTTCTTGAGGGTTCGTCACCTTTTAAGGCAAGACGAGAAAAGTATACTTCTTCTTCTGCAGTTAAGAGTGGAGAAAAACCAATTTCACCTAAGTACAACTGAGTTGCATCTAAGTTTGATGGCGCATCATCCTGAATTTTAGTATCAACATCCTTTTTTTCGATAGTTGCTTTAACTTTTTTTAGTTCTTTTTCTATGCCCATGCCATTTCTCCCGTCATTAGCAAAGCTGAAATTACTGATTAAATATTCACGTTAGCTCCAATTATTAATAGTATTGTTGTTATCTTCTCGGAAGGTATTTTAATGGATTAACAGATTTTCCACGAAAGCGAACTTCAAAATGAAGCATGACTCTTTCCGCGTCAGTATCACCCATCTTTGCTATAACTTGCCCGGCTTTTACAGCTTGCTGTTCCTTGACCAAAATGTGATCGTTATGAGCATAAGCGCTTAAATAATCATCGTTATGTTTAACAATAACTAACTTGCCATATCCTCTTAACACATCACCAGCATAAACCACCCTGCCATCAGCTGCTGCTTTTACCGGTTCATTACGGCTACCTGCGATGTCTATTCCTTTATTACCTTGTTTTCTCGTTGAAAATTTAGCAATAATTTTACCATTTACAGGCCACACCCAACGTTTTACTTTTTGTGAGAATGAACCTGTTTTACTTAAAGGCTTTTTGACTATTTTTTGCCCTCTCGTAACTTCACCATACTCCTGCTTTTTATTTGTTGCAATAGGTTTTTTTACCACTATTTGAGGTTGTTTTTGTATACTTTCACGGGAGGGTTTATTTTTACTAGCTTTCGCTAATTTAGGAGACAAAAATATTTTTTGTCCGGGAAATATTTGATAAGGCGCAGGAATATTATTTAGTTGTGCTATCGTTCTAACGTCTAAGCCCGCTCGCCAAGAGATAGAATATAAAGTTTCACCTTTTTTAACTATATATTCAGTAGCTTTTAAGCTGTTTTTAATTTTTTTACTTAGCGGTAATTGTGCATTTACGTCAACTACAGGGGCAGGCGTATGTCTTGAAGAACAACCAACAATAAACAAAATCAACATTAGAATAACTATTCTAAAAAACACGTATCCCCTTAACCCTTTGTTTTCTTGATAATCACTATTTATCGTAATATAAAATACAAAATAACAATTAAGCCAACAACCAACCAGCCTAAAACATCAACCCACTTTCGTAAACTTTTTTCCATACGTTCGCCGCCATAATGTATCACTCCTGCCACTAAAAAAAAGCGCATGCCACGACCAATAGCAGAAACCAAAAGAAAAGGTAAAAAAGCCATTTGTAAAAAGCCGGCGCTGACAGTGAATACTTTATAAGGCACAGGTGAAAAGCCCGCTATAAATACCACCCAAACACCCCAATCATTAAACCAAAGCACCGCTTGATCGAAGGTTGCTTGTTTACCCCATTCAGTGATTAACGGTTGTATCCAAGGTTCAAACATATAAAACCCCAGTGCATATCCCGCAATACCACCAAATACTGACGCTATAGTAGTAATACTTGCATATAACCAAGCTTTCTTAGGCTTAGCTAAAACCATAGGAGCTAACAAAACATCTGGTGGAATAGGAAAAAATACCGATTCAGCAAAGGTGAGTATCGCCAATATTTTAGGGGCTAATTTATGCTCCGCCCATTTTAATGTCCATTCGTATAGCCAAGAAAATATTTTCATTGCACGGCTCCAGGAACTAGAGGAACAAAACGAACCGCTTCAATTTGACGTTCGTCATAATTATCGCCACGACGAGTAATAATTTTTAATATTTGCGTTTCTTCACCCACTGGAATGACTAAACGTCCTCCATCAGCAAGTTGTTCTAGCAAAGCTTGTGGTATATCAGAAGGAGCGGCAGTGACGATGATCGCTTGAAACGGTGCTTTAGATTTCCACCCTTGCCATCCGTCACCATGTTTCATTGAAATATTATGTAAGTCCATGGCTTGCAAGCGACGCTTTGCTTGAAACTGTAATGATTTTATTCGTTCAACAGAAAAGACTTTTGGGGTTAATTGCGCCAATATAGAGGTTTGATAACCTGAGCCTGTGCCAATTTCAAGGATACTTTCTGGCGTGCCATCAGCTAATAATAACTCTGACATTTTCGCAACAATGTAAGGCTGAGAGATGGTTTGTCCCTGGCCAATCGGCAATGCCGTATTATCATATGCTTTATGCGCCAGTATTTCGGGGATAAACACATGTCTTGGACTACGAGAGATAGCTTGCAAAACTTGTTGGTTAACAATGCCTTCAGCATATAACTTTTGTGCCAGTATTTCTCCACTGCGGGTTGATTTTCCGCCGGTACGACTTCCTACTCTGACATTCATTTTATTATTCTCATATTGTAAAATCGCTGATCCATTCTGTAATTGTTGCCATGCTTTTATAGGCTGTCATATCGATAGTTAACGGAGTGATAGAGGCATAACCTTCACTTATCGCATGAAAATCAGTGCCCTCACCGGCATCTAATTCGGCACCTAAAGAGCCATACCAATAAATATCTCTTTTCCAAGGATCTTGAGTGGATCTCATAGTTTCGGCTTTATGACGATGCCCTAAGCGAGTCACTTTCACTCCTTTGAGTGCTTCAAGAGTAATATTGGGGACATTAATATTGATTATTTGATCACTCGGTAAAGGGTGTAATTTTAATCGCTGAATAAATTTAGCCGCCACAATAGCCGCTGTTTGATAATAACTTTCATCTTTACCTGCTAAAGATACTGCGACTGCTGGCATCCCCATATGTCGACCTTCAGTTGCGGCCGCGACAGTTCCAGAGTACAAGGTATCATCACCTAAATTAGCCCCGCGGTTTATACCTGCTACCACTAAATCAGGTAATGGATCCATCAGTTGGCTGATTGCTAAATGAACGGAGTCTGTGGGTGTGCCATTCACAGAAATAAAACCATTGTCTAATTTTTCTGCACGCAATGGGTTCATTAACGTCAATGAGTTACTTGCACCGCTACAGTTTCTGTCAGGTGCAACCACGGTTACATCTGCAAATTTACTTAGCTCTTGATATAACACTTTGATGCCTGGTGCATGCACACCGTCATCATTACTTAATAATATTCTCATAATTTATCCAATGCGTGAGCCAACTCGTGCGGTTAAATCTTTATAAACAAGTAACTCTCTTAATATCGTGGTAGCAAAACAACCTGCCGCCAAAGTAAATGTTACCGTGACACATTTTTCCGCTTCATTAGTTGTGATTGCGCCATCTTTTGCTAATAAGCGAATACGTCGTCTTTCTTGTTTCAAACCAAATTTCGCTAGTCCGTGACAAAAATCAGCATGACTTTCAAGCAATGATTCTTCCAATGTATAAGGATTTCCAGACGTCATTAACTGCCCTGTTCCCCATAATGGCGCAGTGATATCAACATCTTTTTCGATAAAACGTTGTTCAATAATGTCATCAATAGCTTCAAGTAAAAAAACCGATTGGCTACCAGCAAGCATTAATACATCACCCGTTTGCAGTTTATCAAAAGTATTGTTTTCAATACGCTTTGCAATAATGTGATTAAAAAGCAGCGAACGGGCGGCTGAAAGATACATGCCCCGTTTTTTCTTATCTTTTACTTTTTGCCCTGCAAACAAAGCGATTGCTCTTTCAATATTTCCGCCATCAATACCAAAGCGTTGTTCACCAAAATAATTTGGTACACCAAATGCCGTAACAGCATGCCACCGGCGTTGTAATTCATTAATATCTGAGACATTTCTTAAGGTGATTTCGAAACGATTACCACTTAACGAGCCGATGCGAAGCTTTTTATTATGTCGGGCATAGTCAATAATTTCTACGCCATCAATAGATAAATCAGATAAGTCGTATGCTTGTTTTCCAGGAAGATGAATACCAAACCATTGTTCGGTAACCGCAAAACGATCCTTAAGCCCAGCATAACTGACGAGGTTTTCTTTTACGGAAAAATATTTGGCTAATTGTTTGGCGACAAATCCTGTATTTTGCCCTGTTTTTCTAAGATGTATAAATAAATGCTCACCTTCCCCACATGGAGAGAAAGGTAGCTGTTCAAAGACTTTGAAGTCGTTTTCACTGCTACGTAAATCACCCGTGACAGTTGGTTTGCCATAAAGATAATCAAAAGTCGGTAACATCTTATTGACTCACCTTAACATGACCATTTTCAGTCTTTTCGTTTGATGATTTATTTTCTGTCAATAACACAACCGCATGCACCGAGATACCTTGTTTTTTGCCGACATAACCTAATTTTTCAGTGGTAGTTGCTTTCACGTTTATTTGATCTAAGTTGCAATGTAAATCTTCCGCTAAACAAGTTCGCATGGCGAAAAGGTGTGGCGCTATTTTAGGGGCTTGCGCCACAATTGTGATATCAGCGTTGCCAAGTTCATAACCTTTTTCTTCCATTAATCCAACTACATGCCGTAGTAAAATTCGACTAGAAATATTTTCATATTGACCATCGGTATCAGGAAAATGATTACCGATATCGGCTAAACACAACGCGCCTAATAGGGCATCGCATAAGGCGTGAATAGCAACATCTCCGTCTGAATGAGCAATAAAACCATAGTCGAAAGGAATTTCTACGCCGGCTAAAACAATAGGACCTTGCCCACCAAATTTATGGACATCAAAACCATGACCTATTCTCATTGCATTTCCTGTATATTTTGGTTGTCTTTCGATTGCTTATTCAAAATAAATTCTGCTAAAGCTAAATCATCGGGTTGGGTAATTTTTATATTTTCACTACTGCTGGAGATCAATTGGCTTACTTCACCGGTAAACTCAATGGCAGAGGCCTCATCGGTAATGATCGCCTGAGCTGAAAGTGCTCGTTCTATCGCGGCTTTTAATTGAAGCGTTGGATACATTTGAGGGGTTAATGCATGCCAGAGATTTTCACGGTCGATCGTTTGTTCAATAACACCATTGCAGCCTTGTTTCATGGTATCTCGCACAGGGCTAGCTAAAATACCGCCTTTATCATTCGATAAACAAGCTTCAATTAAATGATTTAAATCATTTAACGTTAAACAAGGACGAGCCGCGTCGTGCACTAATACCCAAGGAAATTCATGCGGGTCAATCACCGCTAAACCAGCTAAAACAGAATCAACCCGCTCTTTGCCACCATCAACAACCATAACCTTGCTATTTTCTGAGAGCCTAGTTTCTGAAAAGTATTCATCCTCATGACTCAGCGCAATAATAATCTTTTTAATCATTGGGTGTGAAGATAAACGCGAAACAGTATGTTCTAAAATGCTTTTTTGATTTATTTTTAAATATTGCTTGGGACAATTGGCCTTCATGCGTTTGCCAACCCCTGCCGCGGGAACGACAACAACCAAAGGAATTTTCTTAGTAGGCATATTGTCGTGTTAACCCTTTTTATGCTTTTTTTTATTGGGAATAATGCGAAAGAATGTTTCTCCGCTTTTAATCATGCCTAATTCATTTCGAGCACGTTCTTCAATCGCGTCACTGCCAGACTTTAAATCATCGGTATCGGCATAGAGTAATTTATTTCGTTGACGTAATTTGTCGTTATCTATCTTTTGTCGAGCAACTTCGTCTTCAAGCGATAAGTAATCGGGCACACTATTTTTTCCGAACCACAGTCGGTATTGTAATAACACTAAAAATATCAGCAATACAATAGTAATAACGCGCATATTATTGAAAATAGATCTTTTAAAAACGATAGATTAAAAGGCTATTATAAAAGGCTACTCGCTGGTGTAAATACAAATCACGCTTTATTGTATTTCAAGATCCTAAACATGAGCGGGTTGCTTGAAGTTTCGCCAATTAATTGCACATGAAAGTAATAATTCTCGCAGGGTTGGCATATGCGGGTTTACTTTTTGATCATTCACCCAGCTATGGCCCGTACAAGCTGCTGTCATTACTCGTTTATTCGGTTTTAACAGCCGGTTTGTTTGAAGAGATTGGTTATTTTGTTCATGATTTTTGTCAAGGTAAAACCAGCCATGAACATTGGTTCTAATTCTATTGTTATTTTTATCGATACGATCAATGGAGTCTAAAACAATAAATGATTCATGCTCTATTGGGATCACTAAGCCATGCGTTAATTCTGTCGATAAATACCATTGGTTCACGCTGTCAATATCTTGACCGTTAAGCGGCATATGTCCGGCCTGCTTTGCCGACCAACTGGCATTTTGCACATCAATAGTCAGGGGAGTTTTTGCTTGAAACATTAAATGAGCGGTTCGTTTAATATAATAGGGTAAACTTTTTAAACGTCCTTGAAAAACTTGCAAAGAGTGAATTTCACTATGAGCTAAAAGCATAATTTCACGTTCATATAAGGCATTACAAAGCTCAGCAAAGTCTGCTGTTTTGGTATCATCTTGCCATAGTGAAACTTGCTCAGTCATAAAATATTGGTTATTTTTTATTAGCTTATTGCCTAAGGCTTAAGCATACTGCATTGTCTATTAAAATTCACCAAAGAAGTTTATCAAAGCAAGTCTTAAAGTCATTTATCAACAAAAAAGTTACTGAAATTCAAATTCCCCTTAGCATTGTTTAAAAAAAACAATACACTATATCGTAAATCCTCAAAAAATAGAGCAATACTGTCAATGTTTAGTGAAACAGAGAGTGAAACGGCAAATAAAACCTTAAACGCCAAATCTTTAGATCCTGCCGCCTTATTAAAAGATGAGATAGACCAAGTAAGTTATTTTTACAATCTTATTATCGATTTTTTCTCCAATTATAGCTTTCAGTTAATTGGCGCCCTTATCATTTTTATTCTCGGTTACATTGTTGCGGGTAAAATCGCTAACTTTGTTTTGCGCTTATGCCAACGTCATAACCTTGATACTACGTTAAGCCATTTTTTATCAAATACCACCAAAATGCTGATTGTTATTATGATCAGCATTATGGCACTTGGAAAATTAGGCATTAGTGTTACCCCATTTATCGCCGCAATAGGTGCTGTTTCTCTAGGTGCTGGTTTAGCATTACAAGGCCTATTAGCGAATTACGCTGCTGGTTTTAATATTATATTAATTAGGCCTTTCGTGGTTGGCGATACGATTACAGTGCAAGGTAGAACAGGAATCGTGACAGAAGTTTTATTGGCCTACACCATTTTATATGATGAAGATAATGTAAAAATCACCATCCCAAATAAACATATTGTTGGTGAAATACTGTCTAACTCCAATGGTGACTCATTATTAGAATTAACCATAGGTATTGCTTATAAAGAAGATCCGATTAAAACCATTGCATTACTTGAAGACGTTATTAAAGATCTAAAAATTGCCAGTAGTTCAAGAGAGCCGCAAATAGGAATTGGTGAATTTGCTGACAGTTCAATCAATATTGATCTACGTATTTGGACGCCAACCGAAAACCTTTATGCGTCGAAATACAGTGCAAACAAGGCAATATATTCAGCTCTACAAGCCGCGAATATAGAAATTCCATTCCCACAACGAGATGTACATTTAATTGCGAATGATAGTTAGAAAAGCATTAAGTAAATTGGAAAATGAGCTAGTACTCTCGTTCCTATTATTTCATTGAATTAGAAAACAAAAAACCACTCAAATGAGTGGTTTTTTAATATATTTTTATAAAAAGCTAAAAATAATCAATTATTTCAACGCTATTTGCTTTAAGAACAAAGAGGTTGCGCGGAGCTGACGATAGTCAGTGAGCACAACAGATGCAGTTATTAAAGATAAGTAGCAAAGAAATAATAATTATTGCCCTTTAACTTCTGATAGGCCGTTAAATATGGCTTTGTCACCTAAGAATTCTTCAATACGTAATAACTGGTTGTACTTAGACACACGATCAGAACGACATAAAGAACCTGTCTTAATTTGGCCAGCAGCAGTACCAACCGCTAAATCCGCAATAGTGGCATCTTCTGTCTCGCCTGAACGATGAGAGATAACAGCAGTAAAGCCAGCATCTTTAGCCATTTTAATAGCCGCTAACGTTTCAGTTAGAGACCCAATTTGGTTGAATTTGATTAAGATAGAGTTCCCAATACCTTGCTCAATACCACGGGCTAAAATCTTAGTGTTGGTCACGAATAAGTCATCACCCACTATTTGAACTTTGTCACCAATTAATTTAGTTTGGTAAGCAAAACCATCCCAATCTGACTCGTCTAAGCCATCTTCAATTGAAACAATTGGGTACTGTTCACAAAGTGTTGCTAAGAAGTCAGAGAATTCATTCGCGGTGAATTGTTTGCCTTCACCCGTTAAGTCGTAAATACCTTTGTCTGCATCGTAAAATTCAGAAGCTGCACAATCCATCGCTAACGTTACGTCTTTACCTAATACGTAACCCGCTGCTTCAACTGCTTCTTTGATCACCGCTAATGCATCAGCGTTAGATTCTAAGTTCGGTGCAAAACCACCTTCATCACCAACCGCTGTGTTCATGCCTTTTGCTGATAATACTTTCTTAAGTGCGTGGAAAATTTCAGCGCCCATACGTAATGCTTCTTTAAAACTATCAGCACCAACAGGCTGGATCATAAACTCTTGTATATCAACATTATTATCAGCGTGTTCACCACCATTGATAATATTCATCATTGGTAAAGGTAGAGAGTAAACACCAGATGTGCCGTTTAAGTCAGCGATATGTTCGAATAACTGTACATGCTTAGCGTTTGCTGCTGCTTTAGCTACCGCTAAAGAAACCGCTAAAATAGCGTTAGCACCAAACTTTTCTTTATTTTCTGTGCCATCTAAATCGATCATGATCTGATCTACTTTAGCTTGAGCTAGGGCATCTTGACCAATTAACGCAGGCGCAATGCTGTCATTAACTGCGGCAACCGCTTTTAAAACACCTTTACCTAAATAACGTGCTTTATCACCATCACGTAATTCTAGTGCTTCACGTGAACCCGTTGATGCACCTGAAGGAGCAGCAGCGCGGCCCCATGCACCTGACTCTAAATATACATCGGCTTCTATTGTCGGGTTACCACGAGAATCCATGATTTCACGTGCAATAATTTTACTAATATTTGACATTATTTTTCCTTTAAACGTTACGTTTACGTAAACTTCTAAATTAACTCTAAAAATGAAAACCGTAGCTCTAGGCTACGGTTTTAGTTATTTTTATTTTAGTTTGATTGCTGTTTTTGATGTTCAAACGAGGCAGCAACAAAACTTTCAAATAATGGGTGTCCATCGCGAGGAGTTGAATTAAACTCAGGATGGAATTGCCCAGCAATAAACCAAGGATGATCTGGGATCTCAATCACCTCAACTAAGGTTTTATCCGTAGATAAACCGGAGAATACTAAGCCAGCGTTACTTAATTGCTCACGGTAGTTATTATTTACCTCAAAACGATGGCGGTGTCTCTCATAAATTGTTTCACTACCATATACGTTATACGCATGGGTACCTTTCACAATGTGACACAACTGCGAACCTAAACGCATGGTTCCACCTAAATCAGAATTTTCACAGCGGTATTCGATTTGGCCTTCTTCATCTAACCATTCATTAATTAAACCAACAACGGGATGCGGTGTATCCGCTTTAAATTCGGTACTGTGTGCATCGGTTAATCCAGCCACGTTTCGTGCATATTCAATTAACGCGACTTGCATGCCTAAACAAATACCTAAATAAGGGACTTTATTTTCACGGGCATATTGTGCGGCTAAAATTTTACCTTCGACACCACGTTCGCCAAAACCACCTGGAACAAGTATCGCGTCTAGTTCATCTAAGAGTCCAACACCTTTTACTTCAATATCTTGAGAATCAACATATTTAATATTTACCGCAACCTGGTTTTTCAAACCAGCGTGTTTTAGTGCTTCATTTACTGACTTATAAGCATCTGGAAGTTCAATGTATTTACCAACCATACCAATAGTAATTTCACCCTTCGGGTTAGCTTCTTGGTAGAGCACTTTTTCCCATTCAGATAAATCAGCTTCAGGTACATCTAAACCAAAACGTTTCACAACAATTTCATCCGTCCCTTGCGATTTTAACATCGCTGGAATTTTATAAATGCTGTCAACATCACGCATCGATACGACGGCTTTTTCTTCTACGTTAGTAAATAATGCTATTTTTCCTCGTTCAGCGTTAGGGATCACGCGGTCTGAACGACACACTAAAATGTCTGGCAAAATACCAATCGAACGTAAATCTTTTACTGAATGTTGCGTTGGTTTCGTTTTGATTTCACCTGCGGCAGCCAAGAAAGGCACTAAAGTTAAATGCATAAACATGGCACGATCACGACCAACTTCTAACGCTAATTGACGAATCGCTTCCATAAATGGCTGTGATTCCATATCACCAACGGTTCCGCCTATTTCTACCATGGCGATGTCGTAACCCTCGGCACCTTCAACAACACGACGTTTAATATCATTAGTAATATGAGGAATAACTTGAATAGTTGCCCCCAAAAATTCACCTTTTCGCTCGCGTGCTAAAATATCTTGATAAATACGGCCAGAAGTAAAGTTATTTAACTTAGTCATTTTGGTACGAATAAAACGTTCGTAATGACCTAAATCTAGATCTGTTTCAGCACCATCTTCAGTAACAAATACTTCACCATGTTGAATAGGGCTCATGGTGCCTGGGTCAACATTTATATAGGGGTCAAGTTTAAGCATAGTAACCTTAAGGCCACGAGCTTCGAGAATTGCCGCAAGTGATGCAGCAGCAATACCTTTACCAAGAGACGATACAACGCCACCGGTTACAAAAATATATCTAGTTGTCATGTGATACCAAATGTCAGGGGAAACAGAATTTTTATATAAACTTGTTATGTTAGTTTAGCGTTGTTTAAGATAAACACACCTCACTAACAGGACGGGAAAACATTATACTTAATATAGGGCAAAACGACAATACGATCTGACGATCAATCTGCACAATTATTTTGCAATGATTTCGTGCGATTTTAATTAAGTAAGATCATTGAAAAAACCATTAAAGTCATTACTATATTATTATCACCTCATGTAAAAACTCACTCTTATGACTACGCCATTGCAAAAGGTTATAGCCGCCATTGACGCGATTAACCAAGAAGATCCCAATTTCACTGTTATTAATAATCAACAACAGCCAAAAGAATTAATTTATGGCCAATACATGTCGGCTTGTTTAAATCAGTATTGGCCAAATTCAAATGAACATCTACAAATTGCGGTTAGAGCACAACACATTAAACGTTGGCATTTGCAACGCGCTGAATATCCTACGGGTAAACAAGGGTATTTAACATGGCGAAAAGAATTAGGTAAGTTTCATGCAGAAACTACTAAACAGTTGATGCTCGAAAATGGCTATGATGAAGAATCAGCTGAAAAAACGGCTTGTATCATTCGTAAAGAAAAATTAAAAACAAACCCTGATAGTCAAACTTTAGAAGATGTAGCTTGCTTAGTGTTTCTACAATATTATTTCGATGAATTTGCCGCCAAATATACCGCAGTTAATAATGAAGATAAAATCATCCGTATCGTGCAATTAACGTGGAAAAAAATGTCAGAAAGAGGCCATAAAATTGCGCTGTCGTTAACCTTGCCTGATCATTTAGCGGCATTAGTTAATAAAGCTTTGGCTTAATAAGGCGATGAGTAATTGCTAATAAAAACTTAAGAGAATGCATACCAAGCGTTCGTAAAGCGTTATTAATTCTCTCCTTTTGCCAAAGGCAAACGGGCAACAAAAATAAAAGGAAATGCGACAAGTATCACCACAAAGATGCGAAGATAATGACTGTCTAACAACCAACAAGAATAACTTACACCTAATACCATAGTTATCAGCGAAACAATTTTTGCTCGTTTGGGAATTGAACGCGATTCTTGCCAATGAAAAATCATTGGACCAAAGGTTTTATTATTCAGAAGTTTTTGGTGTAAGTGCGGCGATGACTTAGCAAAGCATCCCGCCGCTACCAATAAAAATGGTGTTGTAGGTAAAATAGGTAGGACAACACCTAATCCAGCTAAGCCAACAAAAAAGATACCGACAACCCTTAAAAACATGTCACCTTAACTCAATCAATCATACACGGGTATATTTTATCGCTTAGCTAAGGTAAGTACAAATGAGTTTACCGGCCAAAAAACATTTCGTTTACACCGTGTATTTATGTGATTGGTATTTTTTATGTATTTCTCATTTTTGCTAGATGTTTAATGTAACGGCAGTTTTTCACCCGTTAATGCACCACGCCATTTTTTGTCACCCGCAACAAACAATAATTCGCCATATTTGCCTTTCTTTATACTTGAGTCTATCGCGATAACTTTACCTTGATGCCTTGTTTCGACTTGTTTTTGCGATGTATGACCAACGACTAAATAATCTATGTCGAAATGTGCAAGTAACAAATCAATTTCTTGCGGACTAGCACCATTGTCTTTAAAGTAACCACGATACCAAATAGGCCCGTCAGATTTATGTAAATACTCCCCCCAGCCTTCACGTGGAGTCGATAATTCATCCATAACCAGATTATCCTTAAATACTTGGTTAATCGCTGTTAAAGATCTTTTTTCTTTAGCAAGTGAAGGATGAAATCCGCCATGAGCAAATAACATATTATTAATTTTTACTAAGACGGGTTTTGTACGTAACCAATCGCCTAACACGGTCCCTTTACCATAGAGCTTTTCAAACGGTTGATTGAGTTTTTCAGCTACTTCAACATATTTAGGATGTAAATAACGTAAATCGCCATTTAAAACCATGACTTCATGGTTGCCCAATAATAAATGTAACTTACCACCTGCAAGTTCCGCTTCTTTTTCTAAACGATATAAAAACCATAATATTTCAGTCACTTTATCACCACGATCAAATACATCTCCGGTAATAACAAAATGGCCATTTCCAAATGCCCAGTGACCTTCTGCATCAATCACTCGGTTGTTCGTTAACAAGGTATTCATTACGCCATATTGACCATGAAAATCACTTGTAGCGACTACGTTAAATTCACCTTGATAGGTTAATACTGACTGTTCTTTAAAATGAATTCTGTCAATCACCACATCTGTAGCACAATGATGGAACAATTGTTTATGGTGCGCATTTTCAGTAAATTGATTCTCTACCGTCAGATTTTCAATTTTTCCATTACATAACCAAAATGCTTGCAACTTTTCAGGAGTATTAAAAATATAAGGTCCGTCGTTGAACTGTTTTTCTAGTAAAGGCTCAGTATTTCTTCCTACTTTTGTTTGTGACGGTTCGAGATTTTCAGCGCGACAACTAATAAGTAGGCTCAACGAAATAACCGTATGCAACATCCATAGAAAATATTTTTTAAATAACATAAAACAATCCAAATCACTGTTATACAATCCCTTTGAATTTACGACACTTCCTTGTGTCTATTTAACCTAAAACAAGTTAAAACTTAACTTCTGCACCTAAATAGGCAAAACGACCAACACTACTACCATAACCACTATAATAATGACCTCGGCCACTTAAGCTAAACGAGCCTTGGTTATTAAATATGTTATTTATACCACCCGACAATCGAACTTCTGCTCCACTGTCAGTATCCATAGTATAAGAAACAGAAATGCTATGCTTTACGTAAGAGGCTATTTCGTTAAATGCTAAAGCTTCTGGATTTTCGATACAATCTGCACTTCCTGCTGCACAATTTTCATCATTAGCAGCCATATCATCAAGCCAGCTTTCTTTGTCATCTTTATCCACGGTAATAGCTGCTTTATATTTTGTACTCCAACGCACTCGCCACGCATCTTTATACCAAGTTAATGAAGCAGAGCCTTGTGTATCAAAAATATCTTCGTTGTAATAGCCTACATAATCAGTGGTTTCTAAACCGTCTGGCGATTGTACGGTTTTTTCCCAATCGATAACATGCGTCCAATCAGTTTTAAACTTGATACGGCCATTTTCATTTAAGTCGTAGGCATATTCTAAAGCGAAATCAACTCCGCTTGTGCTTATTTCATCGACGTTATAATTTCGTTGCATGATTTCAATTAATGCACCGTCTTCATCACGTTTTAAGTCATTACAAAATGAGTTGCTGCCATTTTTTTCATCCCAAGCTAATGAAGAGTCATAACAATATCTCATGATGTCTTCATTTGAATAACTCGATAAAGCATCTTCAATGGCAATATCGTAATAATCAACAGCAATACGCAACCCTTCAGCAAATCCAGGTGCTAAGGTTACCCCAAGGGTAAAGGTGTCTGCACTTTCTTCTATCAGATTTTCATTGCCAACACTTGGCGAGTAATTATTATCACTTTCATCAAATTCACCATCAACTAAGATAGCAGCTGCTATCGAAGGTTCTTTACGACAATTATCATGTCCTTCGTCAGTCGAAGTTGCGGTTGTGCCGTAACAAATATCCGTGAAAGAGTCATAATCGCCAGCCGGTGGCGATAATAAATCGTCGATAGAAGGCGCGCGTTGTGCTCTCGCCCAATTTGCACGAATAGCATAACCTTCAACGATTTCCCATACTAAGCCTGTTTTGTAACTTTCAACTAAATCTGTTCCTGACCAACTATAATCAGCAAAACGTGCCGACACTTCAGCGGTTAAGCTTTTAGCGCCAGCAACGTTTTTCAATAATGGAAAAGCCGCTTCAGCAAAAACTTCTTTAACGGTTACTTCACCAGAATATTGAGGAACGTAATTGAACGTAATGCCACCTTCAGTTGCACCACCACCGGTTTTAACATCTTGTGAATCTTCACGCCATTCAAACCCAAAAGCGGTGGCCACTGGTCCTGCTGGCATTTCAAATAAATCACCCGCCATATAACCTGTGATCGTTAATTGCTCAACGGTGGTATCAATGGTTGGGTTGGCACGAATATAATCGGCAACTTCAGGAGTAATAGAGCCTTCGCCAAATAAATTCATCGGTAAACAACCGTTTGCCCTTGCTTGTTCGTCAGCACATTGAATAGTGACCCCATCTTCGGCATATTCAGCATCTAAAGCATAAGCCGCTTTAATGGTGTTGATTTCATTACCTCGCAGCTGTGCTTGAGTAAATCGACCATAACCTACAGAGACATCCCAATCCCAATCGCCATCAAATATTGTCCCTTGTAAACCGGCCCAAGAACGAATGGTGTTACGTTCATTGTCCGTATAAATCTGTCCAACTTCAGCAAAATTTCTATCCCATTTGATGGTGCTACCACCGCCAGCAGCTATTTCAGCAGGTACATAAGGATTATCTCGAGAAATTCGCCCCATATCGACTTCGCCGAATTCACCTGTTGCTGGGTCATAAGTGATAACGAGATCGCTTTCATCTTCACTTTCTGGCGCTTTATTATTAAAGGATTTATTTAAGCTGTGTTGAACTTGCGCATAAAAGGAAATGTCATCGGTTAATTCGAAATCTATTTTAATTGCCGTATTTAAACCTTCATCTGGCACCTTAAGTTGCACAAACTGATCGGTATCAATTCCGTATTGCTCTTCTACCCAATCATCACGTAAGGTTTGTCCGTCATACCAAAAACCACCAACACTGCCTGAACCTTCATGAAAAACCCCGCCTGGTATTGCGTCATTTAATCCACGCCAGTCAGCAGGTGAAATGTCTCTCATACATTGACCGTCTTTAGGTTCAGCGGAAGTGATCATCGCGTTACACATTCTTTCGTCATCATAAAAATGTGATTCTTGTTGCTGCGCTCTTTTGCGATCTGCGTAAGTGAGTCCGTATTGTTTATCATAAGAAGAACTGGCATAAATATAACCTCGACCATTGGCAAATTCAGTGCCGTAGCTAAAGTCTAAAGAAAACTCTTTGGCACCGCCTTCAAGGCTTTCACCGCCGCGTGCTTTAAATTCAAAACCTTCTTTATCTTGTTGAGTGATAATATTAACGACACCCGCGATAGCATCTGAGCCATAAGCGGCTGACGCGCCACCGGTGATCACTTCAACCCTTTGCACCATACCCGTTGGAATAGTAGACAAACTTACCGAGTTACTGCCATGACTATTTGAAACGACACGGCGACCATCGATTAATGTTAGCGTTCTACTCGAACCCAAGTTACGCAAGTTGATGGTTGAAAGGCCAGTAGCGGTAATATTTGATTGAGTATTCGTATTACTGCTGCTTTCTGAAATTTGTGGTAATTCGTCCACTAAAATTTCTGACAATGAACCTAAGCCCGTATCCTCAATACCATCTTTACTCATAATAGCTAATGGTGTTGCCACGCTAAAACTATCACGTCTTAAGCGAGATCCTGTCACCGTAATTTTTTCTGTGGTCTCTTCTTTTTGTACATTTTCAACAGGGGTTAATGATGCTTGAGCTTGTCGTGATATTTCGTTAACGGCCTGTGCATTATTAGCAAAGGTCGTTGCCGACATTGTCATTGCTGAACTTATAATTGCGGTTTGTACAGCAACCGTGATAAGTGATTTATTCATTATGTTTCCCATTCATGTTTTGCACTTTGGCATTTTTTTATAATGTTTTTATCTACAACTTTTTCGAGAAATATCAATTCATAGACAGATCAATGACACTTTCGAATCAGTACTGAGCAATAAGTAAATTATTGACAATGACTTTTCTAAGTAAAATCGTGATAAAGTACAATCGGTGGGAACTCTTTTATATATCTATTCAATATCTATTTGATTTTTAATCAACAAAATCAATAACTAAAAATAAAATCTTCCGTAATATTCGCTCGGTTAACAATTATTTTTATTTACATTTTTTTCTACATATATTGCTAATATTTCATTGTACCTAAAGACTGAAATAGCTATGATTTAGCCATTAATAAACTTCCTAAAAATAATAATGCTAAGGCACTTTTTTACATATTATGAAATTTGACCAAGCATTTATGATTGGAACATGCAAAGTGATTCCAATTGAATACGCGATAAAATTTGAAGATCATTCAAAGCAATCAATTCAACCAAAGTTTATTGAAGTACTTTGTTATCTTGCCAAGCATTTTCCACGTGTCATTCCTCGTGAGGAGCTTATAGAAAATGTGTGGGCGGGCAATAGTTATGTAGGCGAGAAAGCTTTAACTAATGCTATTTGGCATTTAAGGCAAAGTTTAAAAGGCAGTAACAACGAAGATGAAACTATTGAAACCATTAGAAAAGTTGGTTATCGATTATTAGTTGCTCCTCAGTACATTGACAACAATGCTGACGATAACGCCCCAGTGAGTTCTCAGGATAATTATCTTAGCACGTTGACTCAACCAAAAAGCCTAGTATTTGCCTGTGTCGTATTCCTTGTTTTAGGTTTGATGTTTAGCTTATTTAAAACGCCTCAAAATTTTGATCAAGCAGTGATTAAACAAATTACTAAAAGTCCCGGCAGTGAACTTTTTCCTTCGCCATCTCCTGACGGCACGCAAGTGGTTTTTAAATGGCTGACTGATAAACACAACAGTAATTTATATATCAAAGATCGCAATAACCCTCAGTTAACACCAAAACAATTAACCTTTGGTAACGCCTATGTCGGTCATTCCGTTTGGAGTAATGACGGGCAATATTTATACTTTTCACGAAAAGACAAAAATAATGATAGTTGCCAAGTGATCCAGTTAAAAGTTTTAACTCAGCAAGAAAAACCGATTGTCGACTGTCCCACCAAGGGGGGTTATTATTACTTAGATATTTCTCCTGACGATAATACCTTAGCATTTCATGGCTACCGAGAACCAGCAGATGAAAGTGGTATTTATTTCATCGATTTAACTAACAATGAAAGTCAGCCTGTACGCTTTTCCTGTAGTAATAATTGCGACTATAAAGAGCGTGATTTTGCTTTTTCGCCAGACGGTAAAAGTATTGCCGTTACCCGACGAATCAATAGATTTAATGAAAATATTTATTTAGTCAATTTAGCGACCAAAGAAGCGGAGCAATTAACAAAAGGTGAAGAAGATATAGTTGGCTTAACTTGGCATCCAGATGGCGAAAAATTGGTTTTTGGTGCACAACGAGCAGATATACGCCGAGGATATGTGTTAGATATAAATTCTAAAGCTATTAGCAACTTTCAATTTGAAGGGTTTAGTTACCCTGCTTTTGCCAGAAAGAGTAAAGAATTGTTTTATCAACAACGCTATGAAAAATATTATTTAGCCAGTTTACCATTAGGTAACAATGTTGCTTCAAGCCCTTTCCCTATTATAGAGTCCGAGTTTAGTCATCTAGATCCCCATTATTCGACTAAGCAGGATCGTATTGCCTATGCCTCAAATGAATCTGGTTTTTACGAATTATGGATTTCAGATACACAAGGGTTAAATAGACAACAATTAACGTTTTTAAAACAGACCATTCGTTATCCTAGATGGTCGCATTCTGGCGACAAAATCGCTTTTCTTGGTCCCGTAGAATCAGACAAAGCTGATAAAATATATATTTATGATTTAACCACTAACACGTTATCCATTGTGCCAAGTATGCACCAAATTCATAATCGCCCAACTTGGTCGTGGGATGATAATGCTATTATTTCAGCCGTTTATGAAAAAGAATACGTTGATTTGCATTATATAAATATAGTAACGGGTGAGAGCACCCGACTATCAAATGATGGTAGTCGTTTCGGTATCATGACGTCACCGACAACCCTTCTTTATACGGGTGAACGCAAGGGTTTATGGCAATTAGAATTAGCTTTCGAGAACCAAAAATTATTCAATAATTATGCAAATAACCAGCCTTTGAATAAGGTAAGCGGTAAAATATTTAAAACGACTTACACGTGGGATCACACCGAACAAGGCGTATATTTTCATCAAAAATACGATAAACACCATCAAATATCGTTTTATAACTATGCTGAGCAACAAAGCACGCCAATCTTGAGGTTACCCAGAAGTACGCTGAGAACCAGTACAACCTTAAGTAAAATAGCCAAGAATAATGAACTTTTATTTTCTCGAGCGTATTCTCCTCAAGCTGATATTAAATCCTTGAGTCACCCTTTGTTATAACGTGAACTGATTAATAGAAACTCGAGCAGTCAGAGTGCCAATGTTAACACTCTGTCCTCTAAGCACCTGACGGATAATAATTAACTCAGATAATTAACTAGCGCCTATGAACATAAGGTTTAAGTCAATTACCTTTCGGTATTCCAATTAAATAAGTACGCGCCTAAGACTAAAAATATTGCTGACATAATTGCTAAGACACCTAAGTGGTAGCTAATATCGGCTAGGCTAGCTCCCTCTGTAATTATTTTACGCGCACCAGCAACTAAATGAGTGAGCGGTAAGAAATCAGCTATCGTTTTGAGTGCATCCGGTGCTCCTTCTAAACTAAACCAAACGCCAGAAAGTATCATCATCGGCCACGAGGCTAAATTGAGTAACCCCCCTATTAATTCTTCACTTTTACTTCGACATGCCACCAATAAACCTAAAGTGATCAAGCTAAATGCCCCTAATAGACCGACAATAAATAAATCCAAGTAACTGCCGAGCATGTAAAAATCAAAAAAGAAATTACAACCAATGTACACCACAGATGAAGTAAACATTACGATAAAAGCACGAGAAAGCAATTGTGCACTGACAAACTCAAAAGCAGAGAGCGGTGTTGCTTTTAAACGCTTTAATACTGAATTTTTACGATAACGAACAATGACATAGCCGACACCGAAAAGGCAACCAAACATCATATTCATCCCTAATACACCAGGTAAAACCCAATCAACATAACGAATTTTTTTACCTTCAGAAGTTAGTTGTTGAAAATTTTGATGAGTCGCTAGAAATATTTTCTCGACTAGATAACCATTAGGTGATTGTTGATTCACCCAATATTGCTGTGTTGAAAAATCAATCAGCATATCTAAACTATGCTGCGATAATTTTGTTTTAGCTAACGCTTTATCTTGATAATCAACAAAACTAATAAATTTAGTGTCTAAAAAAGAAGATTGTGCCGAAGATAAATTCATTACCCCAACTTTATATGCAGCTTTGCCATCCCCAGAGAAAACAAATGACATACCGACCAACAATAAAATAGGAAATGCTAAGCTCCAGCCTAATGAAGATTTATCACGAAAAAATTCAATATTTCGCGCTTTCACAACAGCTAAAAAACGTTTGAAATTCATATTATTCCCTCAAAGAATGGCCGGTTAGTTTTAAAAATAAATCATCTAAATTGGCAGATTTTACGTGTAAGCCTTCCAGTGAAACTTGCTCTTGCATTAATAATGCTAATGTCGATTCTACTTGAGTTGTGGTGATTTCGACTCGTTCGCCAATAACTTGCCATTGATGCTTTTCAATTAAATCAGCCTTAACTTGCACCAAAGGTAAATAGATAAAAACATCAGAAAAATGCTTATCTAATAAGTGATGCGGTGTACCACTTTCGATAATTTTACCTTTGTCCATGATCACAACTTCATCACATAATTGTTCCGCTTCATCCATATAATGGGTGGTTAGCACAACCGTTTTATTACGTGCTTTAATATTCTTGATCAACTTCCAAAAATTTCGACGCGCTTGTGGATCTAACCCTGTGGTGGGTTCATCAAGAAACACTATTTCCGGATCATTTATCAGCGCAAGTGCGAGTAATAATCGTTGTCGCTGTCCTCCCGATAACAACCGATTATCTCGATCAAGAAAGTCGCCTAAATCGCATAACTCAATTAATTGCTCGTGAGATAAAGTATGCTGATAAAAAGCGGTGAATAAATCTAGCGTTTCTTTGACCGTTAAAAAATCTTGTAAAGCAGTATTTTGAAACTGAATGCCTATTTGTTGAGAAATATCGGCATGAATTGGTTTGCCATAATACTCAACAAATCCCGACGATGGTTGAATAATACCTTCCATTATTTCAATTGTTGTGGTTTTGCCAGCACCGTTTGGCCCTAACAATCCAAAACATTGCCCCTTTTCTATCGTAAAATCGATACCGTCAACCGCATTCACATCATTATAAATTTTAGTTAACTCTTTTACTTCAATGACTGTTGTCGTCAAAGGTAACTCCTTTTTGGCCTTAACAATTATCAGAAATGGTAACCTGCAAATTGCCAAATTAATACACTGTTGACTGAATAAATAAAAAAGCAGGGGAAATCACTGTGATAAGTATTCAATATCTTAATTTTCACTGATCCTACTGATGTTTTTCGTTTACTTATCACTAATCATTCACTTTTTACGCTATTGATAATAATTATCATTTGCATTCAGGTGGTTTATGACTTAACCTAAACTAACATTTATCAATCAAGTAAAATAAATGGAGTGTTGAAAATGTTAATGAACCACACCAATATTGACCAAAATTTAGCACAGGTTGCATTACCGACAAATGTCCTAGAGAAGCTAATATCACTCGGTATCGTTCATGGTGATCAATGTCGTTGTTTAAATAAAGTCGCCAAGCAAGTGATCTGGCAAACTTTATTGAACAACAGCGCCCATATTGCACGATAAGTTAAAAGGAATCTAAAATGGAAAAGTCTACTTCGACATTAAAGTCTTTTGAAAATTGGTTGCAAATTTTAATGAATACTTACCAATGCCACCCAAGTCATGGTTTAGCACAGGTGATAAATTATTACCTAGTACGAATTATTCATGATGAAGAGATAAAATGTGATCATCGTAAACTAATGAAATATTGTTCGATGAAAAAATTTTGGCATTGGCGCAGTGCTTAGTAAACACTCTCAGTTTTTTATCAGTATAAAAATACCACTTCGTTAAAGGCTTACGTTTTAAAGTTTTTGAACTACGTAATTCACGCCGCCGATGATTGTATTATTTAATTCTTTTTTACCTGTTAAATCAAACTCTTGGCAAATACTCTCGATGCTTTGTTTTTGTATTAATCGTTTGATTAAAATTTCAATTAAACGCTGTTTTTCAGCATCATCATGCAAACTATTGTTTAAGTTAGTCGCAAGAAAGTGAATCAACTGGACATGCAGACTATAACTACAGTTATCAAATAAACTCTTTCTCGTGATAAAATTTTCAATCACTTGTCGATCATAATCAGTGAACAAAGGTAAATTTTCTGTCGGCCATTGCTGAATAAGCTCAATGATCACTTGCGCGCTGATATTTTGATATTGTTCGTTGAGCAAATAAGTAAAACTTCGATAAAACCGCTGTTGTAATTGAGCGACTAAATCATCTGCTTTAGTATTTAACGCTTGTAAATACATACTGGAATGCTCGCCGCTGGCTTTATCCACTGAAAAACCTAAACGCACTAATTTATAATGAGCTTTGTGCCAAAAACGTAATAAAGCTTCATTAGCGCCGAAACTCGTGCCAAGCATATCAATGTGGTTTTGCTCAGCATAATGTTTTACATGGCTTAAAAGCTTTAAACCTAAGCCTAGTTGTTGAACACAGGGCAATACGGCAATGCGCATGATACGTAAATACTGAAAATCAAATGCCGTTGAGCAATGATTATGCAAAAATAAAGACTGCGGTAAAAATTGATTTTTTAACCGCCGTTTAGCGTTTGCTACCTGACTTATTTCGTGCTCTTCAGCGCCGCCTTCTTTAACCGTCAACGCAACGGCAACTATTTTCTGTTTAAATTCTAAGACAAATAAACGCAGTGCTTTATTATTTAACAATAGCTTTAAATCACTTGGCGAAGTTTGATAATGCGCGGTAATTAATACCGAAAAAATTTGCTGTAATAAGCTTTCATCTGCCATTAATTGTTGTTGTTCAATACAACTAAACACCGCATCTTGGCTGTTAAAATTTTCTTGTAACCTATGTTTCAGATCGGTTAATTCAATGGCTTGTTTATTACCAGCCTTGTTTTCAATAAAAGGCTCTTCAAGGTTACGACTCTTTAATAAAAACGCATCAAAAACAAAAGACTCTAAAGGATCATTTTCCGCCCAACGAATAGGTTGATTGATATGATATTGATTAAAATAAGGCGTTTTTTCAATTAAGAGCTGAGTGAATTTCACAGCAAAACCACGACCTGCTCCTTCATAACCATGTTGTGTTGAAGAAAAAACAACACGAGGGTAAACATCAACTAGTTGCGACAATATATAAACGGGGATTGCCGCGGCTTCATCTATTAATAATAACTGTGCTTGAGGCTTTTCTTTGATCAGCACATCAACTGCAATATATTCAACCCTATGATGATGATAAATAAACCTGTTTTGGATACATTCGCCTTCCGGGCATGATTGTTGTAGTTGTTGAAAAAAAATAGCTAAAGCATTGCTATGAGGCGCCGTAATAATAAATTTTTGCGGCGCTTGGTTACGCTTTTCAGCCATGATTAACTTAGCAACGGCAATTGCCAACGCAGAAGATTTTCCTCTACCACGGTCTGCTGTTAATAATAGCGGACGTTTACGATGCCCTAAAGCTACTTTTTCAATCGCATTCACTGCACATTGTTGTTGAACAGTCTTACAGCCATTTTCTAGCGACGAACATTTTGGTTCTTGTTCGAAATTTAGCTGTTCATTACTATTATCTTGTTGCTCAACAATCACCGGTAAATCATTATCTGTTTGAGAGAGAACAAAGCTAAACGTATCATTTTTGGCTTTGGTTAATATGCGTTGTACAAATAAATTTTCACTTTCAAGTGCTTGCGCTTGGGTGCAACACCAAATCATCACACCGCCTGCGACTATAGTGCCAGAAAGTGCGGCAAATGCATCTGGGTGAAAATCAGGGTCATTAAATAATACAAGCTCATTTTCTCGGCCTAACTGATGTCTAAAGTTAGCAATAACTTCATTTTCATCATCAATGAGCGCTTTGCCAAAGGTGATAGCACATCTAGGCGCTAAACTGCCAACCTCTTGAGATAGTTGCTCAATCATGGTGCCATAAACCTCACTTGCCCAAGCAATATCACCTTGTAAAACGATTAAGCTTCTTTGCCTATTTTTACGCAATTGTTGAGTTAAGGTTTTAAACCAATAACGAATGTCTGATTGACTCACTATGCTGCTTAATTTTCAAAAAGATAGTTTGATTCTAACAAGCATTTTACTAAATCGAAACTATACTAAATATCATTCAATTAGTTGAAGCTTAAATAATAACTAAAGGCTAACAACCTTGATCTAAATCAATATAGTGAATCACGATAATAGAGACAATGAAACCTCTACAAAAAGTAAGGATTTATTCATGACTGAACACAGCTCGCCAGAGCAAATTAAAAAATATGAAAAAAATACTTTCGTCTTTCTAGCTGTTTTTCTTGCGCCTATCCTTTCCATCATCATTGTAGGTGGATTTGGTTTTATGATTTGGATCAGCCAAATGCTGTTTGGCCCGCCAACCTCTTAGTAACTCGACCAAGTATTAACTATATCTATGACTCAACCATTAGAAAACCCTAGCAGAAGAAGATTATTCCGCGGAAAGGTTACCAAACAACCTTCACTGCCTCGTTTACCATGGATAATCAACGAAAATACATTCACTGAACTATGTAATCAATGTGATGACTGCATCTTAGTATGTGAATCTAACCTTATTAAAAAAGATGAATTAGGTTTTCCATTTGTAGACTTTTCTACCGATGAATGTACTTTCTGCGGCAAATGCCAAGAAGTCTGTCAAAAACCGCTATTTCTTGATAAAAACACTATTGAATCTAACCAGACCCAACCTTGGCCAGGCACGATAACAATTAACCAAAAATGTTTAGCACAGAACCAAATTATGTGCCAAAGCTGCCAAGATGTTTGCGAACCTCGCGCCATATCATTTAGTTACAAAACATCAAGCATTGCAGAGCCAACGATTAATTTAGCCGATTGTAATCAATGTGGTGCATGTATTTCTACCTGTCCACAACAAGCAATTACATTAGATTTAGCAAACAATATTGAGGTGGTTCATGACTGAAAATATTTTGCACATTGACAAAAATTCAACAAATAAACAGCAACCTTGTGAATATCATGTCGCCAGCTTTGTAGCTCATGCGATTAAAAAAAATATCACACAAGTGACAGAAGAAATAACTTGCACTGAGGGTGCTGAAATACATGCAGTGAGTGAAGAAGGAAAAATTGTCTTTACCCTAGAAGCCTCTAGCCAAAAGAAAATAGGCTTCTTAATTGACCAGTTAAAACATCATGTCGGGTTATTAAGTTTATCCCCGATATATCATCAATTTCTAACAGAAGAATAATAGGTACCAATATGACTATTAATCGCCGAGAATTTATAAAAGCTAATGCTGTTGCCGCGGCTGCTGCGGTTGCCGGAGTATCTATCCCAGCTAATGCCACCAACCTTATTACCAGTAGTGATGTCACTAAATTAAAGTGGGATAAAGCGCCTTGTCGTTTTTGTGGAACAGGTTGTAGCGTTAATGTTGGCGTAATGGATGGTAAAGTCGTTGCCACCCATGGCGATATAAAATCGCCTGTAAATAAAGGTCTTAACTGTATTAAAGGTTATTTCCTTTCAAAAATTATGTACGGCAAAGACAGATTAACTACCCCGCTACTCCGTATGAAAAACGGTAAGTTTGACAAAGAAGGTGATTTCACGCCAATAACTTGGGATGCGGCTTTCGATATTATGGCGGAAAAAACCAAGCAAACCTTAAAAGAAAAAGGCCCAACCGGCATTGGTATGTTTGGCTCTGGTCAATGGACGGTATTTGAAGGTTACGCGGCATCAAAATTAATGAAAGCTGGTTTTAGATCCAACAACATCGACCCAAATGCTCGTCATTGTATGGCATCAGCTGTTGGTGGTTTTATGCGTACTTTTGGTATTGATGAACCAATGGGTTGTTATGATGATATTGAAGCAACGGATGCAATGGTGCTTTGGGGTTCAAATATGGCCGAAATGCACCCTATTTTATGGACACGTATTACCGACCGCCGCTTAAGTGCACCACATGTTAAAGTTGCCGTACTATCAACGTTTGCACATCGTAGTTCAGATCTTGCTGACAACAGTATGATCTTCACCCCACAAACTGATTTGGCGATTCTTAACTTTATTGCCCATTACATTATAAAAACCAACCGAGTTAATAAAGATTTTGTTAACAAACATACCAATTTTAGGTTAGGTAATACAGACATTGGCTATGGTTTACGCCCAGAACACCACCTCGAGAAAAAAGCCAAAAACAATGGTAAAACTGCCGGTGGTTCTTCGCCAATAAACTTTGAACAATACGCAGAATTTGTAAGTACGTATACCGCAGAATACACTTCAAAGTTATCAGGCGTTCCGGTAGATAACTTAAATGCGTTAGCAGAACTATACGCAGATCCTAAAACCAAAGTTTGTTCATTTTGGACCATGGGTTTTAACCAACATACACGTGGTGTTTGGGCGAATAACCTTGTTTATAATATTCATTTATTAACAGGAAAAATATCAACACCTGGTAATAGCCCATTTTCATTAACCGGCCAACCTTCGGCATGTGGTACGGCTCGTGAAGTAGGAACATTCTCGCATCGTTTACCTGCAGATATGGTTGTGAATAATAAAAAACATCGCGACTTGTCTGAAAAATTATGGAAAATTCCTACGGGGACCATACCACCTAAGCCGGGTTATCATGCGGTGCTACAAAACCGTAAATTAAAAGATGGTGAGTTAAATTTCTATTGGTCTATGTGTAACAACAATATGCAAGCCGCCGCTAACCTTAATGAAGAAGCGTATCCTGGTTATCGTAACCCTAAAAACTTTGTCGTTGTATCAGACCCTTATCCAACCGTTACTGCACAAGCCGCAGATCTTATTTTACCAACGGCAATGTGGGTCGAAAAAGAAGGCGTATATGGTAATGCAGAACGAAGAACTCAAGCTTGGTATCAAATGGTAGAAGCGCCAGAAGGAGCTAAATCAGATTTATGGCAGTTAGTGGAGTTTTCAAAACGCTTTAGAATTGAAGAAGTGTGGCCCAAAGAACTTCTTGATAAAAACCCTACATACAAAGGTAAATCAATGTATGAGGTGTTATATAAAAATGGCCAAGTGAATAAGTTTTCTATTAACCAAGTTCCAACAGATAGATTAAATGATGAAGCGAGACATTTTGGCTTTTACATTCAAAAGGGCTTATTTGAAGAATACGCAAGTTTTGGCCGAGGAAAAGCACACGATTTAGCCGATTACGACAGATATCACGAAGAGCGTGGCTTACGATGGCCTGTTGTTGACGGCAAAGAAACCCTAAGACGTTTTAAAGAAGGCTCAGATCCGTATGTTGAAGCAGGTAGAGATTTTCAATTTTATGGAAAAAAAGACGGCAAAGCCATTATATTCGCCTTGCCATATGAGCCACCTGCAGAGTCACCCGATGCAGAATTTGATATGTGGTTATCAACGGGACGGGTATTAGAGCATTGGCATTCAGGCTCAATGACACAACGAGTACCAGAATTATACAAAGCAGTACCTGACGCGCTGGTCTATATGCACCCTGATGACGCTAAAAATCGAGGCATGCGCCGTGGTGATTTAGTGAAAATAGTGTCACGTCGTGGTGAAGTCCAAACTCGCATAGAAACCCGTGGCCGCAATAAGCCGCCAAAGGGCTTAGTATATATGCCTTGGTTTGACGCCAGTCGATTAGTGAATAAAGTTACCTTGGATGCCACTGATCCCTTATCAAAGCAAACTGACTTCAAAAAATGTGCTGTGAAAGTTGTAAAGGTATAGGAGAAATTTATGAAAACTATGATGAATCATTTAGTCAAAACACTTGTCCTTTTAACGCTTTTCACTAGCTCTGTAATAGCTGCCGAAAAACATGTCGCGACATTACGTGGTGAGGTCAACATTGATACTCAAACGACACCTTCGGCGATTGCAAATACAGTCAATAAAGATATTAAACAAGGAAGGAATTATCCAATGCAGCCTCCGGTTATCCCTCATAAAATTAGAAATTATGAGGTTAATCTCAATTCTAATAAGTGTATGTCTTGTCACAGTAGAAATCGTACAGAAGAGTCTCAGGCTCCTATGGTGAGTGTTACGCATTACATGGATAGAGATGGCAACTTCTTGGCTGAAATATCACCAAGACGTTATTTTTGTAACCAATGTCATGCTCCTCAAAAAGACGTAGAGCCTTTAGTAGAAAATACCTTTGTTGATATGCACACATTAATGAAATCAAAAGTAAATACTAAGAATGAGCATTAGGAGTCTCCGATGAAAGAAATAATAAAAATAGGATGGCAAACGCTGAAAAAACCCAGTGCATATTTCAGTTTAGGCTTTTTAGTCATTGGTGGTTTTATTGCTGGGGTTATTTTTTGGGGTGGTTTTAATACCGCACTTGAAGCAACCAATACCGAAGAGTTTTGTATCAGTTGTCATGAAATGGAAAACAATGTTTATGAAGAGTTAAAAACCACCATTCATTTTTCAAACCGTTCAGGTGTAAGAGCAACTTGCCCTGATTGTCATGTTCCACATAAATGGACAGATAAAATAGCGCGTAAAATGCAAGCTTCTAAAGAAGTGTGGGGGAAAATTTTTGGTACTATCAATACACGTGATAAGTTTCTTGCTCACCGTAAAAGACTTGCTCAAAATGAATGGACCCGGTTAAAAGCGAACGACTCATTAGAATGTCGAAATTGTCATAACTTTGATTATATGGACTTTACCGCACAAAGCACCAGAGCGTCACAACAACATTCTACCTCGCTTGCCGATGGTGAAAAAACCTGTATCGACTGCCATAAAGGGATTGCACATCAACTACCTGATATGAAAGGGGTAGAGGGCTGGTAAATTTATTTACCATGATTATCAAGCCAGCATTTGCTGGCTTTTTTTATGAAAATAAAATAGTTAAAAAGATTTGAAAATTTAATATTTCTTGCCTATGTTACAAAATATGATGAGTCATGAATTAGGCACCCATTATGTCAGATGAAATTTCCGAGAATATTAGTAGTAGTCATGTTGATATTGATGCAGATTTAACGGTTGAAGTTAAAGACTCTGAGGTTAAAGACGCTAGCATTCGTCAACGTATTGATGACTTATTAGAACAAAAACGGTTAAAAGCGCTGTTAGACGACAGTGAAGATTGGTAAATATCATATTAGACCCAAGGCAATATCACTGTAATACGCCTGTGCTTTAGCTTGGCTAAATACAATTAACTTCTAATTTATTCCTTGTTGATTAAGGTTAACCTCACGATAAATGATTTTCGCTGCAAAAATTTCCTGTTAGAATTAAACCACTCCATTATTTAAATTTGATTAACAATGACATTCCTTGAAAAACTTCGTTGCCTATTAACTTTTGGTCAAGGTGTTGCGCTACCTGCCCCCGAAATATTAGCGACAACGTCACCCTTTGAATTATTTCAACAATGGTTTGATGATGCGAACAAATCTGGCATCTTACTTCCTGAAGCTATGTCAGTAAGTTCATGTAATGAAAACGGTCAACCTAGCTCTCGTATGGTGTTGTTAAAATCTTTTAATGAAGATGGCTTCGTCTTTTATACCAATTACAACAGTAGAAAAAGTATCGAGTTAGGTAGTAATAATAAGGTGGCGTTATTATTTCACTGGAATGTTTTACAACGACAAGTACGCATTGAAGGAACCGTTGAAAAAACCAGTCAGCAACAGTCTGAAGATTACTTCCATAGTCGTGATCGTGGCAGCCAAATTGGTGCCTGGGCTTCAAAACAAAGTCAAAAACTTAAACATGACAACGAACTGAAACAACGATTTGAAAAATATCAACAAAAGTTTTCGGGCAGCGAGATCCCACTGCCAGATTTCTGGGGTGGTTTAAGAGTAAAACCTCATAACATAGAGTTTTGGCAAGGGAGAGCAAGTCGTTTACATGACCGTATTTGTTTTGAAAAACATAATGATAACTGGCAATGGTTTAAGCGTCATCCTTAAATGAAGTGTTAAATAGATAGCAGCTTTATTATTTTTATGGTTTAATTTTAAACTATCTACATACACATGATATGACAGATATACACTGGATTCATTTTTGACGCTTCTGAAATATTACATTATTGCCCTGTTATGTATCACACCTTTAACGGCGAATGCTCAAAACGTTATAGTTGGGCTTGAGCCTTTCCCCCCCTTTATTAATGAAGATGGCTCGGGCTTTGCCATCGAAATGTTTAATGCTTTAACACAACAATCAGACCTTAACTTTGAATTTAATTTAATGACTTGGGGTCGAGCTAAAAGAGAATTAAAGTCTCATCATGTTGATCTAATAGGCATTAGTCCTAAAAATAATGAAACTGCTGATTATTATCAGTACGCGAAGGAACTTGATTGGTCATTTATTGCCACCGTCGATCTTTTCTCTAAAGAAAAAAGTAATTTAATATTAGAGAACCTCCCGAATAAAAGTATTGGCACGCTTATCGGTAATGCTGATTTTTTTGCTGAACTGTCTAATATCCCTCGAAATAAGTTTGTTGAAATCAGTAACCTTAAGCAACTGGTTAAAATGATGGATAAAGGGCGCATTAAAACGGTAATATTCGATAGAATATCCATGATGTCGACCATTAAAAAACTAAAATTAGCCAATATTCATTATCGAGAGTTAATGAAAATACCGGCAACTTTTGCGGTAAAAAATACCCCCGACGGTCTGCAATTACAAAAGAAGCTCGATAACTTGATGAGCACTAAAAACATTGAAAAATATCAAGAAAAATTATCCCTATACAACAAATTACCACCAACAGGGATTGTTAACATTCTTGATTAGTTCTGTACTATTTACGTTATCATTAAGTTTACATAAGTCGACGATTAAATAATTATTACAAGAAAATCGCGAACGTTCGAAACAGTACCACACAGAATTAACACCTATGATATTGATAAAACTTGCACTTCACACCTGAGTAGGGCTGTGCTAGATTTATCGTATGCAAACCATCACTTTAATAAAGAAGAAAGTTTATTTATCTGCCCCTCTGACGGTGTGGATAAGTCCTGTTTGTATCTTTCCCAATTAAGGGCGATTAAGTGCCATTATGCTTAATCGTCCAAGTTAAATTCAAATGATAAAAGTTTTATCAACCCAATTACCTTGTTGTTTTCTTTTTATCGATTTCACAAAGTAATTTTAAGTATATATTGCCATTAATTTGATCAACATTGAGCACACAATATGCAAAATAATTTTTGGAGTTACCTCCTAGAAACCACAGAGTTTATTGAATCTTCTGATCAAAAAATCAGCTTAGTTCAACTAGAAGCTCGTCTTAAAAATATTGGTTTTTTATATGAAAAAACCTTTGATCCTGCCGACGATTTTGAAGCATATGTTGCATTAAAATTAATTAATACCATTTCACAAACGATTCAAAATAATACGGTAGCTGAAAATGCCATCTAAGTTTTGAATATACAATGATACCGCCGAGGAGGTTACCTATGAAACCACCAAAAATAACGATTTGCAGTAAAGATTACGATGATCTTTATGACTTATTAGAAAATGAAAAAGATGAATCCTCTTTTAAATTATTAAGAGATGAATTAAACCGCGCCCATATTGTCAATTTTAATGAATTGCCCAGCAATGTTGTTAGGATGAATTCAACCGTAAAATTTACGGTTCAAGACAATCAAGAGTGCTTTTCATTAAAGCTGGTGTATCCACAAGAAGTTAAAAACACTGGGACTATCTCAATTTTATCACCTGTTGGCAGCGCTTTGCTCGGGCTATCAATTGGTCAAGAAATAGAATGGCCACTTATTCACGGCCAAAAAACCGTCGTCCATATTGACGCCATACATTAACTTGCAAACCACTAGTTTACTTATTGTTTAATCAAGGGTTTAAGCTTTCCTGATAAAGAAAGCTTAAACCGTTATTCTGACACGCTTTAAAACCATTCGTTTTCATCTTCTAGCACTTGAATAAAAATTTTCTTGAGCTCAGTGAGATTGATGTCTTTATTTGCATATTGCAATAAATATACTGGATAGGAAAATTCTGGCGCATTAGGCGTAAATTCAAGCGTGCCCTCTTGCACATGTCGATTAATCACACGAGTACGAAAATAGCCACTACCACCACTTTTAAGCATGAGCTGCAAAGCTACAGGGCCTAAACTAATTGAAATTTTACTTCGAGCAAGTTCCGGTAAAGCTTGATCATGAAGGCGTTTGAACTCATCACCCCAATCCACATAAAGATACGGCGAAGGCTGCTCAACCGACTGAACACGGACCAGTTTTTCATCTAATAAATGTTCAACAATGGTGCGTGAGCTATATTCAGGTTGATGGACTAACGCGACGTCTAAACCACCAGATCGAACTTTCTCATTTAATTGCTTTTTATCACCTACTTCAATGGTTATAGCTAACTCAGCTGCCTCTTTATTTAACAACGAAAGTAAAGCTGCTGCGATGGGATTCCATAACGTTAGATCAACGCCAATCGCCAAACTATTGTTAGCCGTATCAGGTAACGGCAAATCCCTTCTCGCCGCATCCCATGTTTGCACCACTTGCCTTGCATAAGATTTAAAGTGCTCACCATTTTTTGTCAGTACCGCACCACTTTTATTTCGGGTGAATAACGTGCAATTTAATGCATTTTCTAACGATTTAATACGCGCGGTGATCGTCGTTTGCGTCACATTAAGTGTGTCGGCTGCTGCACCAAAGGTGCCCAATTCACAAATAGTAAGAAATGTTTTTCCAACGATATAATCCATACCCACCCTTTAATATCAAAATTATAAATAATAAACGCAGTTATTATTCATTATACATAAAGCATTGAATTGATATACCCTCTTCGCACCAAATTTGTGCTTACGAGTCAAAATGGCGCACCAATAATTTTTATACGTTGTACAAGAGATAAAGATGATTACCCCCTCACCAAGCAAATTATTAAAAATCGCGAATTCATTAATGCTGCTCACTGCAATAATCACGGCAATAGCAGTATATTTTGTTTACGGTATTGAAGAAAAGTTAACCATGGTCCAACTCATTGGGGGTCATATTACCATTATGATCATGCCTGCCCTTTTTAAACTTTCTTATGTTTTACGGTTAATTAGTTTAAGAAGTGCAGGAATAGCAGAATGAAGATAAATAAGCTAATGAATGAGTGCCGTCTATTTTTAGGTATTCAGACGATCACCCCCTCTATAAAGGAAGTATTTGTAGCCTCCTTGACGGCATTAATTGCAACATTTTGTATATTTTGCTTGTCAAAAACATTGCTCAGTCAGTTAAATGTAGTGACAGAAGCTTATATTCTAATATCAATTGCCGCTACCTCAGTGTTGGTTTTTGTAGTTCCGCATGGCGTATTGTCACAACCTTGGCAAGTAATAGGTGGTCATTTAATTAGTGCGGTCATCGGGGTATTATGCTTTAAATATTTTGGTGATCACATCCGTATAGCGGCAGCACTTGCAGTATCGCTTTCTATCATGGCAATGATACTTTTTCGTTGCGTTCACCCACCTGGAGGAGCTACAGCGCTCGCTGCTGTTATCGGTGGTGATGCAATCCATCAGTTAGGCTTTTTATATGTGCTAGTGCCAACCTTATTAAACTCACTGCTAATTGTGTTTGCGGCAACCTTGTTTAATTATCCTTTTCAATGGCGTCGTTATCCATCTCATTTGTTTTATAAAAACAATTTAACGACTGAGATTTCTCCTGGAGATAGAAAAAATGAGATCACCACGGAAGATTTTTTAAAATCTATTCATGAGCATGCTTCATTTATTGATGTGACGGATGAAGGTTGGATTGAAATTTTTGAAAATGCTAAGAGACACGCTGAACTTGATGATGTTCATCCTGCTCATATTGAGGCCGGCTGTTCCTACAGTAATGGTAAAATAGGTAAAGCTTGGGAGGTCAGATGTGTCGAGTCAATCGTAGGTAAAAACATTGTTAAGTACAATATAGAAGCAGGTGTGAATATTGGCTTTTCAGGGCAATGCTCCGTAAAGAAGTTTATTCAATGGTCAAAGTTTAAAGCAGAAAAAAATGATACCGGTATTTGGGGAAGAGTCGCGTAAGCTTTCTTCACAAAAATTTGTTACTTTCACCTTAACTACAAAAAAACGCCACTTTAACAGTGGCGTTTTATGTTTTATGTTTTATGAGAGTGTTTTATCAAGTAATTGCTTAACGTTAACCAACTAAGGCTAATAAAATACCCGCAGCAACTGCCGAGCCTAAGACACCAGCAACGTTTGGTCCCATAGCATGCATTAATAAGAAGTTATGAGGGTTTGACTCTAATCCAACCTTATTGGCAACTCGTGCCGCCATTGGTACCGCAGAAACTCCTGCTGCGCCAATGAGTGGATTAACTTTCTCTTTACTCACCTTATTCATCAATTTCGCCATTAATACCCCAGATGCGGTACCAATGGAGAATGCCACTGCACCTAACGCTAAAATACCTAAGGTTTCCACATTTAAGAATGCTTCAGCACTTAATTTTGAACCAACACCTAAACCTAAAAAGATAGTCACGATATTGATCAATTCATTTTGAGCAGTTGAACTTAAGCGGTCAACAACACCAGACTCTTTCATCAAGTTACCTAAACAAAACATACCAACAAGCGGCGTTGCTGCAGGTAAAAAGAAAATTGTCATCAACAACACACCTAACGGGAAAATGACCTTTTCAATTTTAGTCACATGACGTAACTGCGCCATCTCAATTTTACGTTCGTCTTCAGTCGTTAACGCACGCATTATAGGGGGTTGAATAATAGGTACTAACGCCATGTATGAATATGCCGCCACAGCAATTGCACCGAGTAACTCAGGCGCTAATTTAGAGGCTAAAAATATCGCCGTAGGGCCATCGGCTCCACCAATAATAGCAATGGCAGAAGCATCTTTTAACGTAAATTCAAAACCTGGAATGGCGTTTAATGCAATAGCGCCAAATAGGGTTGCAAAAATACCAAATTGAGCTGATGCGCCTAATAACAATGTTTTGGGGTTAGCAATTAAAGCGCCGAAATCGGTCATTGCGCCAACGCCCATAAAAATAAGTAATGGGAAAATCCCCGTATCGATGCCTACATAATAAATATAGTGTAATAAACCGCCAACCTCTGAAAAGCCAGCGACAGGAATATTCGTTAAAATAGCACCAAAACCCATAGGTAATAGTAATAACGGTTCAAAGTTTTTTGCAATTGCTAAGAATAATAAACCACAACCCACGAGCATCATGATCACTTGGCCTAACTCAAAGTTAGCTAAGCCAGTTGACATCCACAATATATGTAACGATTCCATCAGTGCACCCTATGCCATACTTAACAAAATATCGCCAACAGTGACTGAGTCACCTTCTCTGACGTTAATAGAAACAATTTCACCACTACTTACCGCGCGAATTTCTGTTTCCATTTTCATCGCTTCCATGACAATAACGACATCACCGGCTTCGACATGATCACCCTCATTGGCTAACACTTTAAAAATATTACCAGCAAGCGGGGCATTTAACGTTTCATCAGCACTAACAGAGGCTGATTGTTGCGTTTCAGAATCAACAGAAGCCGACACTGAGTTAACACTGCCACTTGGACCAACAACGACTTCATAAACCTTACCATCAACACTCACTGAATAATTTTCTGTTGCTCCTTTAGCTTGACTAGCAGCAGGCGTAACTTTCATATCATCTTTTGAAGGTACTGGTTCAAAAGCATCAGGGTTATTGCGATTTTCTAAGAATTTCAAACCAATTTGAGGGAATAATGCATAAGTTAGTACATCATCAATCACATCATCGGCTAAAGTAATATTTTTCTCTTTAGCGAGAGTATTTAATTCCGCCGTTAAATTATCCATCTCAGGTGAAATTAAATCAGCTGGGCGACAAGTTATCGCTTCTTTTCCATCTAATACACGCGCTTGAAGCTCTGCATTCACTTCTGAAGCAGTGGCGCCATATTCACCTTTTAATACACCTGCGGTTTCTTTGGTAATTGATTTATAGCGCTCACCCGTTAATACGTTTAATACGGCTTGCGTTCCAACAATTTGAGAAGTTGGTGTGACTAAAGGAATATTACCTAAATCTTTACGTACTCGCGGGATCTCTTGTAATACAGCATCAAATTTATCAGCAGCACCCTGCTCTTTTAACTGCCCTTCCATATTTGTTAACATGCCACCTGGTACTTGTGCAGATAAAATGCGCGCATCAATCCCTTTCAAACTGCCTTCAAACTTGGCATATTTTTCACGAACTTCTCGAAAGTATGTTGCCACTTCAGCAAGTTTCTCAGTGTCTAATCCAGCATCACGATCTGTACCTTCAACAATAGAAGCAATTGTTTCTGTTGGTGAATGACCGTAGGTTTGACTCATTGAAGAAATAGAAGTATCAATGACATCAATATCCGCATCAATCGCTTTCATATGAGTAGCAACACTTAAGCCTGTCGTTGCATGACAATGAAGCGCAATAGGTAAAGAAACGGTTTCTTTTAATTTGCCAATCAACTCTTGGCCGTCGTAAGGTTTTAATAAACCAGACATATCTTTGATACAAATTGAATGAGCCCCCATATCTTCCAGTTGCTTGGCCATGGTTAACCAACCTTCAAGCGTATGAACAGGACTTTCGGTATAACTTAGTGTTCCTTGTGCATGAGCACCAACTTTTACTGCTGATTTAATTGCTGTTTCTAAATTACGTACGTCGTTCATCGCATCAAAAATACGAAAAACATCAACACCATTGATATGTGCACGTTCTACAAATTTCTCTACCACATCATCAGCATAGTGGCGATATCCTAAAATATTTTGGCCGCGGAAAAGCATTTGCTGTTTCGTTTTTGGCATAGCCTTTTTTAACGCGCGAATTCGTTCCCAAGGATCTTCGCCTAAATAACGAATACATGAATCAAAGGTTGCACCACCCCAAGATTCAATAGACCAGTAACCAATTTCATCTAATACTGGAGCTATCGGTAACATATCTTCCAAACGAAGACGGGTAGCCAATAATGACTGATGACCGTCTCTTAAGACAACTTCTGTGATACCTAAAGGCTTTGACATGTGAGGATGCTCCTATTTATTTTTACTATGTTGTTGACGATATTGTGATACAGCAGAACTAATAGCCGCCACAACAGGAGGTGCAATTCCCCCTTTATCAACGTTAGTTTTATTTGTTTTGCGTTGAGGTTTTGATTGAATAATAGGATCTGGAAATTTGATCGCTAGTTTTAAGAGCACTTTATTGATAAAAATGATCAATAGCCCTAAAAAAGCAAAAACAAATACCATTCCGGCTAACATTAAAGTACCAGCTTCAATAAATAACTGCGTTAAGTTATCCATGATTTATCTCAATCTATAAAAATGATGGAATTAGAATAATCACTCCAATCACTAAAAAGCAAATGAATTTTCGCCGTTTCAGAAAAAAAAATTCAAGTCAATAGTTAATCAGGCAAATAAAAGCAAATTATTCAAATTTTTTTAATAAAAATTCACTTTTTAGTTATAAAAACAGATATTGTATACAATAACCTAATCAGTAAAATCAATGTATAAAACGGTATAATGCAATATTGTATACAATCATACTTTAATAATAACTACTGAATACACCTTGAATATTTATCATTTACAACCGTGGATAAAATCAAATAATGCGCTTTATTTGGTCGAGAAGTGATTAAATTATAATACCCCACAACAATTAATCTTGATGATTTTAGAAAGAAGCTAAACTCGCTGCTAGTTTTATAAAACTAGCAGCAGTTTATCCATGATGTTAACAATCAAACTGACTTTTCAAGCAAATCGTAATTTTGATATATATTTATCAAGTTAATCATTAAAGCAGTTGACGAGGTTACGGGTCAGTACAAATTTTAAAGCTATTCAACAAACTCAATACCCAACTTTTTTCTAGTTCGAGATTGGTTTTACTCTCTCTTGTCATTAAAAAATCTGAAAATCCATTCATCATTTGTGGAGGAATATCATCGATAGTCTTAAAGCCCATTGACCAGTTGGAAAAACTTCTTTTTTCAATACTTTTTCTTTGAAGAACAGAGTGTAGTGTATTTCTATCATCTCTTAATATCGATTGATATATATCATCTACTACCACTTCGTCTCCTTCGAGCACCTGCATGAAGTTCTCTTTAGCATATAGCAATAGTCCTGTGACATTATACTTATCATTTTTAATTCTAGATTGTTGTAAAAGTTCGAATAAGTCCTTCTCACTCACCTCTCTAGTTGCGCAGCTAATATAAATTAATTGAATCATTTAATTCCCTAATAACTCATTAAAATAATTAAAATTGATAGTAACACTCACTTTATTCACTTGTTAAGAATAAGCGTAAGGAAAATACGAAGCAAATATAGATAATTTAACTTTTTAAAACAGAAAAATAATGAAAGTTCATAGAAAGAGGATTAGATACAAAAAAGCCCTTGTAACCAGGGGCTTTAGTGCTAATGTGGCGGACGCGGCAAGAGTCGAACCTGCGACCGGAAAGGG
>NZ_BAABWW010000010.1:0-163331 GCF_040362795.1 Thalassotalea sp. SU-HH00458
TAGACGATAGGGACACAAATTAGTTAATCAACGTTTTTCAACAGAGACAACTAATAAAACTATCTAAGAAATGTTAAAAACACCTCTTTAAAAGATGGTGGAGCTATGCGGGATCGAACCGCAGACCTCTTCGCTGCCAGCGAAGCGCTCTCCCAGCTGAGCTATAGCCCCGCTTGTCTGAAATATCGATGGCCTAGTACCTATATTTCAGAATTCGAAAAGTGTACTGCTACTCATCGAAAGCGAGGCGCATTCTAAGCAGCAGCCCTTTCACTGTCAACCCTTATTTTAGATAAAAGGCTATTTTTTTACTGACAGTTAATTAACTGATTATATAAACGACAACTTGACTATTTTTTGTATATTCAAGTGCTTAATCTCAATAATCTCTTTAAAAAAATAATGATGTCTTGTTCATTCAAGCAAAATTACACTTTTCTTCTGAGATAATGATAGTTTAAAAATAAATTTTATAAAACAAAACTCCCGTTCAACCTTAGCTAAATAAGCCTTTTACTTTATTTTTTTAATAAAAAGCGGTAAAGTTAATGTTATCTCTCTGTTATAAAAATAATATATGCAATTAAAAAATATCAAAGTTGTTGCCATAGGCGGAGGTCACGGTTTAGGACGTGTGTTATCTACCCTTTCCTTTTTGGAAAAACAACTGACTGGTATTGTTACGACAACAGACAACGGCGGCTCCACGGGTCGATTAAGAAAACGTAGTAGTACTATTGCATGGGGAGATTTACGAAACTGTTTAACTCAGTTAGTTGATAAAGACTCTATCGGCAGCCAACTATTTGATTTTCGTTTTGACGGTGAAGATGAACTTGGCGGTCATAACTTAGGTAACTTAATCCTTTTTGCTTTAGGGCAAATTCAATCTCGCCCTCTTGACTCTATTAAATTGGTACGTCGTCTACTTAGAGTCAAAACTCCGGTATTACCTATGTCAGAAACGCCAACTGATTTAATGGCTTTTTATCCTGAAGGCCGCTGTCGAGTTGGTGAATTATCCGTCGATGAAATGCCAGTCATGCCAAAAAATTTAATGTTAGCTCCCTTGGTGAAAACCTTGTCCCATTGTAACGAAGCGTTAGCTAATGCCGACCTCATTATTTTAGGCCCTGGCAGTTTTCTCACCAGTGTGGTTCCTCCTCTTTTAGTGAGAGATATTGTCAATGGCATTCAAAACAGTAAAGCACACTGCGTGTTTATTGAAAATATTGTTCCTGAGAAAAGCCCTTCCTCGCAACTTACCTTAGATGAAAAGCTACTGTGGATTAAAGAAAATATTGGATGTTTACCAATTGATAGCGTCATTGCTCATGGAAACGAGGTTAAGTCTGATATTTTACCGGTATTAAATTGCGATCTCGCGAATCATAATATCGAACACTATCACGATAGAGCAAAATTAATAAAAGCGTTAGAGCAATGTGTTGCAAATATTGAAGAACAACCCATAACACTTGATCATAAATCGGTTAACGACTTTTCAAACATCGTTAATTCGTAAAATACTTAATATAAACAGTTATTGAAAGCGCTTATAAAAAACGCCTGTGATTTTGACGTTTTGATAATAATACAACCGAGAATTCATAGTAAAACTTTATTTATTTTGAGCGTTCATCTTCGCTGATCCTGCTGGCAACGGCGCCCATCTGCCCTTTATATTTGGCATCTAATCTTTTGTTATAAGGTCGTTGTGCACTGCCAGACATCGTTTCAAAATTTAACGCTGCAATTTTCATTTTTGGTCTAAGTGCGAGTGGAAGTTTACCACTATTATAAAATTCCAAGACGATCTGCCCTGACCAACCTGGATCAATTCGATGTGCCGTTACGTGTACCATCAAGCCAAGGCGCGCTAATGAAGAACGGCCATCTAACCATCCTACGATATCGTCCGGTAAAGTAACAGACTCATACGTTACCGCTAATGCTAACTCTCCTGGGTGTAAGAAAAAAGCTTCACCATCGGGGATCACTATTTCATCACTCATTACCGAGTTCATTGCTTTTTGCATTTCTTCTTTTGGCCCACTTAAATCGATATAAGGCGCGGTATGATCTTGAAAAACCCGAAACTCGTGGCCAAGTCGAATATCAACACTTACACCTGAAATCATGGTTTCATCAGGTTTTGGCGAGATGACAATACGCTCTTGTTCAATTAATTTTTCTATGTCGCTATCACAAAGTCTCATGGGTATATTTTCACTTATTATTCAATAAAATGACGAATCGATTAACGTTAATCAATTTGTGTAAAAAGTATTTCGCTCGTTTGAGGGCTACGCACATCATACTGATAAAATAAATCAGCGGCTATTTTGGCGGCTATTCTACGGTATTGTATAGCAATATCACCAGAGCTATTTTCAAGCAATGCCGATTTACCGCTATCAGCATGCTGACAAATTGTAATATCTAACGGCAATTGACCTAATAACTTAGTCTTAAATTCTTCACTTAATCGTTCACCGCCACCACTGCCGAATAAATGCGATTTTTCACCACAATGATCACACAGGTGATAACTCATATTTTCGATCACTCCTAAAACAGGAACATCAACCTTATTAAACATTGCAATGCCTTTAGCAGCATCGTCTAAAGCAATATCTTGTGGCGTTGTAATAATCACGGCTGCAGAAACGGGTACTTGCTGTGCCAAAGTTAACTGAATATCCCCTGTACCTGGTGGCATATCAATCAGTAAATAATCGATATCTTGCCACGCACATTCATTTAAAAGCTGACCAAAGGCTCTACTGGCCATTGGTCCTCGCCAAATAGTCGCGTCTTCTTTGTCAACCAAAAAGCCAATGGATATAGCCGATAAGTCATTTACTTCAATGGGGGTCATTAATTTGCCATCATTGGAGGTGACTTTTTCATTTTCTATCCCAAGCATTTTGGGTATTGAGGGTCCGTAAATATCTGCATCTAAAATACCAACACGAGCTCCTTGCGCTTGAAGAGCATAAGCCAGGTTTACCGTAGTCGTTGATTTACCAACTCCCCCTTTCCCTGATGAAATGGCAATGATATTTTTAATACCAGGGATTTGATGCTTTTTAATTTTGATAACATCAAGTTGACCATCAACAATAATTGATATTTGATGGGTTTCAAGTAAAGATTCTGCAAAATGTTGTAATTCATCTTCACAGGCAAATGGTACTTTTAAAGTTAATGTAATATGGCCATCAATCATCACGATTTGCTCTAATTGGCAAATTGTGGCGATACCATTTGGAAAAAAGTCGCTTGTATATTCTTGATAAAATTTTTCAATCACAATTTGCTGTTCTTTAGGTACTGATTTTGATGAAAATAATTTAGAAAACATACGATAAATACTTATTTTAGAAAAATATAAGAATATATATCGATATTTACGATTAAATGCCGATATTTCTTAATGAAAAATGTTGATAAATTCTGTACCATTCCCCCCATAATTACCACCTTAAATCGTAAACATTTTTTGTTTGGCAAAAGAACTGAAGACACCTATGCAATCAAACTCGCAATCTAGTACAACAACAACGGCTAACAAACGTAAAATACTTGTTACTTGTGCCCTCCCATACGCGAATGGCTCCATTCATTTAGGTCATTTACTTGAACACATTCAAACGGATATTTGGGTTCGGTTTCAACGAATGCGTGGTAATGAAACTTATTTTGTTTGTGCTGACGACGCACATGGCACGCCTATTATGCTTAAAGCGCAAGAGTTAGGTGTAACACCTGAAGCTATGATTGCTGGAATTCGTGATGAGCATATGCGCGATTTTAATGATTTTCATATCAGTTTCGATAATTATCATTCAACGCACAGTGATGAAAACAAAGCGTTTGCCGAAGAGATATACAACAAGCTACATGCTAATGGTCATATTAAAACACGCACGATTTCACAATTATATGATCCAGAAAAAGGCATGTTTTTACCTGATCGTTTTGTTAAAGGCACATGTCCTAAATGTAAAAGTGAAGATGAAAATGGTGATAGTTGTGATAACTGCGGTGCCACCTATTCGCCAACAGAGGTGATCAACCCTCGTTCTGTTGTATCAGGTGCAACACCAGTTCTAAAAGATTCTGAACACTATTTCTTCGACTTACCCGCTTTTGAACAAATGTTGAAAGACTGGACAACGGGTGGTTCATTACAAGAAGAAATGGCTAATAAACTTAGCGAATGGTTTGAATCAGGTTTAAAGCAATGGGATATCAGTCGTGATGCACCTTACTTTGGTTTTGAAATTCCTAATGCACCGGGTAAATTTTTCTATGTGTGGTTAGACGCGCCAATTGGTTATATGGGCAGTTTTAAAAACCTGTGTGCTAAGGAAAATATTGATTTTGACAGTTTCTGGCAAGAAAACTCGGACGCTGAGCTTTATCATTTCATCGGTAAAGATATTATTTATTTCCACAGTTTATTTTGGCCTGCCATGCTAGAAGGTGCAGGTTATCGCAAACCAACTTCAGTGTATGCCCATGGCTTTGTGACCGTGAATGGCGCAAAAATGTCTAAATCTAAAGGGACTTTTATTAAAGGTCGAACTTACTTAGAACATTTAAATCCAGAATATTTACGATATTACTATGCGGCAAAATTAACGAACCGCATTGATGATTTAGATTTAAACCTTGAAGACTTTGCACAACGTGTAAACTCTGATTTAGTCGGTAAAGTCGTTAATATTGCCTCTCGTTGTGCAAGCTTCATTACCAAACGTTTCGACGGCATGTTATCAACTCATATCGATGATCAAGCGCTTGCCGATGAAGTAACTTCCGCCGGTGATCGTTTAGCTGAACTTTATGAAAATCGTGAATTTGGTAAAGCGATGCGCGAAATCATGGCGCTTGCCGATAAAGTTAATGAATATATTGCCGTAAAAGAACCTTGGCAATTAATCAAAGATGAAACTAAACAACAAGAAGTACAAGATATTTGTTCGCTTGGTATTAATTTATTTAGAACCTTAATGATTTATTTAAAGCCAGTGTTGCCGGTGTTAGCAGAAAGCACAGAAAGCTTTTTAAATGATGAATTACTTTGGGAAGGTCATAAAACTATATTGACCGATCATAAAATTAATAAATTTAAAGCACTTCTACAGCGCGTAGACATGGATAAAATTAATGCCATGACAGATGCCTCTAAAGAAAGTTTAGGCGGAGAGTCTGTTAAAGAAGAAAAACCAAAAAAGAAAAAGGCTAAAAAGGAAAAAGTTATCGATAATTCAGCCGCCCTTGCCGACCCTTTGGGTGCCGATCCTATCGCCCCTGAGATTCAGTTCGATGATTTTGCCAAAATTGATTTACGTATTGCGAAAATAATCAAAGCAGAGCATGTTGAAGGTGCTGATAAATTACTTCGTTTAGAGCTTGCATTAGACTCCAATGACAACGGTGAAACACGTCAAGTATTTGCAGGGATTAAGTCGGCTTATCAGCCAGAAGACTTACAAGGCAAGTTAACGGTTATGGTAGCGAACCTTGCACCTCGTAAAATGCGTTTTGGCATGTCTGAAGGTATGGTATTAGCGGCAGGTCCAGGTGGTAAAGACTTATGGATAATGAATCCTGAAGATGGTGCTAAACCAGGCATGAAAGTAAAATAATGTGTAGTTGATTTCTCAACTACATGAGATTGAATTACTCAAATGATTCAACCAATGAAGACCGAAAACCTAGGTTTTTCGGTCTTTTTATTTATTAATCTCTTTCCTTTTAACTTTTTCCTAAGAAGAGAAACACACTAGCGAATATAAAAAACGAAACAATCTGAAAATAAATTACTTTAAAGAGATAACATCTTGTTTTAATGATTCAAACATAATCTTAATTTCGCCTTTATAGAGAAATAGCGCTAAAAGCTGACATTGATCTTTATTGCTACCGACAAAAGATCAGAGCGACGAGCGGACACTTACAAAATAGTGTATTTAAAGTTGAGCTAGATAGAAGACCATCAACATATCGCTACTCATAATAATATTTTTCATTTACTTTCAAGTAAGTATATCAAAGATAATATCTTATATTTTACTAAAAATTTAAATTTACACTAATCCTAATATTGTGGTTAAAACGACTATAAAGTTGTAAAACCAACTCCTTACGACTTGTTAACTCAGAGTGATTCCCACTTAATATCAGAGAGTTAAGTGTTGGCGTATTCTTTGCCTCAGTGGCCAATGAAACTAACTCTATTAGAATTCATGAGGAAAATTATGAAAGTAGAAGTATCAAAATTACGAATAAATATACTAAGAACGGTTTACCTTCTTATTGTGGTTGTATTTGGTTATAGGATATGGCCGACAATCATCAACCCAAATGAAGTATGGGATCCTTTGCAAGGGGTGGCATTTAGCTTTTGGGGAGCATTTACTTTATTGTCTATTTTAGGAGTTTGGCAGCCTCTGAAAATGCTACCTTTGCTTTTTATGCAATTGACTTATAAAGTAATTTGGATGTTGGCAGTTGGTTTGCAACTTTGGTCTGCAGGACAAATTGGTCCGGTGGCGGCTGGGCTAATAAGATCTAACTCAATCGGGATTATTATCGATCTGCTAGTTATCCCGTGGCCATACGTTTGGTCAACTTATATATTAAAAACAAATCCCAATAACCATCACTCTTATAGTGACAAATAAAATGACAGGTTAACAAAGTCAGTCAGTAGGACCGCTTATATGCAAATTCGCATTGTTTTAGCGGTTCCTGTTTGCGTTACCATTGTCTGCTGCTGGCACCAAGAAGTTATAAAACTAATGAGTGAAATGTCCGTTTTCGAATCTTTGCTGAGCTAATCAACTTAAGGGTTAAGTCAAAACCAAAATTAAATCAGATATGAGCTACTACAGTTCACCACTTTCTTTCCTTCATTACTTGTTTTATATTTACGACTAACTTGACTAGTTAAGATCAGTGAAAAAGTAAGTGCTTTAAGTTTCTTTACTAATTTTTACACAATTTCGGCCATTATTCTTCGCTTCGTAAAGAGCTTTATCCGCTTTAATTAATTCATCTGTTAAATTAGTTGTTTTGTCGGCAGAAGCTACACTCACCCCAATGCTTACAGTAACAGACAACTCAGTGTTATCTTCGAGCGTTATCATCGACTGGGCCATTTTATCTTTTAATCGCTCACAAATTTCCATTACTTTACTTTGTTCTGAGATTAAAATACAAAAGGCAAATTCTTCACCGCCATAACGGCCAAACACATCTTCTTGACGGAAAAAGGATGATAATGTTGTTGCGACACTGACTAGCACTTGATCACCAATGGCATGACCATAGGTATCATTGAATCGTTTAAATAAATCAATATCTATTAGCCCTGATAATATGACTGAATTCTCGCGTTTAGCTCGACTAAATTGCTTAACGGCTTGCTCTGTGAAACTACGTCGATTTGGTATATCGGTTAACTCATCATAATAGGCGTGATGATAAAGCTTTTTATTGGCATCATGCAGTTTTTGAGTTTTTTCACGGATGATGCTTTCAAGGTTCGCCTTGATCTCTTTTAATCCTTCATTCTTACTTTCTAATTGTTCGGCATAATATTTTTCACTGGTAACATCTCTTTCTAAGGCGGCAAAATGGGTTACTTCCCCATATTTATTGGTTAAAGGAAATATATCCATATTTAGCCAATATGGGTGGCCTGATTTAGAGTAATTAAGAATGGTACTATTGATGGATTTTTCTTCTAACAGAGCTTGTCTAATTTTTGCTAACTCTGCTTTATCGGATTCTTTTCCTTGTAAGATCCGTGGTGTTTCACCAATCACTTCATCTTTTGTATAGCCGGTAAGCGCTTCAAACGCTTTATTAACATAAACAATTCGTGGACTTAGCGGTGCATCAATACTCTCAGCTTCCGTTACTATGATGACATCCTTTGCATTATCAACAATAGCACGATATGAAAATAAATTTTTCTGTTCTGAAATATCATTAAACGTTACCACAATAAAGCTTTCTTTTAAAAAAGATGAAAGCTCAGGATATGCATTGACCATAAACCAAGAAGGTTTTTCATTTTTACTATCAATCACACCAAACACTTCATTATTTAATGGTGCTTTGAATCTTTTGACAAGAGATACAGGGTAATTTTCAGGCTGTATTGGTCGATTACCTTCATCAATAAATCGCCACTGGGGATCTTTTGCATCTTTGCCGATCATTTGCTCATGAGTTAACCTCAAGAGCTTAAGAGCAACAGGATTTGCATAGACAACCTTAGTATCCCAATTATGAATCACTACCCCGATATTTGCTTTTTCAAGCAAGGATTGTAGTGTTACACCCGTTAAACTATTCATGAACTACCTTCAAGATATAAAGCCTAAATACTCATTAACTTCTTCAATGAAGGAATTATCCAATCCCTGTTAATTATTTAAGCGTAGCACAAGTAATGTTAACTAAAAGTAAACAAATGCTTTTTATATACTGCATTAGTACAACGTTAACTAAATCCAACATATATCACATTGAATTATATAGTAAAGTAGCAAATACACTTAGATTAGTCATCAAGATAGGCTAATTTTTACGGGATAGTCAATTTTAACAGAACTAAACATCATGAAAAATAATTAGCAAAATCTTTATCGTAATAATGTTTATGTTCTTCCCAAACTTTTCTAAAATTATCTCTTTCTAACCATTCTTTAATTTCGAGTTCCCAGCCAAGCCATTGAGACGCTTTAAACTTATCTGGCGTTCTTTTATACATTAAATATGCTCTTTCAAAGATTGATATTCTGATAAGTAAAATAGCTTCTTCTTGTTTTTGTTCTTCAATAGTTAATTCTTCTTTTGTAGGAAAAGCAGTATCAAAAATATCTAGATTAGGATAATCAAGACACAGTTGTTGAAGTTCTATATATTTATCATCTAATGCATCGTAAGTGCCGTATTCTCGTTCATCTCTCTGGTTTTTCTGTTCCCTAATATAGCTGATAATGGCAATGGGAAAGCCTATGATAGTGACTACAAATGAAGCCATTTCTAAGTATTGGTGGACGTTATTCATGTGACTCCGAAAAATTGTTTAGGTAGAAATTTATAGTGTATCTGAGATGATTTAACATAAATATTCAATTTATACAAATTAAAACAATAGGTTAAATAATAAAGTAAAGATTTTCTTAAACAATTAATCATTCACTAAAGAAGTAGATCGCGCTAATCACTGGTAGGCTTGTACTGTTACATCAACAAACTACTCACCATTTAAAAATTATTACTTAATAGTCAATAACTTAACTAGAAACAAAACACACAAATCATGCCTATGAACCGTTTATAGACTAAGCATTCTATGCCTAAAGACTTGTAGTTCAAGACACTGATTTCGCGCTATAAAGACGATATGCACAAGCAATTGATATACAAATTAATGTTGGTAGAAATAATGATTGAAAACTAAATTGATAATAAAAATATGCACCAGAGCTGCCACCAATAATAAAGCCTGAAATTATCAATAAAAATAATAAAAACTTTCTTTTATCAAAGGCTTCTCCGCGAAATTTTGCTCCAATTAAAATGCCTAAGTCTGTGAATATTCCTGTTAAGTGGGTTGTTCTGATGATCGCTCCACTATATGAAGTAGCTAACGCGTTTTGCAAACCACATGCCGCTGATATGACATAATGACCTATCAGATAGCCCCTTGATAAAAGCGGAATTGAAATAAGTATTAAAATTGCTTCTAAAAATAACGCCGTATCGTAATGGCGACCTAATTTGAGAGCACTACTGCGGATTAAAAAACCTGATAAAGTAGCGCCCACTAAAAAGCTGACTAATATCAGTAAAATATGAAAAAATGACCCTGTGGTTGCATTGATAATATTAATACCAAGTAAGGTAGCTGTGCCTGATAAATGTGACACAGCTTTATGATCAAAACCTAATAACCCAATCGAATTTATATAACCCGCGACAAAAGATAGTATAAAAGCACCATACTCTACCCATTTGGGCAATTTAGAAATCACAGTTACTCCTTTTCAGACAAATATATTTTTAACAGTTAATGATAATTGAAACGAAAATAAGTCTTTCAATACGGTATTTTGCGCTATAAATAAATCGTTTAAAAGAAGAAGTTCTATATGATTATTGTGCCCGTTAAGTACTTTACTGCTTTACCTAATATAGCAACCTTCTTGTCAATCACATGACAGATAACTTCACCACCACGCTTTGATGCTTGGTATGCAACGAGCTTAGATTTAGCTAGTTTTTCAGACCAATAAGGCGCTAAACCAGTATGAATTGAACCTGTCACTGGATCTTCTTCACCGCCATTAGCAGGCCAAAAATATCGGGAAACAAAATCATATTCTGTTGATCGAGCGGTAACCACAACATCATAAGGAGCAAGCTGTTTCAGTAAGTCATTATCAGTAACGACGGCATTTACCTCGTCTTCATTTTCATATACAACAAAATAAGCTTGCTCGTTTAACAACACTTCTTCAGGTTGAATCGACAACCCTGTTAATAACGCAGAAGGAATATCATGCAACACTTTCGGTGCCCTACTCGGAAAAATCATTTCAATATAGCCATTTTCCGCTTTATTAATCGATAAATGACCAACAGCTTTTGCATAAAAACGTAAAGTTTGAATACTCAAATTTTTTTCGAATATAACAAATGAAGCAGCCAGAGTTGCATGTCCGCAGAAATCTATTTCAGTGATCGGTGAAAACCATCTAATTTCATATTCTTGACGTGATAGCTGTTTTACAAAAGCCGTTTCCGATAAATTGTTTTCCGTTGCAATTGACTGCATAAGACTGTCAGGCAACCACTCTTCTGTGATAATGACTGCGGCTGAATTGCCTTTAAATGCAACATCGGTAAAGGCATCAATGATATTGATTTCTAATTCCATGGGTCAGTTTAATTCCAAGACGCGGCTTTATCGTTCAAATAATACATGGTTCATTGTTGCTATAAAACTATTTCCAGCGTGATTATTGCTAAACTGTTGAGTATTAACTTAAATACGATTATTGCATAGCGACTTTTTAACTGGTTAAGGTAAATACTTAAAATAAACTTATACCTTGATAAAGCGCAAAAGCACTAGTTCATTAGCCTCAAAAAAGGAAATGTAGGCTTGCCTAGTAATGACTATCAATGTCAATTAGTTTTGATCAACGTAAATTAAGTTACGGATATCAAAACCAAGATCTTGTGAAATTTTTTCGAACTTTGTCTTGATTTCTTGACTTACTGAAGGGCTTCTCGCTAATAACCAAAGGTAATCATGATTTGGTCCAGAAACAAACGCATAATCATAGTTATTTCTCTCTAACTCAAAAATCACGTATGACCCATAAAAGGGGCCGAAAAAAGAGACCTTTAAATAGCCTTGTGTTTCATCGTTGACAAAATAAGCTTTACCTTCTGCTTCTTGCCACGTTTGAGTTTCAGCAGAGAAGCCACGATTAATCACCGACACTCCACCGTCTTCGAGTAAAGAGTATTCTGCCGAAACCTTACTAAGACCTTGTTCAAATGAGTGATCTAAACGGGCAATTTCATACCATTTACCCAAATATTTATCGAGCTCAAAATGATTAACGGGTTGCACTAATTGCGGCATACCTAAGCAGCCCGTCATTAACATAAGAATTAAGCTTAACAGTAGTTTTTTCATAAATTCCTTGCTGCAAAAGTTTCTTAATGCACAGTGTTTAGTGAGTTACTTTTCTTTAAGTGTTAACCAACTAAGTGCATCGTTAACATCGTCAAAATATTTCACTTCACCCGACATAAACCATGCACCTATTTTCGCAGTAATTTCCTGCCAATGCTTATTACCGTAAATCGCTATTTTACGAAACTCGTTGTTATGTTTCAGACCAAGTTTTAAATCATCCCAGGCAGCCCTTAATTCCCAACCTTGTAATTCAGTGCCATCAATTAACACATCTACTTTCGGGTCTTTTACTTGCGAGAGTGCTGAGTCAATCATGGGGGTAATTATCTCATAGTCTTCATGTGTTAATTTACCAACGGCTTTTAATGACAGGAAAAAGTTCTTATCAAACCTTTCTATGCCAATGGATAATCCATGTTTGTGAAATTCCATGACGAATCCTCCAATTTATATCAAGTTTAATACAATGTTTATAATGATAAATTCATGTTTGTTTAAAACCTACTTGAAGCTTCAAATAAATGTCAAAAGTCATTCTTTAGACGAAACAAAGATCGCGATCAGAGTTATCATACCTGCATATCGAAAAGCAGACTGAAGTACGGGCCCTAACATCGTTTGAGAGCGCCATAATTCAAACCAACTTTCAGCAATGACAATAAAACCACCAAACAACATGAAAATTGCAATCGCACATCCAGTTAAAGCCAGCTCTTTTGCTTGCTTATAAGCTTTTATATCGCTTTGTTGTGCTTGCCACATCTTAAACCCGCCAATCGCGCATAAACTTGCGCTTACCAGCTTAGATGCAACAATAAAGAAAGCACCAACTAAAATGACAATTGTGCTATCAGTGGCTTGCCAACTTTCTTTGCCTCCTTGAATGGTAGACATTGATGCCACCGCGCCTACGGCACCAATAGTACCGTTCCAATCGATAACATTCTGAACCGCACCAATGAGCCCCCACAGCGAAACTGTAATAATTAATATGGCTTTGGCTTTATGTATCATAAATCCTCCCAGTTCGCTTTTACTTAATAAACACATGATAGTTAGTTAACTACACTGTCAGAGTCCGTTAATTTTTTTTAACGTTTACCCATAAAAACAACTATCAAAATAATAACGTTACCTGACAAATGAGTTTTTATTTTTGACGAGTACATCTGACAAATTCAATTTTCATTAAAATAACACCGAGAAAAACAGCAAGTGATGCTATCGCTAATATAGGGTCTATAATTTCAAATGGCACAAACTGGCCATAGAGTAAAAACAAGCCTATTAAGGTTATACACGAGCCTATTTGATGAACATAAAATTGAACATTTGCTAACCGCGAGGTTGAGTTATTTAGCCATAGTTTGTGGCATAAACCATAGACAAAAGATAATAAAAAACCAATTAACATAAAGTGAGCATGGGTTACGTGCTGAATATTATTTTTTGAAGCAGCCATATAAATGCCTAAACCCAAGCCGAGAATTGCATAACCAAATGCAGTGAGAATAAACTTTCGATCCATAAACACCTCCCATTACGATAATTTGACAGATAAAACCAAACTACTCGCAAAAACCTGTCACCCTGATTAAAACTAACGCATATCGTATAAAAAACCAACAATCATTTGTTTTAAATTGATAAAGTCAAGAAGAGTATAAAAGGTTAACGCACCGAAAGATTTTAAAGATAACCATTTGGGTGACAAACTATCTTAACAGTTAATTATGATGAAAGTGATGTCACTGATCCGTTTGATCTCAATGTTTTAAGAGGAAACATGACTAAGTCAGCTCAGTCGCAACAAAAGCGACGTCGTAAAAATCATCACCTTCTATGACCGTTTAGACCAAAAAAGCAGTACATGATGGGGAGAAATGTCCTTTGAACTTTTAACAATTTAACCGTGGCTTAATGCTTGTCCATTGTTTTTAAAGCTAATGCATGACAAACACCGAAGGTGATACAAATAAAAGAACTCCAAAACCAAAATTCTGGACTGCGCCCTATCGGCATAAAGATAAAGATAAAGCCAATAAATCCTCGTATAAAATAAATGGATGTAATAAGCACGAGAACAAACTTAGTGAATGGGAGTTTTTGGATTAATCCAGCCGCAGAGAAACAATACAGAGCCCAAATAGACAATACAGAAAAAATAGCGAAGGTAATGATCGTAGGATAATTGCTACCTTGTTCGGCCATTAATGCCATTTCTTCACCTGCCCCGAATAGTCGATACCAGGAGGCACCAAAATAAATACAACCTAAATGCAAAATGGCTGCAATTGCATTTAATATTCCAGATAAAACTAAATATCGATTAAATTGTCTAGAAACATCCATATTTACAAATACTCCTCGTATGAAAATGTCTGAATTTACTCAATTAATTGAGCTACATTTGCTGTTAGCCTAGTTTGTGATCCCACTAGCACATTTATTTAAGAACTGACCATCAAGCCGAACATACCAAAAACAAAACCTAAAACAGCCCCCATAGGTGGTGTCCAATGTTTTTCCAATTTCACTTGTGGTGCGATATCTTGAAAAATAGAATAAAGAATTCCACCTGAAGCAAAAAGCATAATAATGGAAATAGCGACTGGAGATTCAGATAACCAAAAGTATCCCATTATCCCAGCAATAGGACCTAAAGTTGCCATTAAACAAAACAGTAAAATGACTTTTTTAGGCTTAAAAGCAGCACCGGTATTAAGCTCACGAAAGGCACTAAAGCCTTCTGGTAAATTTTGTAAGGCAATTAACGTTGCAAGTAACATGGCGTTACTATGCCCTGTTGCAAATGCGGCTCCTAAAGCAATAGATTCAGGTATAAAATCAGCAAGCATTGCCGCTAATTGACTAGCAGGAGTATTGATTTTTATCAGATAAATATCAAGCATCATAAAACTAACGCCACCAAGTATAAACCAGAATGAAGCCGATAAAGGGGATAAGTTTGCAATCCCCTCAGGCACTAATACCAAGGCGACGGCAGACAGCAATGCTCCCCCGCCAAATGCCATCACGCCATGCCTTATATCTTCTTCTACCCATTGGTTATCAATTTTTTCAAAATAAGCTAATGTGGCACCTAGCGCCATCGCTAAACCAGCGAATAGGGTTGTTATTATGACTACCAGTAATGCATTCATCGATATACCAACAAGAGAAAATATTTAAAACAAATAAATTATCATTAAAATAAACAAAATAGGATAAAAACCCATCGGCATTTATCCTATAACGTTAAGATCATTCAAGTAAGATTTATATAATTTAGAGCTACAATTATATTTTAATTAGGGACACATCACATTTTGCATAGTTTGCTACAGCATTAGCCGTTGAACCAATCAGCGCATTCAAGCCTTTTTTTGAATGAGTGCCAAGAATAATTAAGTCTGCATGTTTTTTTTCTGCTAATAAGCAAACTTGTTCGTAAACTTTGCCAACTTTAATCGTAATGTGATTTTTATCAATATCGAAAGAAGAAGTGATTGATTCAATTTCAGGTAATGCATTTTCTTCCAATTCTTTTTGATAATCTTTTGGCAATATTGAATAGGGGATCACATGAGTAACGAATAACTTAGCATTATGCAGTTGCGCAAGTTTGTATGCTTTTTCGAGTATTTCTTTGCCTTCTTCACTTGCTTCTATTGCGCAAATAATAGTTTGATACATAAATATGCCCTTAAATCGTTATTTTTATTAGGCCATAAGCACTAAATAGCACGAACGGCGATAAATTTCACAAGTATAAACTTTATACTCTTACTAAAATTTTAGCAGGTTTATTGACGACATCAACTCAATACACTTTTATTAAGCCTTTAACTTTATTAGGGTTATCATTAGTTTTTTAGAGGTGTAACAAAATAACGTCTACCTAAGATGACCATAAAAATCCCACCGAGAATTAAACCAGACGCTTCAATTAACTGTAGCGTTAATATTTCACGGGTAAATATAACACCACCCAAAGTGGCAATAACAGGGACAAATAGCTGGACAACTGCCGCTTGTGTAACTGTTAACTCCCTAAGCGCAACATACCACACGGCGTAACCTAGCCCGGAAGCAAGAGCACCCGATAAAACCGCGAATAACACACCATTGGATGTGACAGAAAAATCATCGAAAGTAAAAAAAATGAGCACTATTAGCAATGGAACAGTTCTTAAAAAATTAAAAGCCGTATCAAAAAGCGGGTGTTTGGATCCCCGACCTACTAATGTATACACTCCCCAAGCAGCACCTGAAATCGTCATTAAGATAAACCCCATTACCGACGGGGTTGTTATGCTAGGAAGCATTAAGTATACAAAACCGCTAAAGGCTACGCCTAACCCTAGCCATTCACTTAAATGTAGTCGATTGCCCTTAAAAACACTGATTATAATCATCGTTATTTGAACAGCACCGAATAGAATTAATGCACCAGTGCCTGTATCTAAAGTGTTGTAACCATAAGAGAATGCTAAGGCATAAATAAATAACAAAACGGCTGCATACCAATTCCCATAAGAAAGAGGTAGGCAGGTTTTTGAGGTGTGTTTTTTTCTCACAATGAAGATAACAAGTAATAAGGTAATGATGCCCGACAACAAACGTATTATGGTAAAACTGGCGGCATCAATGGTATCTTCCCCTAAAGCAAGCCGACAGAGTACTGAATTTCCCGCAAATGCTACTAAAGCAAAAATGGTACAGACAATCGTGTTAATAGAATATTGACTCATAACATCGTCAACTGAGTGGATGTTATGCGCAAAAACGAATCAGCTAACCGTAAGTACTCTTGCTTCATTTCTTGGCTAACTTTATATTTATTTTTACTTTTCGCTTTTTGAAATACCAAATCATAATAGGTATTTCAATAATGGCGTAACTAATAAAAGTGAACCAAAACCAATTCGTTTTAGTCACCAGCAAACTAAATTGATAAGAACTTTCCCAATAGTTAAAACCGACCAATACCAATGAAAACCCTGAGGCAAAAATATCGTAAAATGAAATTTTATTAAAACTATTGCCTGCTAATTTAGGGTAAATAGAAATATATGCCACTAAAATTATAAATAGATTTAATACAATAATTGATAATTCAGGGGTTACCATTTACTTATAAACTCCTAATTGCTCGAAAAGTATGAATAGTACTTAATCATTGGTTAAAACGAATCAAATCAATTACCTAACACAGTAAAAAATCAATTGCCGCTCATCTGAGTTGCTAAAATCCTATCCTTGAGCATGGCTACCTATTATCAATAGCACATGTTCACATAAAATGAAGAGAAAGTTATAAGTTACAATAAACTCACGTTCAGCTTTTCGTTATATCAGACCTAAGCGATATGGCTTATGTTACTCATTTTATGACAATACTTTAAATGTATTTATCTTTATTTGTTAACTATTTTGCTAAAAAGCACAGTTCAAAAGTTAAATGAAATAAAAAAACGTTACTATAGTGCAATGAATTAACACACCGTTATCAATCATGAAAATAACCAAAGCAGAAAAGTCTGATAAAAAAGCGCTATTGCACTTTTATAAAGCACAACATTATTCTGCCAGTTTCTTAGGACACGACCAGTGTTATTTCGTAAAAAAAAACAACACGATCATTGCCGCAGTCATGGTATCTAAAATTGCTGAACAATTTCGTCATTATTTTCTACATGCTTTAGTGGTTGATGAAAAATTTCAACATCAAGGTATCGCTTCTTTATTGCTTAACCATGCGAATAAACTTCATCAACCTTTAATTTGTTTTGCTAATAACTCGCTAGAGACTTTGTATACACATAACGACTTTGAAAAACTCTCGGTTTTAGAGTACGAAACTGTCATACCACAACACTTATTATTACGATTTATCGGTTATAAAAATAAGCAATCTCAACTGCAAGTATTTATCTCTACGTTCGATAATGTTAAAACGGAGTAACGACTCAAAAGAATAATAACCCCGTATGGACTATCAAACTACCGTATTAATAACTCTGATTATTTACAAAATAGTACTTATTTCCATTGGTATTTGGAGTAATAAACGCACGACAAACACGGATGAATATTTTATCGGTGGCAGAGAATTAGGTCCTTGGGTCGCGGCAATTAGTGCAGCAGCAAGTGCTTCTTCAGCGTGGTCATTGTTAGGAATGAGCGGCGCAGCTTATTTACTCGGTTTATCAGCTATTTGGATAGTCCCATCAGTCGTTTTAGGTTATAGCTTTAACTGGTTATGGCTCGCGCCTCGTATGCAAAAAAAAGCCAAACAACAAAAGTCGGTCACCTTAAGTGACTTTATTGCTCAAGGACGTTCGCATAGTAAAGCCATCTTATGGCTATGTTCCTTATGTATCGTGTTTTCGTTTGCTTTCTATATCGCGGCACAATTTCAAGCAGCTGGAAATATGTTTAGCGACACTTTTGCGATGAGTGCTAACAACAGTATCATGCTTGGCACGGTTATCATCTTAATTTATACCTTATTAGGCGGCTTTTGGGCGGTTAGCATCACAGATACGTTACAAGGTTTATTAATGGTAGCAACAGCGATTATGCTCCCAACTGCCGCTATCTATGCAATTGGTGGTCCCATCGAATTATGGCAACAAATGCAATTGGTTTTTAATGAAACGCAATTAACTTGGTTTGGTGAACATCAAGGTATTTATGCGTTATTTTTTGTTTTAGGCACTTTTGGCATTGGATTGGGTAACCCCGGCCAACCCCATGTTGTTAATCGTTTAATGGCTCTAAAAGATGAAAAAGCGGTTAAACAAGGCAAATATATTGGTATTGGTTGGTCTGTTATTATCTTTTTTAGCATGCTTTTAGTGGGTTGGAGTGCAAAAGTTCTATTGGCAACTCCCGTGACTGGTGAGCAAGCACTTGTCACGTTGTCGCAACAAGTCTTTCATCCGGTACTTGCAGGCATAGTTGTTGCTGCCACTTTGTCTGCCATCATGTCTACAGCAGACAGCCAGCTCTTAGTTGCCGCTAGTGCTATTTCATATGATGTCAGTTCACAGAAATCACGACAAAATTTAGTGTTATCACGCGTCACGGTAATCGTAATGTGTGGCGTTGCCATGTGTTTAGCTATTTTTGCTCCAGAAGATATTTTTACCCGAGTGTTATTTGCTTGGAATGCTCTTGGTGCCGCATTTGGGCCAGTAGTGATCATTATATTAATGGGCAGAATAATTTCTGGAAAGTTCACCTTTTTAGCAATATTGATTGGTTTTTTCACCACCGTTATTTTTAGCTTTTTCCCTCCACCACCAGGCGATGTCTTGGAACGTGTTTTACCTTTTGTATTAGCTTTTATTATTGCTTGGCTTGGTTCAACAAAAGAAGTAAATCCGTTAGTTACTAAGAGATAGCTTTAAACCTTTAACACGATACCTTAAATAACACTCTCTACAAATTATTTTAGGAATGTTAATCATATTAAAGATAAAAAATGGAATCTTTTCTATAATCAAATAAACCAAATTTATAAGTGATCACCTTTGCGAAGAAAAAGCATTCCATTTTCTATTATGATACTGCTGTTAATCATGAGCGTTATTTTCTTAGTTGTTAATTTAACTAAGTTTTGGCAAGTAGAAAAATACCCCGTTAGTATTGCCGTTTCAAAAACACCTCTATCAGCGCCATTTTATGTGGCAACGGCGATCAAGGCTTTTGATTCAACATGTGTAGAAGTAGAGATTAAAGACGTCATAGGCGGTGGTGTAGCCTTTAATAAAGTGATTAAAGGAGAAGTCGATTTTGCCACTAGCTCAGATTCCGTAATTGCGTTTCAAAGTTTAAACCGACTCCCCTTTGTAACACACGCAATGTTTGCTCAATCTGATAATGATGTCAAACTCATCACCCGTTCTGATGATAACCTAGCGGGGACTTCATCCTTACAAGGAAAAATCATTGGCGTAACAAAAAAAACCGCCAGTGAATACTTTTTAAGTACTTTACTAGCCATTGATGGTGTAAACGCACAAGATGTGTCATTAGTTCATTATGAACCCGCGAAATTGGTTGATGGTTTAATGAATAATGAAGTAGATGCTATAGTTCCTTGGGAGCCATTCGCATTTCAAAGCAAACAAATATTTGATAAAAAAGTAACTATTCATGACACAAAAAACTTAAATACACTGAGTTTTAACTTAGTATCATTAGTCCCAGATAGAGCTCGCATCGAAAAAGCAACATGTGTTTTGCAGGGGTTAAATACCGCGATTAACTATATCGCTTCTCACCCTGACAAAGCGAAAGAGATAATAAACAGTAAACTTGATTTATCGACAGAATTTATTAATTGGATATGGCCAGATTATCTTTTTAAACTAGAATTAAACCAATCATTATTGCTTAATTTAAATTCTCAAACCGCTTGGCTTGCTGAAACACATTCAAATATAATTAAACAAGTGCCTAACATGAATCAGTTTGTTGACAGTAGAGCGATACTGCAAGTTAACCCAAGTGCGGTGAATATTAGCCGATAAACGGACTGTTTAACGTCATTTTATAAGGATATAAAAATGAAAATGAGCCTCACCCAGCGCATATACTTTTTCACCGCAAGTTGTTGCATGATATTTATTTTCTTAGTGGCTAGTATTATTCGTTCATCAGAAATCATTGAACAGGCAATCGAACAAGAAAACTACGCAAAAAACCTTGTTACTCATACCAACATATTAAAACAATTGATCATTAATAACGATATTTATAAAGATAATTATAACGCCTCTACATGGCATGATTCTCAACGAAAACTGGCCATGATCCTAAAAGATTCCCCGACACTCACTCCGCAAGAACAAACATTAAAAAACAGTATCAATAGCCAAAACCTTAGTGTGATACGCTTATTTCAAAAAATTAACGAAAATAAGTTACATAATGCCAGTGAAGCGATTAAAGCTCACTTAAAAAATCGATTAATTATTCAACTTGAAACCATTCGAGGTGATTCTGAACAATTATCCACTATCGCCCAAAAAAATATTCATCATGTGTTAAAACAGGAAGTTGCAATTATTGTGATTATATTAGCGGTGTGTATTTTCCTACTTACCTTTGGCGCTCATCATTTAACGAAGGTATTTAAAACTTCTATGAATGAAATTAAAGATGCTTTTCAAGCTAATCACAGTGGCCACTTTGAAGAAATAAAATTATCAAATCATTCTCAAGAATTTGAAAATATTGCGAATGCTTTTAATGCCATGAATGAAAAGTTGAGTAAAACAACGGTTTCTTTACAGGTAATGAAACAAGTTGTTGAAGAAAGAACTCACGTGCTAGAAGAGCTTTCAAATACAGACCCATTAACCAAAGTAGCAAATCGCAGAGCTTTATTCGACCGCGGTCATATCGAAATTTCACGGGTACAACGTTCACAGAATAATTTAACGATTATTCTACTCGACTGTGATCTTTTTAAAGAATTTAATGATAAATATGGTCACTTAGTCGGTGATGAAGTATTAATGCATATCTGTGAAATTTGTACTAAAGAGATCCGTGAAATTGACTTTTTAGGTCGATATGGCGGTGAAGAATTTGTCATAATACTGCCAGATTGCGATATTGCTGGAGGATTAGAAACAGCACGGCGTATTCAAGACTCTTTAGCGCGTCATTGTATGTCCGTTGACAATAAAGAAATTAATATGACCCTTAGTATTGGTATTGCTACCTTTAATGAAAAGCATCAATCCTTTGAAGAACTCATTAACGATGCGGATCGCGCCATGTATCTTGCTAAAGAAAACGGTCGAAATAGAATAGAAGTATATAAAAGCCAAAATTTACATTAAATCAAAGCTTTACCCTATATACTGTTCGACTTTACTTTACGCTACGCTGTATGAGCGAATGTCTCGTACAAGGTTTCATTAATTAAAATGCAATGAACCTTGTACCTAGCATAACAAGCAAAGTCTATTGCCCAAAATACCAAGACTATTTAGCCGTTAAAAGCTTATAAATGGGTTGATGCGGTAACCGCTAATGCCTGATCTTTTCTGACTTTTTGGCCATCACTTAATCGCTCTCCGCCTCTGACAACCACTTGCTCGCCTTCACCTAAAGCACCGATAACAGAAACCCAACGTCCAACGCCCTGCCCGACAAGTACATTAACTTTTTTCGCCTGATTTTCTTCATTTACCGTTAACACGAAAGTTTCATTTTCTCTAAGTACCAGCGCGTCTCTTGGAACCATAGTCGCTTGCTTACTATTTTGCTTAGGCAACGAAACAGTTACAGCCGAACCAGCAATTAAGTTTAAGTCATCTGCTGCTAATCTTACTTCAAAAGTACGTGATATTTGATCTCCAGCTTTACTCCAAGTTCTAACCGGTAATTCAATTAATTTATCTTGCCATTTCACTAATACTTGCGCATCTGCTTGTAAAAATTTTGCTATCGCCAATGGAGTGGAAACCTTTATATCTAAATGTTTGGTATCAACAAGTTGTATTAACGGTCGTCCTAATGTGATTAATTCACCAAGATGAGCGAAACGTTGGCTTATATTCCCTGAAAATGGCGCTTTTATCGCAGACTTTTCAATATCAAGCTCCGTTTGTTTTACCTGCATTTCAAGCGCAATCACTTCGTTTTTAGCTATGGCTAAATCTTTGATTATCCGTTCAAGTTCACTGAGGGAAGTGTTATTTTTTTGATTTAAAGTAGAAAGTCGTTTTTGTTGTTTAGTTAAGTAGCTAACATTCGCTTGGTGTTGTTTAACTTGCGCTTGCTGTCTTGCTAATTGTAATTTCAAATGCCTATTGTCGATGTTAGCAATTAAATCTCCTTTTTTTACTTGCTTGCCAACATCCTCAATCCATAATAGTTGTCCCGTTTGCTCTGCAGAAATAGGTGAATTCTTTCGACTAACGACATTACCCGGCAACCACATAGTAGGATTCACTAGCTCTGTTTTAGCCAATTCAACACTCACTAAATGACCTTTGTCTTGCCCTTCTTGATAATATAAAGCTTGGACTGAAAAACTGGCTAAGCTTATCGTGAACAATGAAAACGTCACTATTTGATTGAATAATGACTGGCGGATTTTATTTTTCACCTGAAGATATTTCATAATAAACTCCTAATAATTAAATGATTTGATTGTTAGAAACTTGGCCAATTAACGTGTGATTTGTAGCTTTTTCTCTGAGGGCATTTGGCATAAAATCTTGTTTGCTCAAACGCAATAAACAAGGCAATAGCACAATAGTAAATAAGGTACTCATCGCCAGCCCTCCCACAATGACTGCAGCTAATCCTCGATAAATAACACTACCTGCACCCGGTATTAACAATAACGGCAACATGCCAAAAAAGCTGGTTAAGGTACTCATAAAGATAGGACGTAATCGTAACCTTAATGCCTGCTCAACGGCCGCCACTCTTTTCAAGCCTTGTGCTTGACCTAAGCGTGTTTGATGTACCAATAAAATAGCGTTATTAACGACTAAGCCCAATAAAATCACAAAGCCAATCATGGTCAATAAATCTAGCGGTTGAAAAACAAATACATTTAACCCCTGCAAAGCTAGTACGCCACCAACCGTTGCTAATGGAATGGTGATCACAACTAATAAACTATCTTTAATCGACTTAAATAATGCCGCCATTAACAAGAATAAAATGACTAAAGCAAAGGCAAAATTTTCCGCCATTAAACCAATTGCTTTTTCTAACTGATCAGCGCTACCGCCATAAATAATATTGCCATCGCTGGGTAAAGCCGCTTTAAGTTTAGGCTCTACTTCTTTTTTCAAAACGGCTATGGTTTGCTCTAATGACCAGCCTTGCGGGGGATTGATATTCAAACTAATAGTACGATTTCCATCAATTCGAGTTAAACGTGAAGGCCCTACCGTGCGAGTAATATCGACAAGCTCAGACAATTGGGTAATCGAACCACTTCCGGTTACCACAGGTACATCAGCTAAGTTGTCAGGATCATCCCATCCTTCTGAACGTAAAATCATATTTAAACGTTTACTACCATTAAAGTACTCGCCGACATAAAGTCCATCACCTAAAGTCCTTACAACCTGACCTAAACGACGACGATCCCAACCTTGTTCTAATATATTTCTATCATTAGGCGTTAACCGCAATTCAGGCTCAGCATCTTCAGTACTTGGATTTGCTTGAACACGCGCTTGTGGAATTGCAGCTTTAACCCACTCAACGCCTTGGCGGGCAGCACTTTGTAATGCTTTAGTATCTGTGGACTGTAAATTCATTCTCACTTGTCGACCACCGCCAAAGCCCCCAAATAAGTTCCCCTGATAAGCAAAAGCTTGAGTATCAGGTAAATCCACTAACACTTCATTTCTGACAATGTCTAATAATTCATTTACTTTAGATTGATCTTTTGCTCTTACCCCTATATTGCCGCCAAATGGACCACTGAAAAGATAATAATTTTTGAGTGCTGGTTCTTTAGTGCCATCCATATAAGGCTTTAATCGATCAACAATAGGTTGAACAACTTCACGTTCTATGGTGTTAATATTCGCGCCAGGAGGAAACTGTAAATTGCCATCGACAGCATCACGTTTAACCGGTGGTAAATAATCTAACGTTGGAATTGCAAGATAAGTGATCACCAAAGGAAGCATTAATAAACCAGATGCCACACTGAGACGTTTTTTACGAGTATGAGTTAACGACATTACTTTAGCGGTTAACCTTGCCCAAAGCTTAGCGTTAGGATCTTCAATCGTTTGTTGGTTTAATAAATATTTAGCCAAAACCGGCAGCAACACGACCGCGACAATTAATGATACCGAAACCGCAATTGCGATAGTTAAGGCTAAATCACCAAATAGCTGCCCTTCGATATCTTTTAAGAAAAATACCGGCAGAAATATTGCCACCGTTGTTGCAGTAGATGCTAGTAATGCCCCCCATACTTGTTGTGCCCCTTGCTCTGAACTTTGATGATTATCAAGTCCTTTATCACGCATTCGAAGAATATTTTCTAACACGACAATTGCCGCATCTAATACCATACCAACGGCAAAGGCTAAACCCGCTAAAGAAATGACGTTTAACGATCTACCGGTAATTTCTAAAACAATAAAGGTGCTCAATAAACTGATGGGAATTGCCGTAGCAATAATAAGAGTGGCGCGCATTCTACGGATAAAAAACCACAAAATTGATAACGATAAAATAACACCGGCGAAAAGATTACTGGTGACTAACTTTATTGCTCGATAAATAAATACCGAGGCATCAAATGATTGCACCATCACCAGTTGTTTATCAGCAAGTACCTCATTGTTAAGGGAGGCTACTTCTGCCTTCACTCGATTCAATGTTTCTAAAACATTCGCGCCATTAGCTCGATCAATTCTTAATGAAAAAGCAGGATTACCATTTTGCACGGCAATATTTTGTTTGTCCGGTCGAGCTAATTCAACTTTCGCGATATCAGCAAGACGAATATTACTGCCATTGCGTGATTCTAAAATAAGGTTTTCAAGTTCATCTACTTTATATTTACCATTAAACCTTAAGGTATATTGGCGACGTCCTACGTCAACAAATCCACCAGAAATATCATTCGTTGCAGAAACGAGCGAGATCAATTGTGGGATTTGAATGCCATATTCTGCGGCTTTTATCGGATCAAATCTTATTTGTAATTCTTCTCTATTTTGTTGAGTAAAAGTTTGTACACTGGCGACCCCTTCTACGGCTTCAATACGAGGTCGAATAGTGTCATTGGTAAAATCTATATATTCATCTATTGATTTGTTATTACCGGGCAGTGCTTGTAAAAAGAAAAACGTTAAAGCGGGGTTTGCTCCCCCAAAGCCACCTAACATGATCCGAGGCGGCAATGCATCACGAGGTAAACTAGGAACCCTTGTCATGCGGCTGATCACTTCAATCAAGGTTTGCTCCATGTTTGTGCCGACATTAAATTCTAAGTTGATATAAGAGCTGCCACGATTAGCAAAGGCATTCATTGCAGTTAATCCTGGAATACCGCGTAATACTTGCTCCTGAGGTTCTATCAACTCTGACTCAACCTCTTGTGGAGAAGCTGCTCGCCAAAACGTTTGCACGGCAATACGGGGACGTTCAATATCAGGAAATAATTGCACTGGTAGTTTGAATAAACTGATAAATCCTACTAACAAAATTAAAGCAACACCCACAGCTACCGCTGCGGGGCTTGTTAATGCACTTGACGTTAATTTCATAAATGACTCCGCCGCTTTTTATATAGTTTTAGCGATAAGTTATTGCTCATTAATTCATCATTAGTGAGCAATGACAGAAGATAAAGTGAGCTTACGTTCAACGGAAAGTAAAATAGGATAGAAAGCAGGTTAGAAATTCTTTGTTAAACTCAGACACATATTGCAATACATTACTTTGTCACATTTAAAGAACAAATTAACCACGAAGATTGTTCATATAAATCTACATTATCAGCAATTGTAAAAGTGAAGTTTTACGCTTAATCATGCTAATAACAAATTGACTATGTTAGTATTTAAAAACACAAAGCTCGGCTTGGTATTCTGTTTTTGTTCGAGCATTTAACCGCTAAGTTTATTTATGATCAGGACTTGCTAAGCATTTAAATGATAGCCCTTTAAAAAAGTAATCCGTAATATCGCAAATAAAAACTCAGCACTTAACAATAGAATCAAAAATGCCAGAACTTTTGAGTCATAAAACGAATAAAATTACCTATGCTCATGGGCAAAGGCAGGTAAGCCATGATCAAGTGATTGCCGAACAACCTTTGCAGATCAGGCTAAGCTTTTATGAACAGCCAGCAATCAGCGACCCCAAAATGTTGACTCAATCTTCCTCACGTATATTTTCTATCACCATGAGAACCCCTGGTGACGATGAACAATTAATTCTCGGCTTATTATTATCTGAAGGGATCATCAGTCATATCGATGACATTGAATCAATCGCCATTGAACAACTTGATTCAAGTCAACAATCATCAATAGTAAATAAAGAAAATAGTTGGGAAGTTAAATTAACAAAAAAAGTGAAAGTTAATTTATCAAGTCTTGAACGCTACCAATTGACCTATAGTAGTTGTGGTTTATGTGGCACAACATCGTTGAAGGCACTTGAACTAAAATCGCCACCGCAATCTCCTGCTGCAGCACATTGGCTAAATGCAACTAGCTTAGGCCATTGGCCAAACATGATGAGAGACCAGCAACAATTATTTGAAACGACCGGTGGTTGTCATGCGGCGGCCCTTTTTAATGAACAAGGGAAGTTGTTATTGATTAAGGAAGATATAGGCCGTCATAATGCCGTAGATAAGCTTTTAGGGGCTTGCCTTCAAAAGCAATTAATTCAACGTGCAGATACACAATTAGCCATGGTTATCAGTAGCCGTGTTAGTTTTGAAATTGTTCAAAAAACGGTGATGGCAGGTATTGGTGTGTTAATCGCTGTTGGTGCGGTGTCTAACTTAGCTATATTAGCAGCAAAACGTTTTGATTTAACCTTAATTGGCTTTACTACTTGTGAGTCTTTCAATCTTTATCATGGTGAGTGGCGAATGTTGCCGTCTTCAAAGGATTAATTATGTCAGAAAATAATCATCAAAATGATCCGATATCAAGCATGCATAAAAAACCAAAAAAAGCGGGGGGAATTTCGTCATTAACCTCAACGTTGAAGCATATTATGCAAAGTCAACAACCACAAACGAATGTAAAAAGTCTGTTAAAGGCCAACAAAAACAAAGGTTTTGATTGTCCGGGTTGTGCGTGGGGAGATGAAAAAGAAGGCTTGCTACAATTTTGTGAAAACGGCGCAAAAGCAATCGCTTGGGAATCAACCAGTAAAGTTGTTGATCAGGCTTTTTTTGAACAATATTCTGTCAGTGAATTAATGAGGCAAAGCGATTATTGGTTAGAGTACCAAGGAAGACTCACTCAACCCTTGCGCTACAACCAAGAAACTGATCACTATCAAGCTATTAGTTGGCAAGATAGTTTTGCATTAATTGCCAAACATTTACATCAATTAGACTCACCTGATCAAGCAGAGTTTTATACCTCGGGTCGTGCCAGTAATGAAGCGTCATTTTTATATCAATTATTTGGCCGCATGTTTGGTACGAATAACTTTCCCGACTGTTCCAACATGTGTCATGAAGCCAGTGGCGTTGCATTAAATGAAGCAATTGGCGTAGGCAAAGGCACCGTGGTTTTAGAAGATTTTGACCATGCTGATGCTATTTTTGTGTTTGGACAAAACCCTGGTACTAATCACCCACGCATGATGAATGCGTTACGAAAATCCGCCAGAAATGGCGGTAAAATTGTCAGCTTTAATAATTTAAAAGAAGTGGCGTTAGAGCGTTTTGCAAGTCCGCAAGATCCGCTTGAATTATTGACTCCAAAAGCAACCACTATAAGTCATGCGTATTTTACCCCGAAGCTTGGCGGTGATATGGCGGCAATTAGAGGCATGGTAAAAGTTATTCTAGCGAAAAACAGCGAAGCGATAGAACAAGGCAAAGCTCCCTTAATAGACGAAAGCTTTATTGCTGAACACTGCAAAAACTTTAACGAATATTGCCAAGTCGTTAATGCAACCTCATGGCAAAAAATTGTTGAACAATCAGGACTATCTAAGGCAGAAATTACGCAAGCAGCGGAGATTTATTTACAATCAACTAAGGTAATTTGTACTTGGGCTATGGGGATAACGCAACATTTGCACTCGGTTAACACCATTCAAGAAATTGTTAATTTACAATTACTTCGCGGTAATATTGGTAAAAAAGGCGCAGGACTTTGCCCTGTTCGCGGCCATTCAAATGTGCAAGGTAATCGAACCATGGGTATTAACGAAAAACCCACTAAAGCATTTATTGATGCAATGTCTGAGTTAGTGAATCAACCACTACCTTATGAAAAAGGTCATAATGTTTATCATGCAATTAATGCCTTACTTGAAAAACGCAGTAAAGTGCTGATCTGTTTAGGTGGAAATATTGCTGCTGCCGCGCCCGATACCCATCAAACTCATGCAGCGCTAAAAAATACCACGTTGAATGTACAAATTAGTACTAAGTTAAACCGTAGCCATTTATTAATCGGTCAGGACGCATTGATTCTACCTTGCCTTGGCCGCACTGAAATTGACATGCAACAATCTGGCGAACAACAAATAACTGTAGAAGATACTTTTAGTATGGTGCATGCTTCTCAGGGCAATGTTGCGCCAATTTCAACGAACTTGAAATCTGAAACCAGTATTGTCGCTCATATTGCTGATAGCACATTAAATAGCCGAAACTTTCACAATAGCCTCCTCGATAACAAAACGACACCCAAGTTTATAGAAAGCTCAAAGAATACCGCAATAAATTGGTTAGCTTTAGCCGATGATTACACGAAAATACGAGAGTTAATCAGTCAATCGATCACTGAATTTTCAGATTTCAACCAACAGATAACCCAACCAGGTGGCTTTTATTTAGGCAACCCAGCAGCTGAATTAACATGGCGCACCCCTGACAATAAAGCGTTGTTTTCTTATCAAGCCTTGCCTGAGAATATTCACGCAATTTCTTCTCAGCAAGTGTCAGTTAAAAATCAAAAAATATTTACTTTGCAATCACTGCGTTCTCATGATCAATACAATACCACTATTTATGGATTGAATGACCGATATCGAGGGATTGCAAATGAAAGAAACGTGTTATTTATCCATGAAAAAGATGCCAGAAAACTTAAATTTGAAGAAAACGACTTAGTAGATATCACCTCGATTTGGCATGATGATCAAAGCCGTTGCGTGAAAGGATTCAAACTTTGCTTTTATGATATTCCACAAGGTAACTTAGCCGCTTATTATCCAGAAACTAATCCGCTTGTCCCATTAGACAGTGTTGGCGACCGATCTTTTACCCCTACGTCTAAATCAATTGCGGTATATCTTGAAAAATCGACAGAACAACGGATTGTTTGATTTACATTATCATTATTGTCTCTAAGTTAAGCGATAATATCATCACGTGAATAAGAAGTGACTTTATATGAACATAAAAACAATTAAGAAACGCATTGTCCTTACCGGTGGTCCTGGCGGGGGCAAAACAACCGCTCTAGATTTGATAAGACGTGAATTTGAAGGACAAATAGCCACGGTTCCCGAAGCAGCTACCATGATTTTTAGTGGCGGAATTGCACGTTCAACGGTAAACAATGTATTAAAAACACAGCAAACAGCTATTTATCATTTACAAAAACATTTAGAAGATATTCAACGAGCGACTTTTCCAAACTCCATTATTTTATGTGATAGAGGAAGTTTAGATGGATTAGCTTATTGGCCAGGCTCTAATGATGATTACTTTCAAACCATGAAAACCAGTTTAGAAGAAGAATTTGCACGTTATGATGCGGTGATTTTTTTTGAAACTGCGGCTAAATCAGGTGAAAGTATAAAAAGTAACAATCCCATAAGAAATGAATCTGAACAAGCGGCTGTAGCACTAGACGATAAACTTCAGGAAGTTTGGTCGCAACATCCAAATTTCAATTTAGTCAATAGTGCGGAATCTTTTATTAAAAAAGTTATGTTCGGTATAAACACCGTAGAAGACGTGATAGCTTCCTATAAATAACTGCGGTTTGATTTTACGAGATTGAAAAAGAGGCGATCAAAAAAGGCGAGTAGTTTACGACTCGCCTTTTACAAATGTGGTTTTGCTTAGCTGCTAACACGTTGCTCGGCTATTACTGCTAATTCACTAGAAGCAATAGTTGCTAAGTTACTTGAAACAACTTTCTTTGATAATTTACCAATGATCATTGAACCCGTTGCCGTCGAATTTTTTTCTGCGGCAAATTCTAATAAGTTTTTACCATTACAAGAAACACTATCAAAAACGTTACGAATTTTTAATTTATTACTTTTTAAGAAAGAACGTAACTTAGACTTATTATCAACATTAACATAATCACAAAGGTTTTGAGCAATGCTTGATGCTTCAACTTGTGTTGTGTAAGTAAGAGATAATGTTGCGAATGCGATCACGGCGATAATAGATTTCATGGTATAACCTTAATAATATTAAACAATTCAAATAAGAAACGTTAATACCGGTTTTCATGTTACCTAAACAAAGGGGTCTGCCTTGGTAACTCCGCTGTCGTAGACTATTGCCCTTAGACCGGTAGTTTTGCGTAATACTCTTTCAAGTACCTTGCCGTTTCTAGCTGCGGCGCATTGTACAGAAATAATTAAACTGCGCAACTGATAATTTACAAAATTTTGTAACCAATTTGTTTCTGCACGTAACTTACTCTAATTTCATCAAAAATATCATTGATAACAAATGAGTAGCCAATGGCCACAGACCTATTACACAACGTTTATTGCTCACCTTTTAAAGCAAATTCAATGGCTTTTTGGCCATGAATGGTGGTGGTATCTAATAAGGTTACCCGAGTATCAGCTTGCTCAACTAACATACCGATTTCAGTACAACCCAGTATTACTGCTTGTGCACCTTGATCAGCCATGGTCTGAATAATGCGTAAATATTCGTTTTTCGAAGTTAAATTCACTTTTCCTAAGCAAAGCTCTTGGTAGATAACCTCATGAACAATCATTCTATCTTGCTCATTAGGCGTGATAACTTTAATGCCAAATTTTTCCGTTAACCTATTCTTATAAAACCCCTGTTCCATGGTAAAAGCAGTACCTAATAAACCAACGGTAGTAAGGCTCTTTTTGATGATAACTTCAGCTGTTGCATCAGCAATATGAAGCAACGGGATATCAATAGCGTTTTCAATTTCAGCGGCCACTTTATGCATAGTATTAGTACATATTAACAAACAGTCAGCGCCCGCCGCTTGTACTTGTTTGGCTGATGTTATTAACAATTCAGCCGTTTTTTGCCACTCGCCGCTGTGTTGTAATTGTTCAATCGGTTGAAAATCAACACTAACCATAACTATTTTAGCCGAATGTAAACCACCTAAAGCGGTATTAACACCTTGATTAATAACTCGATAATAACCAAGTGAACTTTCCCAACTCATGCCCGCGAGTAAACCAATTGTTTTCATATGCCCTCATGCTTAAATGTTTCAATCATAGTAACTCAAAGTTATTTACATTGTTTACGATGTAATACAGGGTTAACACCGCTGCCTTTTTGAAATAACAACTTACGAGGTTTCTTTTACGAAGTCTCTCACAATGTAACTTGATATCCCACCATAGACGTCTAATACAATATGCAAAATAATCGGGATAATAATGGTCTCACAGCCTAAATATATTAAGCAAAAGACAATTCCTATGATGAAAGTTCTGAAAACATGAAAGACTCCTTGGTAAAAATGACAAAGCCCAAAAAGTGCACTGGATAAAATCACGGATAAAATAACACCAAGGTGTTGCGACAGTGCATTTAAAATATAACCTCGAAAAATAAGCTCTTCACATATTCCTGCAGAGACAGACAAGCCTAAGGTAAAAATAAGCATTTGTGGCTTTGTTTTCGGCATAAACCAAGCGAACGACGCCATTTGTTCTGCAAGTTTTTGTTGCTTGTCTTGATCATTCACGAGTAATTTTAAGTCATAGATAAAGTAAACAATTAGCAGTGAAAGCAAGCCAAGTCCTGTCATTATTTGCCAGTGATAGTTCCAACTGATGCCAATTGATTCAAGGGGCGTAGCCGTAAAGTAAAGGTGTATCACTAAAAATACCACTGGGAACCAAAGTAAAGCGATAGTTTCATAATAAACCCGTACAAGAGAGGTTTTTTCTGTTCTTACATTCTCTTTACTTTTATCTAATAGGTTTAACACTACTAATAACGCGATTGCAACGATTAATAAGACTTCAGTTATTTGCATAACTTTCTCCAAAACTTAATTTGTAATACAGATTAGCGCTCACTTCTTTATAAGTATATAGTATATGTATTTACAACTTATAAACTTTAAGTTTAAGTTTGAGATAGTTTTAACATGTTTAAAATTGAGCAATTAAAAATTTTCATATCACTGACTGAATTAGGAACAATGACTGCCGTAGCTAATCATTATCAGCTATCTGTTATGGCGGTTAGTAAAAAAATAGCCTTACTTGAAAAGGAAATTGGCCAACCATTATTCTGTCGAACTCGTAGAAGCTTAACGCTAACAGAGTTTGGCATTGGTTTTAAAGATAAAGCACGACAAGTGATTGCGCAGTGTGACAATTTGTCCAGTTGGGTTGAAGAAGAAAACGGCACGATAAATGGTACGGTGAAAGTATTATGCCAAGCTCCTGAAATGCTTCATGAAACTATTATACCTTGGCTAGCCGACTTTCTTAAACTCTATCCTAACATCAAGGTTGATCTTGATGTTAAAGAAGCCATTATTGATTTAAATACAGATCATTACGATGTGTTTTGGGGAGTATCTGATTATTTAGGTGAGCACTTTAGCAATTTAAAACGTCGAACCTTATGGACCTGTGATTATGGCTTATTTGCCTCCCCTGCATACTTAGAAAACAACCCAAGTATTAATACCATTGATGATTTAAATCATCACACCGTCATAGGTTATCTACATAATCAGCCCAATAACATCATCATTTATCAGTCTGCATCAGGAGAGCCAACCCATAAAATATTAAACAATCGTATCAATACCGTCACAGGTTTAGTTGAGTTAGCTATCAGTGGATTAGGAATTATTAATGCTGCAAGTGATGATTTAAAAGTTAAGCGTGCTTTAAAAAATGAAAGCCTTAAACCTATTTTAACTAAGCACTGGTGTACAAATATTTCAACCTACGTTTATTATCATCAAGTAAGAGGTGAACAAGCTAAAGTCAGAGCTTTTATTGATTACTTCCTTGCACAAAAAATGAATTGGTGATCAACTGTTTCGCCCAATAACATGTACACTTTCCATTATTCCGCTTAAAATAGCGATCTCAACTACTTTAAAGAAATTACATTGGAAGATACTTTGCAAGAAATTACCCCCATAGATGTTTCATATCAGCCGATTGAATTATGTAAGTTGCTTAAAATTGCCAATATGGTTGGCGGTGGTGGAGAAGCAAAAATTGTCATCAGCGAAGGTTATGTATACGTAAATGGTGAAGTTGAGTTTCAAAAACGAAAAAAAATATTTCATCAAGATATAGTTGAATTTAATGGAGAAGTAATTTCTGTACAGTGTTCAGCGCCAGTACAAGATGCTAAAGCACAAAAAGCCGCTAAGGCCAAAAAGCTAAGTCAGTCAGTAAACAACAATCAGCAAAACGATAAATCAAAGAAAAAAACGAAGAAAAAACAGTCAGTTGAAACAGGTAGTGATGAGGTAACAGAAACAACAGTCGCTTCTGGTAAAAGAAAACGAATTTCGTTTTAATTCCTTTTATTTATACTTTCTTTTGCAATCATCGCGATAAAGAACAAATATTTTCGCGAATTGAAAATAATAGACTGATCGCTGTTATTTTCTCTTTTTCAACGCGTACTGCCCTGTTAGAATACTCCCCCTAATTTTATAAACCCCTTTTACGGAATAGCTTTTAATGCGTACTAGCCAATACCTACTTTCTACACAGAAAGAAACGCCTGCTCATGCAGAAGTGATCAGCCATCAATTAATGTTACGAGCAGGTCTAGTTCGTAATGTGGCTTCGGGTTTATACACGTGGTTACCCACTGGGTTAAAAGTACTACGAAAAGTTGAAACAATTGTTCGTGAAGAAATGCAAAGAGCTGGAGTTATCGAAACTCTGATGCCAATGGTGCAACCGGCTGACCTTTGGGAAGAGTCTGGTCGCTGGGAAGATTATGGACCTGAGTTACTGCGTTTAAATGATCGCCATAACCGTCCTTTCGTACTAGGGCCAACCCATGAAGAGGTGATCACCAAACTTATTAGCACCGAAATTAGTAGCTATAAACAATTACCCATTAGTTTGTTCCAAATACAAACCAAGTTCCGTGATGAAATTCGCCCACGATTTGGCGTAATGCGTGGTCGCGAATTCTTAATGAAAGATGCTTATTCATTTCACCTTAGCGACGATTGCTTAAAACAAACTTATCAAATTATGTTTGATGCATATTGCCGTATTTTTGAGCGTCTTGGTTTAGATTTTCGCCCGGTAATTGCTGATAACGGCTCAATTGGCGGAGAAGGTTCGCACGAATTTCATGTCCTTGCAGAATCAGGCGAAGACGATATAGCTTTTAGTGATAGCAGTGATTTCGCTGCCAATATTGAAAAAGCGGAAGCGTTAGCACCACAAGGTGAGCGAGCTGAACCAACTCAAGAAATTAAAATAGAAGAGTTAAAGCTTGAACGTTTAATTAAAACATCAAATTTAGATTTAAAAAACACCGTAAAAACGATATTAGTGCTTGGCGCTAGTGCCGAAGGCGAAGCAGAAAAAATTGTCGCATTAGTACTACGTGGTGACCATGAACTAAATGATGTTAAAGCAGAAAATCTACCAAGCGTTGCTTCACCATTAACCTTAGCAACCGATGAACAAGTTTCAGCAGTCGCGAATTGTCATATCACCTCTGTCGGCCCGAAAGGCTTAAATATTGAAGTGATTGTTGATCGCAGCGCTGCGCACTTAAGTGATTTTGCTTGTGGCGCTAATGTTAATAATCAATCATATACCGGCGTTAACTGGCAAAGAGATTGTGGCGAAATAAACATTCAAGATATCCGAAACGTCGTTGAAGGTGATCCTAGTCCATGTGGCAAAGGAAAAATCGTGATCAAACGTGGTATTGAAGTGGGTCATATTTTCCAACTAGGCGATAAATACGCGCAAGCCATGAATTGTGGTGTATTAACCGAAGAAGGGAAAAACCAAACCTTAACCATGGGGTGTTATGGCATTGGCGTTTCTCGTATTGTCGCGGCAGCGATTGAACAAAACCATGATAAGTATGGTATCAAATGGCCGAAAGCAATAGCACCTTTTCAAGCGGCTATTGTACCGATGAATATGGCCAAATCTGCACGCGTTAAAGAAACGGCTGAAGCTTTATATGAAAAACTTCAACAAGCCGGTATAGAAGTATTGTTTGATGATCGTAAAGAGCGCCCTGGGGTTATGTTTGCCGATCATGAATTAATTGGTACACCTATATTGCTCGTAGTTGGTGAGCGTAATTTAGATAGCCAACAAATTGAAGTAAAAGACAGAATTAGTGGTGAAAAGTCATTAATCGCGATTGACGATGTGATGTCACTTTTTAAGTAAACTGAGTGCATTAGAAACGTTTAAACGAGTTTAATTTGTTGAATGGTGAAAGCCTTATCAAAATATGATAAGGCTTTTTTAATCGAAAATTTTTACCGTAAAAACAAAAGATATTTCAGTGAATATCACGTCTAACGATTGCTAAGCCCTTTATTCCCACCCTAATTGATAAACAGGTAAATTTTTCAAGCGTTTATCTATTTCAGCTAAAGTTTGTTGATAATCTTTAGACAAGACATTTTTGTATTTTTTGTCAAAACTCTCTTCATTTAAACCTTCATGTAACCCTTCAATACTTGGCAGTAATTCGGCATCAGTTACCTTAGCTAATAATTGTTGTGCACGTTGGGCATGTTGTTCTGATTTAGTGACTATCATGGCTAAACGAGTACCGGCTCTGTCGGCCTGTAAATCAGCAAAGCTGAAGCCACTGCCTCCTTTATTGGTATCTAAAAACTCTTTGAATTCACCGATGGCGTCACTCGCACCATGACTACTAAATAATTGTAATGCCATAGAATAGATAAAGTGTTTTTGTAAATCCGGCCGATTTTGTAAGCTGACATGTTTTCTAAGTCGATTACGGATCACTAGTTGTTCTTTTTCACGAATAATGACATCGCCAACCATTAATTCAAAACGATCAGCACCAAAATAAATAATCAGTGCCGTAATAGCCGCTTGGTTTTCTTTTACCGCAAGGTAGTCTTGAGAAATACCACTGCGTGTTTTAGCTAAATCAAACACGTGTCTGATAAACACTGCAATAGACGAGTTTTTATCTTGTAACCTAGCAAAGTCACTTAATGATTGATAATAAAAAGCGATAGTGTCTACGTTGCCAAACAAGGCTAAATCATCGCGCATTTTTATTAAAAATGACGTGTCGTTTTTCTGCATTGCTAATAAGTTTTTATCTAACGACAAATGCGCAATCAATCTTTCTTCATTGATATCAACCGCTTTGATCATCGCTAATGCATCATCAAACAATTGTTCTTTAAGAAAGTTATCAGCCGCAAATCGTACTAACGAGATAAAAAACTCCCCACTGACTTTCAGCCCACCAAGACTTACTTCTTCAAGTAATAAACCACTTTTAGAGGGAGAAATATAAGCATTTACATTTAAAAATTTAATCATGCTAGGTAGGGGCAATTCAAATGAGGCTTCAACTGCTGCGCCATATTTTGACAAACGAACATCGGCATTCACTCTTGGAAAAGCACGATGTAACAAGGCAGTTAAGCCATTCGCTTCTTGTTGATTGATACGAATACTTGTGACGGTATTTTTTTGTTTTAAAGTGCTGACAATTCGTTGCGCGAGTTGTTGGCTATGTTTAGCTGAAGCGGCGTTAATTTGATTTAATTGCACGGTAGATTGATGTGACTGTAAGGCAAGATAAACCAGTGCCATACCAGTAATAAATAATACGCAAATGACAACAGCAAACGATTTAATAAATACTTTCAAAGGAATTGCGACGACTATACAAGGATAGTGATTATGGTAATGTTTTAAATGAGAAAGTACAGCCTTCTATCTGGTTATTATTAAATATTAATGTTTGATCAAACGATTAACGTTAATCAATCAACAGTCACACAGATCCCAATAAATTTTACGATTAAACTTTTTCGCCAGACAATGATTTAAATCTTTAAAAGTAACTACTTTTTTATCTTTACCCTCGAAACACTGCCAAACAAATTGATGACAATTATTATCGAGCACATGGTATTTTCGCGCTTGAAAAATTTGAGAAATAGCCTGTTCGGCGGCACTTTCGCAAGCTAAAGGGATAGCATTTGAATCACAGGCAATAAAAATATGTTTGCCTGAACGCTCTTTGGTAAAACGTTTCACTGAAATAGGTTTGATTAAGCCTTCACCATCTAATTCAATAATCGTGTCATCATCAACCCAAATTCCCGTATGATCTAACACGCCTCCTATGCCACAACAAACAATAGCGCCGACTTTTGGTTTAACGCGTTGCTCAGTCGAGAAGTAATCGGACGGATAAATTGCAATCGGTGATTCGTGACGGTCTAAATCAATCAAGCGTTGTACTTTACCATAGCGACTACGTTTAAATTGTTGATTTTTTCTATCATCAGAGGCACTTTTTACTGCTAATGCTGAAACGGCTGCGGCGCCAATCCATAACAGTGGTAACGGCATAATAATCCCCTTAGATATTAGATTTGTTGGCTTATTTATAAACGGCTAATAACAAGATTATCGTTTATTTTTATTATTGCTATAAAAAAGTTGCAAGAAACTGTTTCAAAAGCCGTGATAATTGGCAACAATGGAACCGTATTTAATAGTTAACTCATTCACTTATCGCCGTTTAAAAGTAGTAAATTATGAAAAGCGTAAAAAAATCATCCAAGCTCAATAATGTCTGTTACGAAATACGTGGACAAATTGCAGCCGAAGCCCGTCGTTTAGAAGACGAAGGCCATAAAATTTTAAAACTAAATATTGGCAACCCTGCCCCTTTTGGTTTTGAAGCCCCTGATGATATTTTAAAAGACGTAATTCATAATTTGCCAACGGCACAAGGATATTGTGAATCAAAAGGGATATATCCTGCTCGTGTTGCCGTTATGCAATATTTTCAACAAAACGGCATTCTTGATGTAAGTGTTGATGATATTTATATTGGCAATGGTGTTAGTGAATTAATTGTAATGGCAATGCAAGGCTTGCTAAATGATGGTGATGAAGTCTTAATTCCTGCGCCTGATTACCCATTATGGACAGCGTCTGTAGCTCTTTCAGGTGGTAAAGCTATTCATTATCGCTGTAATGAAGAAAACCAATGGTTTCCTGATTTAGAAGATATTGAAAGTAAAATCACAGAAAGTACTAAAGCAATCGTGTTAATTAATCCGAATAACCCAACCGGAGCGGTTTATACAGAAGCGGTTTTACAAGGCATTTTAGCGCTTGCAAGAAAGCATCAACTCATTGTTTTTAGTGACGAAATTTACGACAAAATCTTGTATGACCAAGCAAAGCATATCCCGACGGCAAGCCTAGCAAACGATGTGTTAATCATTACTATGGGCGGCTTATCAAAAAATTATCGTATTGCAGGTTTTAGAGCCGGTTGGATGGTAATTACGGGGCCTAGAATACACGCAGAAGACTTTTTAGAAGGTTTAAATATTCTTTCATCGATGCGACTTTGTGCCAACGTTCCTTGCCAGCATGCTATTCAAACGGCATTGGGAGGATATCAAAGTATTAACGAATTAATACAAGACGATGGCCGTTTAATCAAACAACGTAATCTTGCGCATAAAATGTTAAATGAAATAGATGGAATATCCTGTAATCCAGCGATGGGGGCGTTATACCTTTTTGTCAAAGTAGATGCTGAAAAGTTTAATATCACTAACGATGAGAAAATGGTGTTAGATTTATTAAAACAAGAAAAAATTCTAGTAGTTCATGGCAGCGGTTTTAATATCGAAGAGAAAAACTATTTTAGGTTGGTGTTCTTACCTCATGTAGATGTACTCACGTTAGCCATTGAAAAAATTGCCAATTTCTTCAAGAATTATCGTCAAGAATAACTCACTTTCAAAAGAATTTATTCGAGCAATGTAAAAGCATTGCTCTTACATTCCAACTAACAAAAGTAACTTGAGTTAAATAAACTTCAATTAAATAAAGCCAGTTATTTAAGCCAAGAAGCCGCACTTGTTTTTCGTTATTTGTTATTTGTTATTTGATATTTGTTTAAAGCAATGAAGCCAACATAACAAACTAAACAAGCTGTATATTTATTGACGGGGAAATTATAAAAATTTAAACCGTTTTTAATAATATATGCCCCCGTTACCTTGCATGAATATTACAGCTTAATATGTTGTGTAAAGAGTGGTAAAAACTCATCTTCTCGGTGACTAACTAACAATAACGTACTATGTTTTTGTTGAGCGATAATCGTTAAAAAGTTAAGAATTCGATGTCGGTTTAATTCATCTAAGCCTTGCGTTGGTTCGTCTAAAATCAATAAATAAGGGGATTTCACTAACGCCCTAGCGATTAATGCCAATCTTTGTTCACCATAGCTAAGTGATTGAAAAACTTTATTTTGTAAAGCTAACAAGCCAACCATATCTAACCATTGTCGCGCGATATCAAGATGATATTTTTCAGGTTGTTGATATAAACCTATAGAGTCATAAAAGCCAGAGAGAACTACCGTGAGTAGATCTCCATTAACGCGATATTGACGATGTAACTCTGAGCTAACAATGCCCATATGCTGCTTTAATTGCCAAATACTCTCACCGGATCCTCTTTGATAGCCTAAGACGTTAAGGTCGTTACTATAACATTGCGTACAATCCCCGGTTATAAGCTGCATTAAGGTAGATTTACCACAGCCATTTTTGCCGGTGATCAAAGTATGTTGTAATGGCTTTATCGTGACATTTAAATCGCTGAAAACGGATTTTCCCCCGTACGAGACATGGCCATTTTTCAATTGGACCAAATAAGGGCTTTGATAATCACTTAACTGATTTATTGTTTTAGGCCAGTTAATGACTTTTTGTTCTGAAACTAATAAAACATCTAACTGCCGCTTAGTTTCCTCATGCTCAAGCGAGCCAATAACGGCTAACTCACCCCGTTCAACAAAAGCAATCTTTCGACACCAGTTAGGAATATCTTGACGATTACTCAGTAATAAAACCACAGTAATACCTTGTTTTGATAGTCCTTTCAGAACCTTGGCAAGCGACAAGCAAGAAGCTTTGTCTAAACTATCGAACGGGTTATCACAGATCAGTAAGGTCACACCTGAAAAGATAGCTTTTAAGATGAGTAATTTTCGCCCTTCACCGGTACTTAATTGACGATAACCACTTTCAAGCTTGTCGGCTAACCCCATTTCAGCAATAAGCGGATCAGACCATTTTTCTTGAGGTAAAAAGGCTTTAGCTTGCGTCCCTATGTCATAAGAATCGGTGTAATCACTTTTATCAATTTTCAACTCATGTTCGTAAATTGCTTGTTGCGCCTCAAACGAAACCATAGCGACTTTTTCTGGTTTGGGAACGATAAAGCTTTCGGCACTAAATTGTGATAATTGCCCAGTAAACAAATGATCAATAAATTGCTTTCCTGAGCCGTTACGACCTAAAACACACCAAGGTTCACGCTCTTGAATTTGCCAGTGTTTAATACGGAGTTTTTCGTGATGAAAGTTAGAGATAGTTATCATAATTAAAATAATCGTAAAAGATATTGGCTTAAGTTTTCATTAATTGACTAAAAGAAATCAATTATCCATATCAGATAATTTATCTACCGTAGAGGTACAAGAAGCTAAGAAGATATCCATAAAATAACCAACTTCAGGTAATTTTCTTTTTATCTTAGCGAGCTTATTATCAAGGTTTTCTTTAACGTTTTTAAACTCATCATTATGAAATCTTAATTCATTATTCGTTTTAATAAGTGCCGCTAATAAATCTGCCGCTTTAACAATATCTTTGTATTCAGGATCTACCTTATCTTGTACAAGCAGTGCTTCAAATTCTCCTCGAATATCTTCAGGAATGGTTTCTAAACACTCCTTCTCAGCTATCATTTCTAACTTTTTGTATTCTTTAGTGAACTCAGGGTTGTGATACTTAACTTTTGATGAAAGATCTTGCAATTTTGTTTCTGATATTTCGTGATAAATAGCAATGGTTGCTGCTTTTTCGGGTAATAAATTGCCCTTAAATTTTTTATTTTTAATAACCGTTAAAAGGTGCGCGATTACCGCCACTTGATGCGAGTGTTCGGAAACGTTTTCAGGTTGAAAGGTATGCATTAGGCCCCAGCGTTGAATTAAGGGCATTCGAGTTGTCCATGCTAAAAAAGCACTTTGCTTCATAATATTTTCTCTCGTTGTATATGAGATGGTGTAATGTGAGGGTTAAACAGCATGCTGTTAAATACTTGCTTGACCAAATTACAACGTTATAACAGTTATAAAGTAGTTACCACAAGTTTTAAGCAGTAGTCGCTAATAGCGGTGCTTTTACTATTGCGGTTTGTACAGATTTCAGCCATTCGTTGACATTAAATGTGAGACGATTTTCTTTATCTTGATTGTTTTCAGCGTGCTTTTTAAGCTGATGTTGCTGCTGGCAATATAATCGAGTATTCGATAAAACTGTGGCACTAATATGCGTTTTGTCATCTCTAAATGCTAACGGTTTGGGCATTAATGCCTGAGTTAAATGAAGTGTAGGTAATTGTTGTTGCTCAATTAAATCTGCTTGTGAAAATTCGGTAATTTGAGTCAAACTTTCCAGAGCTAAGCGTTGTTTTTTGGGTAATTCAAAGGTTTTTCTTAATGTATCTTCTGTTGTTTCAGCCGGAGTATTCTCTGTGTAGGGTAACTTAAATTGACTATGAGCTAAAACATCGTCTGTTAACATTGAAAGCATTAGCGCAAAATCAGCACGTCTCTCACTGTGTACACAATGATTTAGTTGTTCACCTAATTGTAATTCTTCAACTAATAAGTTGGAGTTAACTGACTGAGATTCCAATAGTTTAAGCTTTATAAATTAACTTACCCTTTATATCGTCTCCATGAGTTAAAACTTTAATCAAATAAACAATTAAAACAGCTTTCTTTCAATCCATAATAAAATTGAACTCAATAATAACCCAAAGAATATAATCAGTTTATTTACCTCTGTTAGCGACTCATTATCGAGTTTGCTCAATGTTTGGCTTTGCTTAACATTTTTCTCAGTCGCAAAATGTTTTAAAGCCTGTTGCCAAGCCAACCAATCTTGTTGTGAAAAGTGATAAACAAGCTGACGGTTATCTAATAACATTTGTTCGCTTAATTCACTAGTGATACGTAAAGATTGCCAGCCCGCTTCATTTGAAAAATATATACTGCAATATTTATTTTGGCCTTCAACATTTATGTATAACGGGATTTCTTTGTCTTTAATTATTTGGCTAATATTAGCTGATTGCATAACATTACTTTCAGCGAGAAAACAGGCTGTTAACGGTTGTCCTTCAAACGAAAGCTTGTTATCTGGTTGTGGTATCCAAGACAAACGGGTGCTATTTCGAGCCAATGAGCTAGTAATAAACTGCCAAAATTGGCTGTATTCATGTACTAACCCATTAGTTTTTAACTGAAAGCTACGGTTAATACTTGTCAAAGCAATTTTACCTTTACCTTTTATGTTACTGATCACTAACGGTTGTTTTTGCTGATCATAAACTAAAGTTTTTGCCTTAAAATTTTGTAAATTTATCTGTTCAGCCGTGATTGGCTGTTTGGATATATGTTCAAAACGATTATTGAGCCAATGCAAAAACACCTGCTTTTGTTTAGCTTCATTAGATTTATTTATCTTTTCTTGATTGGCCTGTGATTGAAAAATGGCTAATATCGGCAGTTTTTGTTCAACATATGCGGTTATTAATCTTTCATCGGCTGCAATAAGCACCCCTAAACCATTGTTGTTAACATTATCAAGTACCTTAAGTTGTCTACTGTCAAGAGATAACAAGGCTTTGCTATCAATCATCAGTAAATCAAAATATTGTAAAATATCAGGTGTTATCACCTCATTAAGAGAAGTTAACAAGCTGTTTTGCTGCGCTAACGTTTTAATAACGGCTGGCGTATTTTCAGGTAAATTCACACTTTCACTGATGACATGATCTTTACTGATTTGAGTAACAGTTAATAATTGCCCGTTATTTTCGGTGAGCCAATGTTTAAAATATTTGCTTTCATAATTTGGCGCTGATTGAACAATTAGCACACGAGGCACTGATGCTAAGGTAATATTTACCGGTATCACTTCATCCACTACTATTTTATTGTCTTGTCCTTTCTCAGCAGTGTTCTCGATTAAGCGCACTCGGTAACTGTGCTTACCCGAGGTTTTTGGCGTAAATACAAAAGAAAAAGCTTCTTGATGCCTTACATTTTGCTCAGCTAAAACCTCACCATTGACATCGATAAATTGTATCAAGTGAATTTCAGATTTACGTTGTTGTGACTGACTAATTTGTAACTTAGCACTGAACGTTATGCTTTCACCTAAAACCGCTTCTTTTAACCATAGTGGAGAAATAAATCCCGACATAGGTTCACTTGGGAAATACTGATGAGTATTTAATTGTAAAAGTTGCCATTGTTGTTCGGTTAAACCATCACCGTAAACGACAAGATGATCTATATTAGGCTCAAATATCTTTAATTCGCTAAGGTGACTTATTCTGGTTAGAGAATTATCACATGACTGAGCTAGGTTTAATGCTGAATTGTCTGTTGATTTATTTAAATAATATATGTTCGAGGAATGATCACACAGTGTTTGAGCATTAAATGAAGTCTGTTCAAAACCTGAAGTGAGTAAAATCACCTGATTATTATCCATTTGCTTTATTTGAATGGGCAAAACTAACAATAAAACGGCGATAAATGACACCAAATTAGCGACGGTAACCCAAACAAATTTAACCGGTGATTGTTGAAATAATCGTTGCTTGGTTTGGTAAATCACTAACATAGTGACAAATACAAGTACCATAACCAGACATTGCTCTATCAATGAAAGTGAAGGAACAACCAGCTTGTCTAGCCAAATCATTGACTAACCTCCTTTGTTTTCATTGTATTTTCAACCTTGTTTTCTCTGTGGGTTCGCTCACCTTCTTGCATTAACAACTGATTGTATTGATTAATTAACGGAGAATTATATAGATAATTTAATTTACGAGTATTGGGTAAAGCGATTGGACTATCTAATAACTGCCAAAGCTTATTCTTAAGATTCTCTAGACAAAGTTGACAATTAGCTAACAAAAATGAATCCGCTAATAAAATTCGCTCTAATGTTGCAACCTCTTGAATTAATACAGGCCTGTCATCTAATTGATCTTGTATCGATCCTTTCACGGCTTTAATAACAACGCGTTCTTCTGGTAAAAGTCCAGCAGTTGTCTTTTTAGAGTTTTCATCAGATAAATAGTGATTAATGACTCGATATAATTGAGCCATTTGACTTTGTTCGTTCTGGCTTAGTTCAATGTTAACCTCTTTATTTTCACTATTGATATCACTTAAATCCCCTTGATAACGGCGCTCATCACTTACCGGAGGCGGCTCAAATCCTAAGCGTTTTACGTAAATTCGTTCCGCTTTTTTTGCCATTTTTAATAATGTTAACGCTTGCTCTTCAAATGGCAGTGCTTTTTTAGGTTGAGATAACATTAAATATAATTCTGCCTGCCACATATTAGCGATTGATTGCTTCATTAATGCTTTAGGATCTTGCCTGCTCATCATACCAATATCGGTATCCTCATGATTATGCGCATAAGTTTCAATTAACTGACTATAACCCGACTTATCATCACTGGAATGGGCAATTTCAGTTTGACCGGCGACACCATGATCATGTCCGCTGGCGGCTAACGCTTTTGCTTGTTGATGATTATTCGCTTGCTCGTGTTCTGATTCATCATCATGTTCGTCGCCTTCATGATGTTCATCAAAACCCGCGTCATTAGGAACAGGTCCTGCGCCACCTTCATCAAATTCATCCCCCAAATATTGACCATATTTTTGTTTTAATTCGCTTTGGGCAACGCCTAGGAGCTCAGAAGTTTCGACAAAATCTTCTTCACTTAACTGTTTTTTATCGGCTATTAACGCTTTCGTTTCTATTATGATTTGTCGTTGGCTTTTAAAATACTCGGGCATGAAATCAATTAAAATACCATCGGCCATCACTAACTGCTCTTCATCTTCTAACCAACGAATAATTTTTGTTTCAGAGCTTGTTAATTGTCTATTCGGTTGTTTGTTGTCCCAAGCTTTTACCGTGAAATATAACTCATCACCTGGTTTCATACCTAAAGCTTCAAAATTCCATGTTTTATCATAAGTGGCTAGAAACTGATTCGCCTCTGTTGGGGGGTGTTTTTGAACAGTATCAAAGGAGAATACCTGATCCCTAAATTTTACTGACTCGCCAGAGCCTTTCGCAATAGAAGCCAAAATTTCAACATGATTTACCCCATAATCATCGCTGATATTAACTTGAGTTATCAGTGATGTTTGCCCATTTTTCTCAACTTCAGTAATGGTATTTTTTGGCGTTAATATTCGAATAACCGGTTTTTTATCTAAGCTTACGCGTAAGGTATAAATTTGCTGAAAGCTTTTATCTTGAGAATAAAGCTTATATAAACCAGTATGTTCTATGACAGTAGTGAGGGTTAATTGCTCATTTTCAGCAAATAATAACGGTTTCACATTACCATCTTCAAACTCAATAAAATAAGACTGTTCACTGTCTGAAAAATGTAATTGCCAAGTAACTGTTGAGCCTGCCAATAAATCTACATTTAAATCTTGTTGTGTATTTTCTAACAGGCCAGTGTATTTGGGTGGAGTGATGCTCACTTGACTCGCCAATAACGTCACTGTTTTATTTTCAGCGACATTTGACTTCACTTTTACAGGATTAGCCGTCTTTAAACTAGGCTGCTCAACACTAAAATACTCTACAAGATGACTGGGTGAAAAAAACCACCAACTACAACACAGTACCACCGCTAAACCTACAGATGGGAAACGATGAAAATGCCCGTTTAGCTTTATCTTTTTTTGTCCAAGCTTTTCATCTTGAGTAAGTAACAAGCTTAGTTCATCGACAACTTTATTTTGTTGTAATCGTTGTAAAACATTTAATTCTTGCTTATTTGATAACGCTAATTGCGCACTTTCCTCTAATGAAGGAAAATGTCGATTACAATGTATTAAAAAGTTCGTTTGATTAATATTTTTAAAGGCTTTACTACTTGTTATTCGGAAGTATTTAAGCAATAAAATAAAGATCGCGAAGACTATACTAACGACCAAACTCACTGGCATGTTTATATAGTTAACTAGGGCGTGATCAGCAAAATATTTTGATAAAAATATTGAAGCGATAAAGCCAATTATTATAACTATCGGCAGAAACTGGCATAGTGCATTGACAATAAAATAACGACGTATCTTCGTTAATTTTGCTTCAATAAGTGTCGATAATCGTGTTTGATTTTCTTGACTCATTCGGTTAACCCACGCTTAGTTAATCGCACTTGCTTTTTCAAACCGTATTCACTTAACAAACGTTCCAAACACCAGCTAATTATCAATAATAAAATCAGCCATTGGGTCAACGGTTGCTGGTTAAAATCTTTAAGTTTTAGAGACTTATTGATTAGTGTTTTATCATTTGAAGCCAGTTCACTCGCTATTTTAGTGTCCAAGGACTCAATTTGAGTTAAAGATAATCGCTTATTTACTATTGATTGAAGTGAGTCATCCGTATTCATTAATAGGTTTAATAGCACTTGGATAAATTGAGGTTGTTCTGCAATCTCGCTCCAACCTGGCTCTAATCGACTATAAAACTGATAAATCACTGAGTTTTTTTCAGGTAAAGTCAGTGATTTTTCTTGCTCAGCAATAATGCTACCTTGACTATCCTGTTGTGATTTAGTCATTTGCGCTGCTTTAGTATTTGGTATCATAGGATTCACTAAAGTATGCTTTTCTAAAACGATTTGTCCTTGTTCTGTAAACCATAACGCTTCTGTCTGATAATGAGCATCTATTTCCTTGTTTTTTATGTTGTTTGTTTGATTATTTAACTTGGCTTTTTGATTTAGCTTAAACCATGTTTGCAACGAAGTTTGTTCATTACACTTTACTCGTTTATGAAGTAAAACATCTTCAAAACGAACGTCATAACTCAACAGTGATGTTGTCGTTTCGTCAATATTTCCATTAGATCTGCTATCAATAAAAACATTGATGCCACGTTGAATCGCTTTTTTAACCGATAACGGTGGCTCATTTGAAGTTAAATAAAACAACCAGTCGGCATTCATCAAGGTGTTTTCAACAAAGTCTGAACCCGTTTCAAGATTAAATAACTCTTGGTTTTCCAAAATTGTGATTGATAATTCTGGTAAGAGTACTTGTTTTATGATCATAAAAGCTTGTTCAAGACGCCGCTGAGAAATCAACCTATCTTGATCTCGTACAATAACAACATTAAACCTTGAGTTGATCAGGCTTTTCTCGACGTTAGGCTTATTTTCTAAAACATGCCATTGTATCTGTTGAGCAATTTTTACAGGTTCGCCAATAAAATTTATCGCTTGATTATCAGTGTATATATGAAAGGTGGCCTGTTTCGGTAAAATAAAATGTGCCGTATTAATGGCTTGCCATAACGATTTAGTTAACGTTGAGTTTTCGCTTAACATTTCACGCTTTTGCCAAGTTAACACTTGTTGTTTGTTTAGTTCAGTAAGCTTTGAATCTAATAAAAAAGCAGGCTGATTGTCGAGATGCCTCAACAAAGCTTGTTTGTCGATTAAAGTTGATTGATCTAACCAATTCGGACTTATTAATGCAATGTTGGGCTTATCATTTTTGTTACTATCACTTAACCAAAGTTGCGACACCAGCAATATGGCACAAATTAACATTGAGAGCCGTAACATTAATAAAAGCGCGTCGACCAATTTAATTTGGGTCATTTTTACAGGTTTTACCTGTTGAAAAAACTTTAAAGTTCCAACTGAAACGGGTTTGCCTTTACTTTTGCTCAATAAATGAATGAGCACTGGAACAGCTAAAGCAACGAATGCCCATAAATAACTAGGAAAACTGGTAGACCAAGACAGCATATTAACGACTCACCTTCTGTCTGATTTTTAAAAACTGTAACAAGGTTTCATCTAGCGGTTGATCAATATTCACTGGCCAGTGTTTAACGCGTTTCGTGGTAAACGTGTCAGTTAACTGCTGATTAAATTCACTACGCGCTTTTAAATAGGCTGATTTTGCTTGTCTTGAAGAGACTAATAATTGTTGATTGGTTTCTAAATCCTCAATTTTTAAGGCGCCCTTAAATGAAAATTCTAACTCATCATTTGATTGTAACTGAATAGCAATAACATCCGTTCTATCATTTACTAGATCAGCCACAATATTTATCACATCATTTTCATTATTATTGTCGTATTGATAAAAGTCGCTGATCACAAAAATGAGTCCAGACTTTTGCATTGAATGTAAATGAGATCGAAGACTACTTGCCGAAGGAAAATGCCCACCACTCTTGATTTGCGCTAAATTAATTAACACTTTTTGAAAGTGTCGTTGCCCAGAAAGTGCAGGTAAGAAGTATTTCTGCTGGGTAGATAAGCCAAACAAACCAACATTATCCCCTTGTTTTTGTCCTAAATACGCCATAGTAGCGGCTAAAAACTGGCTATATTGCAACTTAGTTAAGTCACTATTTTTCCCTATACCAACAGATTTTTGTGCCATAGATGCACTGCTATCAATGACGAACCAAATATTAATGTCACTTTCTCGTTCAGCTTCCCTGACAAAATAACGATCAGAGCGGGCAAATAGCTTCCAATCAACTTTAGACAGATCATCACCGGGTTCATACACCCGATATTGGCTAAACTCTATACCAACTCCGCGCTGAACACTCTGATGAATACCCTGTAAAAAGCCTTGTGCGAGTGTTTTAGCCACTAAAGGCAAATCTTTGACACGTGATAACGTTTTAGGATCGATAAAATTTTTCATTTAATACGGATAAAACCCTACACAGTTAAACCAGAGGACTAATAGGTTTTTTAACATCCGTCAGCAACGCTTTGATAACATCATCTGTCGATATACTTTCAGCTTCTGCTTGAAAATTTAATAACATACGATGCCGTAGCACAGCGTAGGCGACAAAGTTAATATCATCTAACGTTACCGCATAACGTCCAGATAACAGCGCTTTTGCTTTCGAACAAAGCACCAAGGCTTGCCCTGCACGAGGTCCGGCACCCCATCGAATATATTCATTCACTTTTTCACAGCTACTTTTTTGCTCACTCTCTGTTCGTGTGGCTCTGACAATATCCGTAACATAACCAACAAGTGCGTCTGATATTTCTACCGATCGGGTTAACTTTTGCAACACCAGCATTGCTTCACCAGAAAGTACTTTACTCAATGTTGCGGAAAGATTGCCCGTTGTACGCTTTAAAATTTCTATTTCATCAGATGCACTTGGATATCCCACGCGCACTAACATTAAAAACCTATCAAGTTGAGCTTCAGGTAGTGGATAGGTACCCGCTTGTTCAACAGGGTTTTGTGTCGCTAAAACAAAAAATGGTTGTGGTAATTGATAGGCTTTTCCGCCATAACTCACCGATTTTTCTTGCATCGCTTCCAGTAAAGCCGCTTGGGTTTTAGGTGGTGTACGGTTGATCTCGTCCGCTAATAAAATATTTGTAAAAACAGGACCTTGTTGAAACTTAAAGAATCGATCGCCGCTATCATGATCGGTTTCTAAAATTTCGGTACCTACGATATCGCTTGGCATTAAATCAGGTGTAAATTGAACTCGATTAAAGTCTAATTCGAGGGTTTTAGCTAAAGAACTCACCATTAACGTTTTCGCAAGTCCGGGAACACCTTCAAGTAAACAATGGCCGCCGGCAAGGATGCAAATCAGTAATTCTTCAATAACGTCTTGTTGCCCCACAATGACCTTACCTACTTCATCAATAACATGCTGCAATTTACTTAATGCTTCTTCAACTTGTTGCTCGTTTAATGCTTCTTCTTTCATAGCTTGCCTATTTTGGTGACTACTTTAATGAGGTTAAGTGTGAATTAGCTGGTCATGGAGTAGATGACAATATTTACCGCAAAACGGGTATTATCCACTTTTAACCAGCGTTTATTTCTAAAGTCATAATCCCATTCACAACCGAGATCTTTATTACTGTATAACACTGCAATACGGCCATTAATTTCAATGGCTTTTAAATAATTATGCACGAGATCATCACCCCAACCATTCAGTTCAATAGAGGTTCTTGGCGGCCCATCAAATGTAAAAAATGAGGAGTAAATAGCATGATCATTCGGGATTTTTTTTAATGCGTGTTCGCCAAACATTTCTGCCATTTGTTTTTCAAACGTTCGAGCAAACATACCATCAATATCATGATTACAGTCGTCAACAAAAACAAAACCTCCGTTTTCAACATAGGTTTTAAAGTTTTGTTTTTCTTCATGATTAAATTGTACAAGCCGATGACCCGCCATATAACAAAATGGCGAATTCAGCATTTGTGGATCCGACAACGGGATGATCCGTTCTTTTATATCAACACGTAAACTGGTGTATTCAATCAATGAATTTAATACGTTGGCGGGCATCCTTTCATCTACTTCCCAATCACCTGATTCATAACTTAACCGAGTGAAATAAAAATCATACGCAGAACCTTGTTCTGCATGAACGACATTTGGGAGGATATTTGCTGCTGCCAGAGCCGAGAGTGACTTTATAAATTGTCTTTTATTCATAATTAGATAAAGAAATTTGAGCGCTAAGTTTTTAGGTTAGCGCTCAATACTTCTATCTATACTGCATCAGAGAGACTACTGAAGGTAAAGTCTCTAATTTTCATCGGTGGTACCATGTTGCCATCAATACGTTCAGGCTTACCGAGTGCTTCAATATTATTAAGCATTACAATGGGACTTTCATTGAAACGGAAGTTTTTGATCGGATACTTAATCTTGCCATTTTCAATATAGAAGGTGCCATCACGGGTTAAACCTGTTTGTAAAAGCGTTTGTGGATCGAGTGCGCGAATATACCAAAGACGTGTCACCAAAATACCGCGACGGGTATTTTTGATCATATCTTCAAGCGATTCATCACCACCAGCCATAATAAAACTACCGCCACGAGGCACATATTTCGTACCAGTATGTTTCGCCCAATACGGTGTATTTGGTATGTTTTGAATCACTCCATCCTTGATCCAATCAACTTTGTTTCTCGGATAACCATTCCCAGCAAAAGGAGCAGAAGGTGCAATAGGATGATTCGGATCAGAATAAATATGAACACGTTCATCAAACATTTTTTGACCTAATTTATTTTTAGGCCCTTCTTTGCCCTCTTCAACTTGGTTACTTAAGAAGCTACGACCTTCATCGGCTTGTCTTTGATCAAATGCACCAGCTAAACGGCCTAACAAGCCAACACTTGCTGCCGGCTCTAAGATAACCGTATATTTACCCGGTTCCATTTCTTTCGCATCAACAGAGCCTTTCGATTTTGCAATGGCAATTTCAGACGCTTCTTTGGTATCAAGTAAATTTACATCACTGTAATTACGTGATGCCCAACCAGAGCCTTTACCGTCTTTCGTTCGAATCGTCACTGAAAAGTCGACATTCGTCGCAGTGTTATAAGCAAATAAGCCACTACTGTTCATAATGGCTGTACACGTGACCTCTTCTTCAAGGAAACCTGATGAAATTAAATCATTCGCTTTTGAAGGTTTAATGCTATTTTCAGCCGCTTGTGCTCTATTTTCTGGGGTAACCTTAGCTGTGTTAGCAAAATAAGTAGAGGACTTGGTATAGGTTTGCTTACCAAAATTTGGCATATGCTCAGGATTTTCAGGCGCTAGTTTCGCTAATTCCTCAGAGCGACGTACCACTTTTTCTAATGATGCATCATCAAACTCATTAATGGTGGCAACCCCAACTCTTTTACCAAAGGTTGACTGAACCGCTAAGGTTAAATCGCTTGATTCACCCGCCGTTGACACTGTGTTTCGCGCATAACGAATATTACCGCCAATGCGACCATCTAAATTACATTCTATTTCATCCGCTTTTGAGTAAGCTATTACTTTTGTTAACAGCTCTTTAGCATGTTGTTCTGTTACAATTGTCATGATTATTTTCTTCCTTATATTTTATTCTTTTCGTAAAGATCACACTTTGCGTGCTGTGTTAATAACATTAATGTCATTAAAACGCGTGGTTGGACAACCATGTGAAACAGCACTTACTTGAGAAGGCTGACCTTTACCATCGAAGAAAGAACCGCCTAAGCGATAATCGGATTTCCCTGCCATTTGAGTACAACTATTCCAAAATTGCTGGGTATTAGATTGATATGCCACGTCTTCAATTTGTTCAGTAATTTTACCGTTTTTGATTTCGTAAAATAACTGTCCACCAAATTGAAAATTATAACGCTGTTGGTCAATTGAAAATGAACCACGACCTGCGATATAAATCCCGTTTTCAACGTCTTTAATGACATCTTCTGCAGAAAGATCTTTTTCATTTGGTTTTAATGAAACATTAGGCATACGTTGAAATTGTACGTCTCGCCAGCTTTGTGAATAACAACAGCCATGAGATTCTTTTTGATCGATCATATGTACTTGATCACGTGTTGCTTGATAATTAACTAACACGCCATCTTTGACTAGATCCCATTCTTTAGTTTTCACCCCTTCATCATCATAGCCAACATTACCCAAAGAATAATCTTGAGTTTTATCAGCAAATAAATTAACAATATCAGAGCCATACTGGAATTTTTTACTTTTCCATTTATCTAATGTGGCGAAACTTGTACCAGCAAAGTTTGCTTCATAACCTAACACTCTATCCAATTCTAATGGATGGCCTACAGATTCATGAATGGTTAACATTAAGTGAGCAGGATCAAGTACTAAGTCATATTTTCCTGGTTCGACAGATTTTGCTTTCAATTTAGCTTTAAGTTGTTTACCGGCTGCAGCTGCATCTTCAATCATATCGTAAGAGTTTTTATAGCCTACATTAGCACCGGAAATACGAATTTTATCTTCTTCTTTGCCATCAAGGTACTCAAAGCCCATACCAACAGGGTTACCAAGACCAGTACGTTGTTTAAAGCCTTCTTTACCGACCGCTGTAGCGAAAAAAGGTGCCCATAAACGATGGACATCTTGATCGATATAAGAACCATCAGTAGACGCGAAATACTTTTGTTCATTTACTAAAAACAAAATTGAAGTAATGTAATTGGCACCATTTTTAAGCGCTGCATCGTTTGCTGAAAGTAACAGATCCACTTTGTCTTTAATCGGAACTTCTAAGGCGTTCTTTTTGATGGGGGTTTGCCAGCTAACATCACCCACGCCTTTAACCGGAGCTAATTGAACAGGAACAGTTTGAAATTTAGAGTTTGCTTTCGCAACAGCAACCGCTTGTTCTGCCGCTTTCGCAACACTGTCTGGTGTCATATTCGACGTTGAGGCAAATCCCCAAGTACCATTGGCAATAACGCGTACACCAATTCCTGCTGATTCAGTATTAACAATATTATCTACACGTGTTTCACGCGTGGTAACAAATTGATTCAAATAACGGCCTATTCGAGCATCAGCATATGTTGCCCCTTTTGCTTTTGCCGCATTAAGTGCAATGTCTGCTAATTTTTTCTTATAAATAACATCCATTGGTTTATCGAGCAATTGTTCAGCAGATACCGCCATACCCGATATAGGTAATGCAATAGCTCCCGCTCCTACGCCAGATAACTTTATAAAGTCACGTCTTTCCATCTGAGATCCCTTTTGTTGTAATAATTTATTTTTGTTTAATACTTATAAGCAATCGAATACCAACATATTGAATATAAGATATTCTCTTAGTCTATAACAGGTTGTTGAACTCTAACAATAGACAGTTCATCGAAATATTAACAACATGTTTCAGAAACAAAAATAACAGTGAGAAGAGTGGATTATCCAACAATTCGGTCGAATTGCTGGATAATTAAAGAAAAAGATTGTCGAAATGTAACAAGGTAAATGTGCAATAAAGTTAAATGATTTTATGTATAACGGTTTGTTTTTCAGGCATTGATTCACTGACTGTCACTGCTTGATTGTATTGCTGCTGCGCTGATTTAGCACTTTCTGCATCACTGCCATGCACTCGTGCAATAATATCACCACGATTGACCAAGGTGCCGATTGGTAGAATACGATCAAAGCCTACTCGATGATCAATTTGTTGGCCATTTGCTGAACGTCCACCTTTCATACCCACCACGGCTAAACCAATATCACGGGTTTGCATGGTATCTATATATCCACTGTGCGGTGCTAATACATCAATAACAACGTCAGCGCGACTCATAGCCCCCCACGGATTATCAATAAAGTCTTTCGGTCCGCCTAAGCTTGCAATCATTTGATTAAATAATTCAGCCGCTTCACCTGAGGCTAAAACCCGTTCAATTTTTTCTATTGCACTGTCATGATTTTCTGCAAGCTTGGTATTCACTAACATAGCACTGGCTAACTGACACGTGACTTGATGCAACCTTGGCTCGCGTTGTTTCCCCGTAAGATAATCAACGGTTTCTTTCATTTCTAACGCATTACCCGCTGATGAACCTAATACTTGATTCATATCGGTAATAATTGCTTGAGTATTCACACCCGCGCCTTTCGCTACATTAACAATAGATTGAGCTAATGCCGTTGCCCCTTCTATATTGTGCATCATTGCGCCATTACCTACTTTTACATCCATTACCAGAGCATCAAGACCTGCCGCTAGTTTTTTAGATAATATTGATGCTGTGATCAACGGAATAGATTCAACCGTTGCGGTAATATCTCTGATCCCATATAAACGCTTATCCGCAGGAGCTAGATTATCCGTTTGAGAAATAATGGCCACGCCCAACTCTTGGGTAATACGTTTAAAATCAGCAATGCTAGGTTGAACATTAAAACCTTTGATACTTTCTAATTTATCAACCGTTCCACCTGTGTGGCCCAAACCACGACCCGCAATCATAGGTACGTAAGCATCACAACTTGCGACTATTGCAGCAAGCATAAAGCTGACTTTATCACCGACACCACCGGTTGAATGTTTATCGACAACAGGTTTATCAAGCTCTGGCCAAGTAATCACATCACCAGAATGCATCATAGCGTGGGTAAGTTGAACAATTTCTTCGGTATTCATCCCTTGCTGAAATATAGCCATTGCCATAGAGCCAACTTGGGCGTCATTAAAGTGACCGGTAACTAAGCCATCAACAAAATCACTGATGTTTCGCTGAGACAGATTAAGTCCATCACGTTTTCTACGAATTATTTCTTGAGGGAGATACATACAATACCTTTTATAAAAGATCTTTAGGAGTGAAAGCAGAAGGTAAAAGTTCGTCCACTGTCCATGTTTTTGATTGTGCTAAATGGTTAACGGCCATGATGATGGCTTGAGGTTCAAAAAATTCAACAATCACTTGTCGGCACGCTCCACAAGGCGGCGTTAATTTTTCTTGTTCGGTATAAATGACCAAGGTTTTAAAGTTTTGCTCACCGTTGATAACCGCTTGAGCAATACAATTACGCTCTGCACACACCGTTAAACCATAAGAGGCATTTTCAACATTACAACCACTAACGATATTTTGATCTTTAGTTAATGCTGCAGCACCCACATGAAACTTGCTGTAAGGCGCATAAGCACGCTGATAAGCTGTTTTAGCATGTCGAATTAATGCTGTTTTTTGTTCATTTGTTACTGTCATATATGCTACACAATAAAAACCTACCAATTGGTCAACTATAGTGTATTCATTTTAAGAAGTATACGATTTTTGATATAAAAAAAGCCGAGTATTAACTCGGCTTTTTCAAATCAACTTTCCTGATTAGAAAGTGTAGCGAACACCAAAACGAATTTCCCATAATGATGCATCATTATAGATTTCTTGCTCTTCGTTTCCTTCGTTAAACTCTTCGTAAACGTATTGACCAGCATCATTCATGCTCATTTCAACCATACGGTTTCCGACGAATTGACCTTGCTTCATGATACCCCAATCGTCATTTAGGAAGTTACCTACGTTTTTAACAACGAAGAACGCACTACCTTTTTGACCTTCATATAAACCTGGGATTTCTTGACTCACTTTTAAGTCAAATTTAACAAACCAATCAGCATTTTGTGAGTTACGACCAACCGTAGCACCACGTGCTAAACCTTCTGCTTCAACAAATGCATCAAATGCAGCTTTATCAAATCCAGCGTCGTATACAACATTCGCATCATTGGCAGCTGGTACATATAACATTTGGCGAGAGCCATTCCAGTTAGAGTCACCCCATGCACCATCTGAACTATCAAAGGTATAAGTGTACGGTTGACCTTCACTTGCCGAACCAAATAAGCTAAAGCGTGTATCTAAGTTATCAATTAATTGAGTAACGTAGCTTAAGTTTAAGGTAAAGCGATGAGGTACTTCATAGTTTGACGTTTCCATTGGTGGTTGATCTGGAACCGTTGTCGCGATATTACCGTAGTTTGAACCAGCAACAGAGCTTGTCATTGGGTTCGTATCTTGTGATTTTGTGTAAGCGTATGACAAGGTAGCATTTAAGCCCCAATCAAAATCTTTACTAACCGCAAATGATAAGATAGTTGATTTACCATCTTGGTCACTATTTGTTAAAACAAAATCACCAGTTCTCCAACCTTCTTTGTTTTCATAAAGAGGACGGCCGTCAAACGTTTGCTCGCCAGTACGCTGAATTGCATAATCTTTAATAGTAGCCGTATCTTTCTTTTGATTGTGTAAAAGATCTACAGCAACGATTACATCATTATCAAACGTATAAGTACCACCTAAAGCATATTTCCATTCAGAAGGTAATTCAAAATTAGGGTCGATAGCATTAACCGCACCATCTCCGCCACCTACTGGGTAGTTTTGAATTTCATCAAACATAGATTGTGGAACACCAAATCCAGGGCCGTCACCGTTAGTCATAGTAGTATTGAATAAATCTACACCATTTTCACGAAGACCAATTTGTACAATACCATCATTTGAGTAAGCATTTGAAACCCATACATTAGGATTACCACCAGAATATAGACCAAAACCACCACGAATTTCTAAGTTATCCATTGCAGCCCAGTTAAAGCCAACACGTGGTTGAAATAAATCTTTGTCGTCCATATTGCCGTCATTTGCAAAACCGTATCTATCAACAAAGTTTTGGTTATAACGTGGTTTGTCATCACTGGTATACATGTCATAACGGAAACCAACCATTAAGGTCATGTCTACATCAGCAAAAGTATATTCATCTTGCGCATAAATAGTATGTTGCTGGAATGAAAATTCTTGGCTGGCATCAGATGGAACGTTTGTTCCAGCAGAGTTATTATAATAAACTCGACTTGCCATCCCTGCTTCATAATCATCAATCGAATCAAAACGGAATTCACCTTGAGTATGCTGCATAAACAAGTTAAAAGCCGTTACTTCTTCGTATTCATAACCGAATGTGATCGTATGTTCGTCTAGGTAATAATCCCCTGAAAATCTGAGGCTTACCGTTTCAGTGTTCATTTCATTTGATTGGCGAGAATCATCAGGACCTAAGAAAACTGTTGTACCACCATGACGAATTTGTACTTCACCGAAGCCACTTGCTGCATCTAATGAGTTTTGACGATTATCTAATTCAACTTTACCTATTCTAAGTTCAGTTGAAAAATCATCTGTCCAATCTGAATACAAAGAACCGACAAGTGAATTTAACTCAGCACCACGTTCATAAAAATGGCTATCTAATGTTAATGCCCAGTCATCTGATTGGTCTAGATCAAAACCATCATTGTAGTTATAAATCAAACTTGCACGATGAGAATCATTAATGTTCCAATCTACTTTTACTAACAGCTTTTCATCTTCAACCGGTAAACTTGCCGGTAAATCACCTGCATCGTAACCATAAACATCTGAAGTGATTTGTTTTATGCGATCAAGATCAGCTTGGCTTACGTTGTCGCCAAAAGGGTTATATTCAAAGATTTTTGCCCCTTCTAGTTTTTCATAAGACGCAAACATAAATAACTTATCTTCAAGAATTGGGAAACCAACACTTAAGCCATAACGTTTTTCGCTGAAATTACCGTTTTCAAATTTTTCACCTTCAATTGAATCGCCTTTCATCGAATCATTGGTGTAATCATAGAAAAAAGCACCGTGTACTTCATTACCACCTGATTTAGTCACTGCGTTAACATTACATGAAGTAAAACCACCATACTTAACATCAAAAGGTGCTAATTCAACCGCGACTTGTTCAATAGAATCATATGAAAAAGGAATACGAGTGGTTGGGTAACCATTTCGGTTTAAGCCAAAGCTATCATTCATTCTTACGCCATCAAGCGTTAAGCTGTTAAAACGAGGGTTACCGCCACCACATTGAATCGCATCACCTTGACTTTCATCAATGTAAATTCGAGGATCAACTCGAACAATATCTTTAATATCACGGTTAATGGCTGGCGCATTTTCTAGATCTTCTAAACCAAAATGGGCTGCAGGACCAGTTCCACCCGAATAACGGCTAATTGTACGACCTGTTACTTCAATACGTTCAACTGTTTGCTTAGCATCTAAACTTACATTTACTGGGTATGTCTCACCTAGTGTAAGAAAAACATCATTTACTGTCTTATCATTGAACTTATCAGAATCAATAATAATTTTATAAGGACCGCCAACACGTAAACCTTTAGCCGTAAATAAACCTGATTCATTTACAGTAGCATTTTTAGTACTGCCTGATGGAACATGTACAATAGTTATAGCTGTACCTGCAGCAGGGTTACCTTGAGGACCAGAAATCTGGCCTTTTATTGCTGATGTTGTTGTATTAGCTAATGCGGAAGTTGATAAACCGAGTGCAAGTATCACTGCACCTGATATCAGAGAGAGGCGTTGGGTTTTCATCGTTTAAGTTCCCTTGGTGTATGTTTTATTTTTATAAGATGACTTTTCGTCAATTCAATATTAGTCAAAAATATATAAAATGCGTATATTTGCCTTTTATGTGTCTAAATTAGACCAGACATTTCTTACATTTTTATTACAATATTTCACCACAAACAAAAAAACAAGTTTTAATGATCTCGAGAATTACATGCGACCCCACAGAAAACCAAATAAAAACCACCAATAACAAGTACTTAACGCAAAACCAATAAAGAAGATTATTTGAACAATAATTTTAATTCTTCTTTGTATGGTATACGTAAATTTTTTTCATCCATAAAAACACCATTTGGTCAGGTTTTAACTAAAATCCATAAAATATCAATAAAAACGTTATTTATAGCAAGCCTCATTAAACCACCAGTTACACAAGTAATAAAATTTATCAGTATCATAAAAGAAGAAAACTGTATATTTTGATAATTTAATATCTATTTATTCATAAAATAGTAATAAAAATACAATTAAACTAATTAATGAGATAATTTTACCGCTAAATCTGTTGGATATTTGTTTAATTTTCACTCGAGATACTATACAGTTACGCTTGATTTCTTGACCAATTAAACAAGTAGAATAACTCCAGCAATGCAATGAATTACTTATTTGGGAGATAACTAGATCTAGAAGATAGATAACTAAATCTAGAAGATAAATAAAAGATATTAACTAGTGACTGTTAAATTTAATTGGCTTAACCGTTGTATTTTAGAATAGTAAGACGGTTTGATTAAGTTTAGAATTAATCATTTTACTTAATCACTTTAGGTGTATATTTAGGAGTTACCTTTATATAACACATTGAATTCTCAACTGTAGTGAAAAACAATACATTAAAAACTTAAATAATAAGATTAAAAATGACGGATAAAAAACAAGGTCAAATAAGAATAAAAAGCCAAGAAAAAATACTCCTTGCTGCACAAGATGAATTTATTTCCAATGGTTATAAAGGGGCAACAGTTCAATCCATTGCAGACCTTGCTGGCTTACCAAAGGCGAATGTTCTTTATTACTTTAAAAATAAAGAAAACATCTATCATGCTGTTTTAGAAAGAACCTTAGACATGTGGGACCAAGGTATTGGCGATATCGTTTATGAAGATGGCCCAAAAGTAGCCATTGAAAAGTTTGTCTCAGCAAAAGTTAAAATGTCTTTTCATCACCCGAAAGCATCAAAAATTTACGCGATGGAAATTATTCAAGGCGCTCAGCATCTGAAAGAATTTGCTCGAACATATTTAAGAAAATGGGTGCGAGATAAATCGAAAATATTTCAACGATGGATTGATGAAGGAAGAATGATCAATATCGAACCTATCAATCTAATTTTTTTAATTTGGTCATCTACTCAGCATTATGCTGATTTTGAAACCCAAATATTAACCATCATGAATCGTGCTGATTATGAAGAAGATGATGTTGAACAAGTCACAGATTTTCTGACTCAATTTATTCTTCGTGGCTTAGAGATACAATAAATGAAAAATTTTTCAATCTTACTTTCCTTGTTATGTTTAACAGGATTTTCTATGAATACGTTAGCAGAAAGCAAAAAAACGCTGAGTCCTATCAGGGTGGCAACCTTTAATGTCAGCATGGAAGCACTAAACTATGTAAAGAGAGTTAAAGGTCAATCGGTAAAAGTCGTTGGCAATGAGCTCAATAAAGCCCTTAAATCAAACCACCAACAAATAAAAAACATCGCAGAAATTATTCAACGAATCAATCCTGATATTATTTTGCTGAATGAGTTTGACTATTCACCTGATGGGGAAGAAATTCAACTTTTTATCAATCAATATTTGAATATTTCTCAACAAGGACAAAAAAAAATCCATTTTCCTTATTATTATCAATCAAGTGTTAATACTGGCGTCAAGACTCCTTTTGATTTAAATGGCGATGGTAAAATAGAACAACCGGCAGACACTTATGGTTTTGGTCATTTCCCAGGTCATTTTGGCATGGTGTTACTCTCTAAATACCCGATTGATGAAGGAAAAATACGAAGTTTTCAAACCTTCAAATGGAAAGATATGCCTAATGCACTACAACCTATGGATCCGCAAACAGGCAAGGCTTGGTATAGTGATGAAGCTTGGCAAGGCTTTCGTTTATCCTCTAAATCACATTGGGATGTACCTGTTATTATTGATGGCAAACAAATTCATCTGTTAGCCAGCCACCCTACACCACCAGTTTTTGATGGACCAGAAGATAGAAATGGTAAACGTAATCACGACGAAATTCGCTTCTGGCATGATTATATCTCTGAAAAAGATAATAGTTATATTTATGATGATAAAGGCCAACATGGTGGTTTAGCAGCACATAGTCCGTTTATTATTCTAGGTGATTTGAACGCTTCAGCTACGGAAGGTGACGCAATAAATGCCAGTATTTCTGCATTATTAAATCATCCGAATGTTCACGATGCTTTACCGGCGAGTCAAGGCGCTAAATTGCATAGTTCAGACAATCCCCTCGCGAAAAACCATACCGCCTACTGGCGAATGAGAGCTGATTATGTATTACCCTCTAAAACAGGGTTTACTCTTCTTAATTCTGGTGTGTTCTGGCCAGAGAAAAATACACCTGAATACCGATTAATTAAAAATAGACAAGCCTCATCAGACCATAGATTAGTTTGGTTAGACCTTGAGATCACAGATTAAAAATTTATAACGGAATTATTCATGAAAAAACTATTACCTACACTGTTAATTACTGCATTTGCAAGTGCTTGTAACGCGAATGCGCCTCTGAATGAATCAGAAATTAAGAGCAATAAGCCACCGATCAACAATGTCATAATGGTGATTGCAGATGGTATGGGACCAGCATATATTACCGCTTATCGTAATTTTGCCGATGATCCAACAACTGAAGTTATAGAACGCACTGTTTTTGATAAATATTACATTGGAACTTCAAGTACTTACCCAGCAAAAATTTCAGGTTATATTACCGATTCAGCTGCGGCGGCAACCGCCTTAGCTACGGGGGTTAAAACTTATAATGACGCAATAAGCGTTGATGTGAATAAACAACCATTAAAAACGGTACTAGAAAGAGCAAAAGAACTTGGCAAAAAAACTGGTGTTGTTGTTACGTCTCAAATTAACCATGCTACCCCCGCGGCATATTTAACCCATAATGAATTACGTGGAAATTATAATGACATTGCTGATAGCTATGTAGATAACGGTTATAAAGCTGATGTATATCTTGGTGGCGGCTGGCGATATTTTATTCGTCAAGATCGCAATTTAGTGAATGAATTTAAAGCCGCAGGATTTCAATATATAGATAACTATCAAGGCTTAGAAACACTCTCTTCAGATAAACCGGTATTGGGTTTATTTGGAAAAACAGGATTGCCTTGGGCATTGGATGATAAAAATCCACATCGCCTTAAAACGATGACAATGTCTGCAATCAAGCAATTAGAAAGTTATCAACCAGAAAACAAGCAAGGTTTCTTTATGTTAATTGAAGCGAGCCAAGTGGATTGGGCTGGACACGCCAACGATATCGCCGCGGCAATGTATGAAATGGATGATCTGGCCAAAACATTCGAGTTTCTAGAACAATATGTTAAAGATCACCCTGACACACTAGTAATTTTAACTGCAGATCATAGTACTGGCGGACTTAGCATTGGTAGAAAAACAGCGAAATCAAATCCTAATATAAGAAGCGGTTATTTATGGCAGCCAGAAATATTACGTACCATGACTTTATCGCCAGAAGCATTTGCTAAACAATTTGAAAAAAGCGATTTATCTATTCATGAAATGAGTGAGTTATTAAATTTTTCAGTAACTCAGCAAGAATTTGAACAACTACAATCCAGCAAAGCTAACGCTGCGGCTACCGTTGAAACTTTTCATAAAACTCCAAAAGAAAGCCGTAAAAGAAAATATCCACCAACCGTATACAGACTAATAGCTGCAACACTTAAAAATATAATTGATGTAAGAACCAATACTGGTTGGGGCGGAATAAGCTCATCGTCAACTCATACCGGTGTAGATGTTCCTGTATATGTCATTGGTAGTGAAAAACAACGTTTTTCAGGGGCCATCGATAACACAGATATTGCAAAAGGTATTTTTTCGATACTTGAAGAAAAATAATCAAGCTTCGGTATAAGATCCCAACATCGATATAAAAAAGGTTAAACATGATGTTTAACCTTTTTTTATAGCAAGAATTGTCAGGTATTATTTTTCAAATTTTATTATTATGACAACACCTTTTTCAGAATTAATAACCACATGGCCACTTACCAACAACGCTTTGCATTAGTGCTCGAATATATAGATAAAAACCTTGAGGATCAAATCAATATCGATCAGTTAAGTAAAATTGCTTGCTTTTCACACTTTCATTTTCATCGTCAATTTAGTGCCTACATCGGCCAACCTGTTCATCAATTTATTCAGCAATCTCGACTCAACAAAGCAGCTTTTCAATTGGTTTATCGACAACAACTGACGGTAGGTGAAATCGCCGAAAAAGCCGTCTTTTCAAATAGCGAATCATTTTCTCGCGCCTTTAAACAGATGTTTAATCAAACGCCAAGTCAATATAGAAAAAAACCTGCATTGCAACCTTGGTTGGAAAATGACCACGGTAATTTACTTAACACGCTCCAAAACAAACAAGCTCAACAACGAAAAGCGAGAGAAAATATGTATAATCAAGCAACTAGCACACGTAACGACAACTCAATTTCAATCGTAAACTTTCCCCACACGACTCTTGCCGTTTATTCACATGTTGGCTCTCCAAGTAAGATTATGGCGAGCGTACAACACTTTATTGCTTGGCGAAAAGCATATCACACGCCACCAAGTCATTCTAAAACCTATAATCTAGTTTATAATGATCCTAGCCACACGCTTGATGACGACTTTCGTTTTGATATTTGTGCGCAAACAGAAAAACCAATTGATAAAAATGAATATGGTGTTTTTAATTTAACTATCCCAGCTGGAAGGTGTGCTAAATATCGCCATATCGGATCCGATCGATTTTTAGCAAAGAGTTTTGATTTATTATATGGTCAATGGTTGCCTCAAAGTGGTGAGCAACTTAGAGATTTTCCCTGTATTTTAGAACGTGTCAAAATGTTTCCCGATGTCGCAGAATCGGAAACAATTATTGATATCTATTTACCGCTTTTATAAAGCCATTGTCATCTCAGCCCTTTAGAACTGAAATATTCTAAGCAATAACAGTACAACTGATATGAAACTAAGTTATGAAATATGTTAATAAAATAGCAATAAATTATAGTTAGAATTAAGCAAGCCTCTATAGATAGGTCTATAATAACAAAAGTTGTAGTTGTTATTGCAAGGAAGCAATGTATGAAGTCCTTACCTCTGTCTATCGTCGAAACTTGGCTTTTTTTAGCTCAAACTCAAGATAACCAATTAGCACAAGCTAAATTCCGCGCTTACCAACAAATAAGAAAACAATTTGGCTCTATGGAATTAGCCCGGTTATATATCGAGCAACAAAAAGATCAACAAATAGAAGTCGTCGTCATTTAATATTTAGCTTATTGAAAACATAAAAAAACTCAACTCATAATGTGTAAACAATATTGAGTTGAGTTTTTCATCAGTACATTAATAATTTACAGCGTCGTTTCAAATAACTTAAAAATGCGACGGTATTCATCTAACCAAGAGCTAGGCTGTACAAAACCATGTGGCTCTACTGGGTAAATAGCCGTTTCAAAATTTTGTTTTTCAAGCTCAATTAAACGTTGAACTAAACGAACGGTATCCTGAAAAAATACATTGTCGTCAACCATAGGCGCATTGATTAATAATGGTTTTTCAAGTCCTTGAGCAAAATAAATAGGCGAGCTTCGTTCATAAGCTATCGCATCATCTTTCGGTGTATTTAATATATTCGAGGTATAACCATGATTATAATAAGCCCAATCTGAGACTAAACGAATAGCAGCACCGGCTTCAAATAAATCAGGCTCTTTAAACATTGACATTAACGTTAAAAAACCACCGTAAGAACCACCATAAGTCCCTATTCTTCTTCGATCAACATTAGCATTATCAATTAACCATTCAACGCCATCACGCATATCTTCTACTTCAGGTTTTCCCATATGGCGATATATAGCGGTGCGCCAATCACGTCCATAACCTTTAGAGGCACGGTAATCCATATCAATGACTACGTAACCTTTTTGTACTAACAAACTATGAAACATAAATTCACGGAAATAACCAGACCAGCCTAAATGTGAGTTTTGTAAATAACCAGCGCCATGGGTAAACATAACCGCTTTATTTTTAGTTTGGTTTTGGTCATAGCCTTTCGGTAAATAAACACGTGAATACACAGGATCATCTTGATAAGAAGATGGTATTGCCACAACTGTGGGTGCAACCCAAGGCAAGCTTAAGAATTTTTCAGAAACGGTATGAGTAATGCGTTTTGCTTTGACTTGCTTGTCAATATTTTTAACATAAAGCTCAGGAGGCATAGTTACCGTTGAATGATTAATCAGTAATTTGCTTTCATCTGGGCTTAATGCGTAATCATTCATTCCACCTAAATCTGTTAAGGCTGTCATGTTTCCCGTATCTATCGCCAATTGATAAATTTCATAAATTCCAGGGTGTTTTTTGTTTGCCTTAAAGATAAAGCGCTTATTATCTTTGGTTAACGTAACATTACTTATTTCAAAGGCGCCAGAAGTTAATTTTTTAGGCTGACCTTTTAATGATTTGGTATAAAGGTGAGAGTAACCAGACTCTTCTGATAAATAATAAAGACTATTATTTATCCAACCAAATTCATTAAAAGCATAATTCACCCATGCATCATCATGTAATCGGTGTTGAGATACTAACTTGTTTTCTAATAAATTAACGGAAGCTAACCATCTGTCTTTGTTATCCCATGCTTCTAATAACAAGGCAACTTGCTTGCCATCCTTATGCCATTGAATAGCATTATTGGTTCTCATCACATGAATATTGCGCGGGGTGTTTTCGCTCTGATAAGTTTTGCCTATTCGGGCATGATTTTCAGTTTTAACATTGGCTAATACATCTTCATCAAAGCCAGGTAAACTTTGGTAACTTAACGGAAATTTCTGTCCTGATTTCAAATCGAGTAAAAACAATGTTTGGCTATATTGACGATTATCAGCAACTCTGTGACGTACTTTTTCTGGCTTAATATGCCCATCTTCAGCAATATAATTTGGCATAATATCACTAGCAGCACGACTTGATTTACTTTTCGCTATTGCCACCACCATTTTATCGCCACTTGGCGACAAACTCGCATGAACAACCCTGTTCCCTTCACCAAAGTAAAACTCACTTTTGGTGATAGTGTTATTTTCTGCTTTAAGCTTTTCGCTTTGTGCATTTTTTAATTGTTTATTGTGTTGAGTAAGCGCAATATATTTCAATAATTTACTTTGCTCTTTCGCGATATAAGAAGTTTCTTTTTCATCCGTATCTGGTGCTTTTTTCATGATCAAACTAGCTAATTCAATAATTTTACTTGTGTTTACATCATGCTCAAAAAATTTATCACCAACCCGATAAGCCACATTGCCATTGCTCAAAAATATCGCCGAACGTTCTATCGCTGAGGTATAGGTAAGTTGTTGAACGAATTGATTAGCTAATTTTTTAAGAAAGACATTACCTTGGTAAACATAAACTTCATGTGTCCCTGCTCGGTTTAACTGTGCATTACGATCAGCATTGATATGCATATTTGACAGTTTAACTTTCTTACCATTACCTTCTGTTTGTAACGTTTTTTTCACCAGATCTCTGAGCGGATTACCTAATTGCTTTTGTTGATATAAAATGGTTTGACTGTCATCTCCCCAATACATACCTTCTGGAGATCGCCCCATCCAATCAGGATCTGCCATAATTTGTTCCAGAGTAATGACATCATTACTTCTCAATTGAGAAACGGTTTGAGACTTAACAACATTCGCGACAGGTGATTTTGGCTCTTTTTCATGAAAGACAGCGCTCACAGCTTGTGTAACTGTGGTTTTACTTGCCGTACTGACAGATTCAGTTTGATTATCAAGGACGGCTTCCGCGGTTTGTTCACCTGTTGTAGTAGTGACACACCCCAACAAAGATAAGCTGATTGCAGCAGAGAGTATTTTTATTTTCATCATAATTATAAAACTTCATTTCATTAAAAAGCGATAAGAATAGTCAGTTAAACCTTAGCGACTTATTAGCCTACTTAGCTAAAACAGACTTTTCCTGTGTGAAAAAACATGATTAAAACCAGCCTATATTTTATTGCGTTATAAATGCAAGCTTTTGCGATTAAATCACAAAATTATCGGTTTATTCGCTTAATTTGATTTTTTAAAAACAGATGAGTGAAATCAGAAATTAAAGGACAATTCTCAAAAAATCCTCCTTTACTACTTATCATTGTTCAAATTTAGATGATCTATAACCATTACAATAACTGTATGTTATAATGCCCTACGCTTTAATTTTCGAGATTTACACGTTTGATTGCTTCAACCCAAATGCCTGCCCAAGATTTATTTTCATACCCTAAATATTGGGCTGAATGCTATGGCACCGCTCCATTTTTACCTATGTCACGTAAGGAAATGGATGAATTAGGCTGGGACAGCTGCGATATCATTTTAGTGACTGGGGATGCTTACGTAGATCACCCAAGTTTTGGTATGGCAATAATTGGACGAATGCTTGAATCTCAAGGATTCAGAGTCGGCATTATCGCACAACCAGATTGGCATTCAAAAGATGCCTTTATGAAATTAGGCAAACCCAATTTATTTTTTGGCGTGACTGCCGGTAACATGGATTCAATGATCAATCGATATACGGCCGAACGAAGAATTCGACACGATGATGCATACACACCAAACGATGAAGGGGGAAAACGCCCAGATCGTGCAGTGACCGTATATACACAGCGCTGTAAAGAAGCTTTCAAAGGCGTACCTGTCATCATTGGCGGCATTGAAGCAAGTTTACGACGAATTGCCCATTACGATTATTGGTCAGATAAAGTTAGACGTTCAGTGTTATTCGACTCGAAAGCCGATTTATTAGTGTATGGTAATGCCGAACGCCCACTGGTTGAGATTGCCCATAGAATAGCCGCAGGTGAAGATGTAAAAGCCATTACTGATGTGAGAGGCAGTGCGTTTTTAGCCAGCCAAGTATTGCCAGGCTGGCACGGCATAGATTCTCGAAATGTAGATAAACCTGGAAAAATTGACCCTATTCATAGCCCGTATCAAGAAATCGATAACGCTAGTTGTAGTGAACAAAAAGCATCATTAGAGAATGAATCGCTAAACACAGATATAACTCAACAGGCACAACCTGTTCAAATAATTGATTTTAAAGCTAAATCACTGCAAAACAAATCATGGAATGACAAAAAGAAACCTTGGTTAAATACCTATATAAATTTGCCAACTTTTGAACAAGTCAAAGACAATAAAATTTTATACGCACACGCTTCTCGAATTTTTCATCAAGAAGTAAACCCTACTTCTGCCAAACCACTAGTACAAAAGCATGGCGATAGAATTATTTGGTTAAATCCACCAGCAACCCCGTTAACTGAAGCAGAAATGGATGGCGTTTTTGGCTTGTCATATCAACGAGTACCTCATCCAAGTTACGGTACCGCTAAAATACCTGCCTATGAAATGATAAAAACTTCCATAAATATTATGCGTGGCTGTTTTGGTGGTTGTACGTTCTGTTCAATAACAGAGCATGAAGGTCGGATTATTCAAAGTCGCAGTGAAGACTCAATCATCAATGAAATTGAAGATATTAAACAAAAAGTTCCGGGATTTACCGGGGTTATCTCTGATCTTGGTGGCCCTACGGCAAACATGTATCAACTGCGTTGTAAAAGTGAAAAAGCCGAAGCCACTTGTAGAAAGCCATCATGTGTTTGGCCAACGATATGTGGACATTTAGATACAGATCACACACCAACCATTAATTTGTATCGCAGAGCAAGAAAAGTTAAAGGGATAAAAAAAGTTTTGATTGCTTCTGGAGTCCGTTACGATTTAGCAATACAAGATCCTGAATATGTTAAAGAATTAGCAACTCATCATGTGGGTGGTTATTTAAAAATAGCCCCTGAGCATACCGAAGAGGGTCCGCTTAATAAAATGATGAAGCCTGGTATGGGCAGCTATGATAAATTTAAAGAAATGTTTGATCATTACTCTAAAGCAGCGGGTAAAAAGCAATATTTAATTCCGTATTTTATCTCTGCTCATCCGGGCACAACAGATATGGATATGGTTAATCTAGCGTTATGGTTAAAAGAAAATGATTTTAAGCTAGATCAAGTACAAAATTTTTATCCGTCGCCATTAGCAAATGCCACGACCCTTTATCACACTGAAATTGATTCATTAAGAAGAGTTAAAAAAGACAGCGAATCAGTGCCTATTCCCAAGGGTACTATACAAAGACGCTTACATAAGGCTATTTTACGTTACCACGATCCTGCTAATTGGGCATTAATTCGAGCAGCTTTAACTAAAATGGGTCTAGCGAGAAAACTTATCGGTTCTAAACCCGGTTGCTTAGTCCCACACGAAACACGTGGTGAAAAAGAGCAACTACATTATAAAAAAAATGGCAAAGGTAAAAACAATGCTTCAGGTTTGAAAACATCCCCTGGACAAAAGAAAAACTCAACACATAAATATGGCAAGCCAGCAAATAGAGGTAAGCAAGGATTAACACGTTTTAGCGAAAATCAATTTGATGATAGAAAGCCTAAAAAGAATCGTTCAAAAAAATAACTTCACCTGCTGGTGAACGTTATTAAGGTGTTCAATCACTAAAAAAGGATACCCTTAGGTATCCTTTTTGCTTTTAAATCAACGTATGTTTAATTGAATAACACTTATAAATTATAACCTGACTCGTCATGCTCATTTAAATCTAAACCTGTGGTTTCTTGCTCTTCAGATACCCTTAAGCCATTAGTCATTAATGCCACTAATTTAAATAATAAATAAGACACTATCGCGGTATAAACAATTGTTGAAAGAATTCCTATCATTTGTACGGTAACTTGCTCAGTCATTGTAGAAATTCCCTCGGCAAAGCCATAGCCACTAAAAGCTCCTAACTCTGCTGAAGAAAAAATTCCGGCCAATAACGTCCCTAAAATCCCACCAACACCATGAACAGGAAAAACATCGAGAGAGTCATCGATTTTTAGTTTTTGTTTAATATAAACCGTGGCATAAAAACACACTAAACCAGCTAATAAGCCAATGATTAGCGCTCCACCAGGTCCAACAAATCCAGAAGCAGGGGTTATCGTACCTAAACCGGCAACCATACCAGTAACAGCACCTAACACACTGGCTTTACCAAACTTTTTCCATTCAATAGCGGCCCAAGTTAACGCCCCCATAGACGCTGAAATATGGGTAACAAGCATCGCCATAGAAGCATCGCCTGATGCTGCTAATGCACTACCGCCATTAAACCCAAACCAACCGACCCATAATAGTCCTGCACCAGTTACTGTCATCGTTAAGTTATGTGGCATCATTGGCGTTTTAGGAAAACCCAATCTAGGGCCTAAAACAACCGCAGCAACAAGCGCAGCCACACCTGCGGTAATATGAACAACCGTTCCTCCGGCAAAATCATATAGTCCCATTTGAGCTAACCAACCACCGCCCCATACCCAATGAGTAATAGGTGCGTAAACAACCAGTAACCATAATGCAGAGAAAAGTAAAACGGCTGAAAATTTCATTCGTTCTGCAAATGCACCAATAATTAACGCAGGGGTGATCACCGCAAATGTCATCTGAAATAACATAAACAAACTTTCAGGAATATCACCACTTAAAGTGTTTTTATCAATACCTATCATCAACACTTTACTAAAATCGCCAATCCAAGCATTGCCTTCACCAAACGCTAAACTATAACCAACAACTAACCATAAAACGGATGAAATACTCGCAATGGCAAAACATTGCATTAAAATAGATAAGATATTTTTACGGCGTACTAAACCGCCATAAAATAAAGCTAGCCCGGGTAATGTCATCAATAACACTAGTGCGGTCGACGTTAATATCCAGGCGGTGTTTGCGCCATTTAAACTATTCTCAGTTGCTGAGCTTGAAAAAGACAACAGTGAAAATAATGACAATAAAATAAATTTGATCATAAAGTTTTCCAGTTATATTTTGTTATTTTTGGCAATTAAAGTGCTTCTTCATCCATTTCACCGGTACGTATTCGAACGGCTTGTTCAAGGTTGGTAACAAATACTTTGCCGTCACCAATTTTACCTGTTCGAGCAGATGCAACGATGGTTTCAATCGTACGTTCAACAAGATCGTCTCGAATGCTAATTTCAATTTTAACTTTCGGAAGAAAATCAATGCTATATTCTGCCCCACGGTACAGCTCTGTATGACCTTTTTGACGTCCGAAGCCTTTTACTTCAGAAATAGTCATGCCATCAATACCAATTTCACTTAAAGCTTCTCTTACATCATCCAATTTAAAAGGTTTGATTATGCTAGTTATTAATTTCATTTGTTCACCTTTAGTGCGCACTAACTTATTGAGATTTAATTTTCACGACAGCATGCACAATTTAAGCCCATTTTTTTAAAAGTTAAATTTCAATAACTTAGCCAAAAACAGAGCCAAAACAACACATTTTATCGCACCACATTTGTGCATCAATAAACAGTAACTCTCTTTCTTGGTGCGAAATTGAATAAGAACGCTCAATTATGGTGATATTTAAGTTGTGCCTTATAATTTAAAATTGTTGCTCGCTTAATGACTTCATCATCGGCTCTCTGTATAATCGCGCGCATTAACTCATCAGGTATATCATTAGGTAAATTTTTCATGTTAAGTGCAAATAACATTACTCAGCAATTCGGTGCGAAACCTTTATTTGAAAACATCTCTCAAAAATTTGGTGGGGGTAATCGCTACGGTTTAATCGGTGCAAATGGTTGTGGTAAATCAACTTTCATGAAAATTCTTGGCAACGATCTAGAGCAAACAAGCGGCAATGTCAGTTTAGATCCTAACGAACGTATCGGTAAATTGCGCCAAGATCAATTCGGTTTTGAAGAATACACGGTTGTTGATACCGTGATTATGGGGCATAGCGAACTTTGGGCGGTAAAAGAAGAGCGAGATCGTATATATGCTTTACCGGAAATGAGTGAAGAAGATGGGATGCGCGCTGGAGATCTTGAATCTGAATATGCTGAAATGGACGGCTATAGCGCTGAAAGTCGCGCCGGTGAACTATTAATGGGCGTTGGCATTCCTGTAGAGCAACATTTTGGCTTAATGAGTGAAGTTGCCCCTGGTTGGAAGTTACGTGTTCTTCTTGCACAGGCACTCTTTTCTGATCCTGATATATTATTATTAGATGAACCAACCAACAACTTAGATATTCACACAATACAATGGCTTGAAGAAACACTCAATGAACGTGATTCAACCATGATAATTATTTCGCACGATCGTCACTTTTTAAATAGTGTTTGTACTCATATGGCTGATTTAGACTATGGTGAACTTCGTGTCTTCCCCGGCAATTATGATGAATATATGCTAGCGGCAACACAAGCGCGCGCACAATTATTAGCCGATAATGCCAAGAAAAAAGCTCAAATTGGTGAATTGCAAGCCTTTGTAGCACGCTTCTCAGCAAATGCTTCTAAAGCGAAGCAAGCAACTTCTCGCGCGAAGCAAATTGATAAAATTCAATTAGCGGAAGTCAAAGCATCAAGTCGAGTAAATCCGTTTATTCGTTTTGAACAAGAGAAAAAACTCTTTCGCAACGCCTTAGTTATCGAGCAAATGAGTAAAACATTTAACCCTGGAAGCGACGAAGAAAATCATGTTTTAAAAAACCTTGATTTAATGATTGAAGTGGGCGAACGAGTAGCAGTAATTGGTGAAAATGGTATAGGTAAAACCACCTTTTTACGTACTTTAATGAACGAAGTAGATTACCAACCAACATCGGGACAATTTACTTGGTCTGAAAATGTAAATATTGGTTATTACGCGCAAGATCATGCTCATGAATTTGAAAATGACATGACTTTATTTGAATGGATGAGTCAGTGGCGTCAACCAACTGATGACGAACAAGCGGTGCGTGGTTATCTAGGGCGTTTATTATTTTCAGCTGACGACATTAAAAAGTCAGTTAAAGTATTGTCAGGTGGTGAACAAGGTCGAATGCTCTTTGGTAAGATCATGATGCAACGTCCTAATATTTTGATTATGGATGAACCAACTAACCACATGGACATGGAATCGATTGAATCATTAAACATGGCAATGGAAAAATTTGAAGGAACAATTATTTTTGTCAGCCATGACCGAGAGTTTGTATCGAGTATTGCAACTCGAGTCATTGAGTTAAAAAACGACGGTTACGAAGATTTTGCCGGGACTTATGATGAGTACTTAGCTAGTCAAGAATAACGAATAAATTAACGAATAAGCATACAACTACCTTGTATGCTTTTTTCTATAATGAGATAAGGATCACTTTTGCTTAGTTATCGTCATGCCTTTCATGCAGGAAATTTTGCCGACGTTTTAAAACACTCTGTCTTGACTTTAGTTCTTGAGTATATGACAAGAAAGGAGAAAGGCTTTTATTACATTGATAGCCATTCTGGTGCGGGTATGTATTCGTTAGCCGATGAATATGCACAAAAAACCGGAGAATACAAAAACGGAATTGCAAAACTCATTAATCAATCTGATGTACCAGAAGTACTCAGTGATTATATCAATATGATAAAGTCTTTTAATACAGAAACCGAGTTAGATTATTATCCCGGCTCTCCTGCAATTGCAAAATACTTTGATCGCCGCCAAGACAGTGCACATTTATTTGAACTACACCCTACTGATATTCAATTATTATCTGAATTTTGCCAACGTTGGCATAAATCACATGTAAATCAATCTGATGGTTATCAAGGTGTGTTAGGTTTACTACCACCACCAAGTAGACGTGGCGTGGTATTAATTGATCCTCCGTATGAGTTAAAAGAGGATTATGTCAAAGCAGTAAAAACCATTATCAATGCCTACAAAAAATTTGCCACTGGTACATATATTTTGTGGTATCCCGTTGTAAAACGAGAGTTAATTGTGAAAATGCAAAAACAATTTCATCAAAGTACAGTAAAAAATGTTTTACAAGTTGAATACTGCCAATATAAAGATACCGATGAATATGGCATGACTGGTACCGGATTATTTATCGTTAATCCTCCTTGGCAATTAAATAATCAATTAGCTGAGATTTTACCCTTTATCCAAGAAAAATTAGGGAATACAGAAAGTCATTTCGAATTAGAACAACTCATTGAAGAATAAAGTTAATCATACGTTATTAGCACCCATTAAAAAGCTCAAATACTTTGATATTTGAGCTTTTTAATCTGATTAATAATAAAGCGTTTTAAATTTAAGGAATAACGATAACGTTAACCGGTTTGTTGGGAATTAAAGAAATCTAACGCATTTTCTTGGCTTTTTTCAATAACAGTGACAGCGACTTCCATCCCGTCTACTGTCCATTTGTCATTAAGATCATTATATAGCACTCTGGCTATTAACGTTTTCAATGAATCATCGCTATAACTCACGATCATATTACAAATATGATTGTGAACTTGTTGATAATCTGGAATTGCCACATGTACAGGTTCGATTTTTTTACCTGTTAATGTTCTTTTTTGATACCAATCTTTAGGTATTATTTTAAACTCCCTAGCCATATAAAATCCTTTTTAAACGGTAATACAAACTCCACTATAATTAATCATAGCTGATATTTAAACTTTTACCTTATAATTTAACATAAAATAAAATCTTAAAAATCAATGGCTAGATAATATTTTCTTATATCGATCAGGGTTATTAAACTGATCAATAATCGACATGATTTGAATGACGTCATGCTTTTTAGCAAACTGAGGTGAAAAAGCGATAAAAGAAGGCTCTTCTAATGAAGAAATTGACATAACACTCATATTATCTTCAATGCCCATCTCTTTGATAGAGGTATACGCGGCAAAACCATCAGTAACAACTAAATCAACACGATCGAGCAAAAGCATGTTAAATGCATCTTCTAAGCGACTAACTTCTGCAATGGTAAATAACCCCTCCTTTTTTGCTTTTTCAAATTCCTCACCTAATAAAACCGATCTAACTTTAGCCACCGATTTTTTTGATGTCATTGTGTCGAAGCTGTCAAACTCAAAGTTATTGTCAACTTTTTTAATTAGCACTGAGCCATAAAAGTTAACAAATTGCTGTGGAGGAAAAACTAAAGATTGTGCGCGCTCGTTTGTATAAAGGGTTGGCATAATGGCGTCAGCATGACCATTTTTCACCTCTAACATTGCTCGCCCCCACGGCATTACAGTGACATTAAATTTTAACGACGAATATTCACTCACTTTGTTTAATGTATCAATGAGTAAGCCTACCGCAACCTTATCTGCATTATAGACAAGCGGTTTTAACTCAGGCGCGACCACATTAATGACCAACTCATTTAAAGTTGTTTCATTCGTATTAATGTCAGCGGTTTGAGAGGAAACTTTCGTACATACTATTAGCAATGCTATAACAAAAGTTCGAGTTATTAAGACCATATTATTCGACTTCAGGGGTATTATTAGCGTCTATTTCACTAGCAGGTTTAGCTTTTTTCTTTTTCATCACGGGCATATTGCCAACATCCTGTGCAAAAAACGTTTTTTTCTGAGTTTTATTTACTTTCGTTTGTTTACTCTTCAAGGCGATTGGTTTTTTCTGGCTATTCTCTGTTTTTTTCGTTTTCTGTTTTTTAGGTTTTATCCCTTTAAATTTAGCTTTTAAACCTTCAACAGAATCGAAGGTAAAATTTTGCTGTAAAAACATCTCTATATTTTTAAAACTTAACCAATCTTTTGGTCCAACAAACGAGATAGACTCTCCTTTATTACCTGCTCTTCCTGTTCGACCAATACGATGAACAAACTCTTCGGTATGTTTAGGTAAATCAAAATTAATAACATGTGAAACATTTACTAAATCTAAACCGCGTGATGCTAAGTCAGTAGTAATTAATATTTTTTGTTGGCCTTTGGCAAAACCATCCATAATTTGATTACGCTGGCTTTGGTTCAAATCACCACTTAAGGCAACAGTACTTAATCCTTGTGATGAAAGTTTTCCAGATAATCGTTCGGTATCAGCTCGTGTTGCCGTGAAAATAATCAACTGTTGATATTTTTCTGAAGATAAAAAGTGCTCAAGTAGCAATTCTTTATGATCAAGATTATCGGCAAAATAGAAACGTTTACTGATATCTTTATGTTCAGTATGCGCCGCACCAATAGCAATGCGTTTCGGTTTCGTTAATAACTCCAATGCGAAATCATTAATTTGACCATGATCTAACGTTGCTGAAAACATCAACGTCTGACGTTTACGGTGATCTGCTGCTTTATTAATTAATTTGAGTTCTTTCGAAAAGCCTAAATCGAGCATACGATCGGCTTCGTCCAAAATCAGTAATTCTAAACCATTTAAATAAAAGTGCCCTTTTGATAAGTGATCGGCAAGACGTCCTGGGGTTGCAACTAAAAAGTGCGGGTCTTTTTCTAAGGTTTTCACTTGGTCATTAAAATTTTCGCCACCTAAGATTAAGACCGCTTTAAATTGAGTACCCGCTGTGAATAAGCGTAACTGAGTAAATACTTGTTTGGCTAACTCCCTGGTTGGCGTAAGAATAACAACACGTGGATCTCTTTTACTCAACGCACGATTTTTCATTAAACGCTGTAAAGCTGGCAAAATAAACGCGAGGGTTTTACCCGAACCAGTTTTAGACGATGCGATAAGATCTTGGCCGGTCATAGCTACTGGTATTGCTTGTTGTTGAATATCTGTTGGCTCGTTAAAACCTAAGTGTTCGATAGTCGACATCAAACGTTTATCTAATCCAAAATCGCTAAATGACAAAGCGTACTCCTACCTTTTAAATATAAATTTTTAAATCCTCCCTATTATAACCTGTAACAAATTGCCTGTAACGAATAACTTATACTGAGGCACAAAATACAGGTATAAAAAAAGCCGCAAAAGCGGCTTTAATCATTTACAGTATCGCTTATAGGTTATCAGCGTTATCTGTTAAGTAAGATGCAACACCTTCAGGAGAAGCTGTCATACCTTTATCACCTTTGTTCCAACCAGCCGGACAAACTTCACCGTGCTCTTGGTGGAATTGTAGCGCGTCAACCATACGGATCATTTCATCAACGTTACGTCCTAGTGGTAAATCGTTCACGACTTGATGACGAACATTACCTTCTTCATCAATTAAGAATGAACCACGAAAAGCAACGCCTGCTTCTGGATGCTCAACATCATAAGCTTGACAGATAGCATGTTTAGTATCTGCTACTAATGTATATTGTACTGGGCCGATACCACCTTCGTTTACTGGTGTGTTTCTCCATGCATTATGTGAAAATTGAGAATCAATAGAAACACCAATAACTTCAACACCACGGCTTTTGAATTCTTCAAAACGGTGATCAAATGCTAATAATTCTGAAGGACAAACAAATGTAAAATCTAACGGGTAGAAAAACACTACTGCTTTTTTCCCTTTAATTGCTTCAGATAAAGTAAAGCTATCTACGATTTCACCGCTACCTAGCACAGCTGCTGCTGTAAAGTCCGGAGCTGGACGACCAACTAATACACTCATTTTTTTCTCCATGATTTGTCTATAAAATTAATTAAACGTTTACGTCACAAGTAAGTATTGAGACATAAACGTTTTTTTCAATGCTTTTTAAAAATAAAAATACTTATTCTGAAACTTGTTTCGCTGCCGCTTCTTTAATAAGCGTTTGTAATTCACCTTGCTGATACATTTCCATAATAATATCGCAACCACCTACTAACTCACCATCAACCCATAATTGCGGAAAAGTAGGCCAATCGGCATATTTTGGTAATTCACTACGAATATCTGGATTTTGTAAAATATCAACAAACGCAAATTTTTCACCGCAAGCCATTAAAGCTTGTGATGCTTGTGATGAAAAGCCACAACTTGGCAATTTAGGTGAGCCTTTCATATAAAGTAAAATATTGTTTTCTGCGATTTGCTCTTTAATTCGTTCAATAGTGTCCATATCAACCTTCGATTTCTAGTGTAATACTTATTGCATTAAATAATGGTGGCGATACCTTCGTTATTCAACCCAATAAATACTAATAATTAAAATGTTCTAAGTTAAAACTATTTACCTTGATAAATACGCTGGCAAAACCAATTTATTTGGGTAAAATATGCATAGTTTTTAATACCTGAGTATTTTACTCGGTTTTTACCAAAAGCAAACAACTTCTTTATTTTTGGGTAAAATAAATCTTTCTAATTAATTCCTGGAGAATATAATGGCTATCGAATTACCAGCGTTACCTTATGCACAAGATGCATTAGCACCACACATTTCAGCAGAAACATTAGAGTACCACTACGGCAAGCACCACAATACTTATGTAGTTAAACTTAACGGTTTAATCGAAGGTACTGAATTTGAAGGAAAATCTTTAGAAGATATCGTTAAAACATCTTCAGCTGGTATTTTTAACAATGCCGCTCAAATTTGGAATCATACGTTTTACTGGAACAGCTTAAGCCCTAATGGTGGTGGTGAGCCTACGGGTGCCTTAGCTGATGCAATTAACGCAAGCTTTGGCTCTTTCGATGAATTTAAAGCTAAATTCACTGACAGTGCTATCAATAACTTTGGTTCAAGCTGGACTTGGTTAGTAAAAAATGCTGACGGTAGCTTAGCAATTGTCAACACTTCAAACGCTGCTACACCATTAACAGATGAAGGCGTTACACCAATTATCACAGTAGATTTATGGGAACATGCTTATTACATTGATTACCGTAATTTACGCCCTAGCTATATGAATGCTTTCTGGGCATTAGCTAACTGGGATTTTGCTTCAGCAAACTTTGCATAAGCACACGTAAAAATCATCGTATAAAAACCAGAGTTCATCTCTGGTTTTTTTATCACAGAAATTAAATATATTCCCTCCTATTGATGACTTTACTTTTCGTAAATGATCTAAGTGGTTTTACCCGTATTTAATTAAACTCAGTTACAAATATTTTCGTAGTTTCCTCACACCTTCAAAAAATAAAGACTAAACTTGTAAATAGTTTAGGTAAATTGTCGGTCTTTATACTTAGTAAAGCTGAGCGGGAAAATACTCGTTAGTTGTATTTACTCTCTTTCTGTCATTAGCTCAGCTTTGATATGTTTATCAATTTTGGGGGCAGTTATGAGTATTTTTAAACACTATCAATCTCGTTATGATGAATCAAAAGAAGAAACTTGTTCCGTACAAGACTTTCTAACACTTTGCCAGAAAGATAAATCTGCCTATGCCAGTGCCGCCGAACGATTGTTAAATGCTATCGGCGAACCTGAAATGATAGATACTTCATCAGAGCCACGTCTAAGTAGAATTTTTTCCAATAGAGTTATTGCTCGTTACCCCGCCTTTAAAGAGTTTTATGGGATGGAAGATGCCATAGAACAAATTGTTTCTTATCTAACTCATGCTTCACAAGGTTTAGAAGAACAAAAACAAATTCTTTATTTATTAGGCCCCGTCGGTGGCGGGAAATCTTCACTCGCGGAAAAATTAAAAGCTTTAATGCAACAAGAGCCAATATACGTACTTAGTGCGAACGGTGAAAGAAGCCCTGTAAATGACCACCCTTTCTGCTTATTTGATAAACACTCAGATGGCAAAATTTTAATGGATGAATACAACATACCAGAGCGTTATTTAAATACGATAATGTCACCTTGGGTTGCTAAACGATTACATGAATTTCAAGGGGATATTAGTCAATTTGAAGTCGTTAAAATTTACCCTTCAATTCTTGATCAAATTGCCATCGCTAAAACTGAACCCGGTGATGACAATAATCAAGATATTTCAGCGCTGGTAGGTAAAGTAGATATTCGACAACTCGAACATTACGCACAAAATGATCCTGACGCTTACAGCTACTCTGGAGCCTTATGTAGAGCAAACCAAGGATTGATGGAGTTTGTTGAAATGTTTAAAGCTCCAATTAAAGTATTGCACCCGTTATTAACCGCGACACAAGAAGGAAATTACAACCCAACAGAAGGTTTATCGGCACTACCATTTGACGGCATTTTACTCGCACATTCAAATGAATCAGAATGGCAAACTTTTAGAAATAATAAAAATAATGAAGCATTTTTAGACCGCGTATATATCGTTAAAGTGCCGTATTGCATGCGCGTTTCTGAAGAAGTGAAAATCTATCAAAAACTGCTAAAAAACAGTGAGCTTTCTCAAGCACAATGTGCCCCAGATACCTTAGAAACTTTGGCACAATTTTCAGTATTATCGCGATTAAAAGAACCAGAAAACTCTAGTATTTATTCTAAAATGCGTGTTTATGATGGTGAAAGCTTAAAAGATACCGATCCCAAAGCGAAATCTTATCAAGAATATACGGATTACGCAGGTGTCGACGAAGGCATGTCGGGCTTATCCACCCGCTTTGCATTTAAAATTTTATCCCGAGTGTTTAATTTTGACCACATGGAAGTTGCCGCTAACCCTGTTCATTTATTTTATGTGCTTGAACAGCAAATTGAACGAGAACAATTACCTAAAGAAGTCTCTGATCGTTATTTAGAGTTTATTAAAGGCTATCTATCTCCTCAATATATTGATTTTATTGGGAAAGAAATTCAAACCGCATATCTTGAGTCTTATTCTGAATATGGGCAAAACATTTTTGATCGTTACGTAACTTATGCTGATTTTTGGATCCAAGATCAAGAATATAGAGATGCAGAAACAGGTCAGTTATTTGATCGAGAAGCATTAAATAACGAACTTGAAAAGATAGAAAAACCGGCTGGTATTAGTAACCCAAAAGACTTTAGAAACGAAATAGTCAATTTTGTCTTAAGGGCAAAAGCCAATAATAACGGAACTAACCCTGTGTGGACCAGTTATGAAAAATTACGCACAGTAATTGAGAAAAAAATGTTTTCTAATACCGAAGATTTATTGCCAGTTATTTCGTTCAACACTAAAACTTCCAACGATGATCAACAAAAACATGATGACTTTGTCGAACGTATGATGAGCAAAGGGTATACCAAAAAACAAGTACGTTTGTTATCTGAATGGTATTTACGCGTAAGAAAGTCTTCTTAAGGTAAACGCTAAACAGGCATTTATGAGGTAGCCATTATGGCAAATTTTATCGATAGAAGACTCAATAGTAAAAATAAAAGTACCGTTAACCGACAACGGTTTATCCGACGTTATAAATCACAAATTAAAAAATCTGTGGAACAAGCGGTTAATAAACGGGGAGTCACGGATATTGATAGCGGTGAAAGCATCACCATTACTAAAAAGGATCTCAGTGAACCTACCTTTCATCAAGGGCAAGGAGGTATAAAAGACAGAGTACATCCAGGCAACGATCAATATAATACTGGCGATCAAATTCAGCGGCCACCTCAACAGTCAGGACAAGGAGCGGGTCAAGGTGAAGCTAGTAATTCTGGTGAAGGTGAAGATGATTTCGTCTTTTCAATTTCAAAAGATGAATATCTGAATATACTCTTTGAAGACTTAGCACTGCCAAACCTTGAACAAAACCAACTTGATAAGTTAGTCGACTATAAAACGGTTCGTTCTGGTTATTGTGCAGAAGGTGTACCATCCAATATCGATATAGTGAAATCATTACAAGGCTCTATTGCTAGACGAGTCGCGATGACATCGTCAAAACGAAAATCCTTAAAAACAATGGAAGAATCGTTATTAGCTTTACAACAAGATAAGCACGACCACGTGAAAGAAATTGCCGAGTTAACCATTGAAATTAACAAGCTCAAAGAGAAAATTGCCAAGGTTCCTTTTATTGACACCTTTGATTTACGGTTTAGGAATTATGCCAAAGTGGCTGTGCCAACTTCTAAAGCGGTAATGTTCTGTTTAATGGATGTTTCAGGTTCAATGGATCAAGCAACGAAAGATATCGCGAAAAGGTTTTATGTATTGCTTTATTTATTTTTAACGCGCACTTATCAAACCATAGAAGTGGTTTATATTCGTCACCACACCCAAGCGAAAGAAGTTGATGAACAAGAATTTTTTTATTCTCAAGAAACTGGCGGCACTATTGCTTCTAGTGCCCTGGAATTGATGATTGACATCATCAATAAAAGGTTTAATCCCAAAGAATGGAATATTTATGGCGCCCAAGCATCTGATGGTGATAATTGGGCGGATGACTCGCCTCATTGTCGTCAATTAATGAGTAACGAAATTCTACCTCTTTCTCGTTACTTTGCTTATATCGAAATTACTCAACGCACCCATCAAACCTTATGGCAACAATATTTAACAGTGCAAGAACAATATAACCATTTTGCGATGCAACACATTAAAACCGTTGAAGATATTTACCCTGTCTTTAGAGAGTTATTTAAGAAAAGTAGTCCGCAAGTAGCATAAATATTTATGTGCATCGGTAATGGAGTGTAATTATGGCAACTAAAAAAATGTTATCTGACGGACCTGATTGGACTTTTGAATTACTACAACAATATCAAGATGAAATTGCCCGAATTGCAGAAAGCTTTCGTTTAGATACGTATGCCAATCAAATCGAAGTGATAACCGCAGAACAAATGATGGATGCTTACGCAAGTGTTGGCATGCCTATTGGTTACAATCATTGGACCTTTGGTAAAAAATTTATTCAAACAGAGCAAACCTATAAACGAGGTCAAATGGGACTGGCCTATGAAATAGTGATTAATTCTGATCCTTGTATTTCATATTTAATGGAAGAAAATTCAATTACTATGCAAGCACTTGTTATGGCTCATGCATGTTATGGCCATAACTCGTTCTTTAAAGGTAATTATTTATTTAAATCGTGGACCGATGCGAGTTCTATCATTGATTATTTGGTTTTTGCTAAAAATTATATTGCTGAATGCGAACATAAACATGGTATTGATGAAGTTGAAGCTTGTTTAGATGCTTGCCATGCGTTAATGAATCACGGTGTTGATCGGTATAAACGTCCACAAAAAATTTCGTTAGAACAAGAGCTTAAACGACAAAAATCACGAGAAGAATATTTACAATCTCAAGTTAACACTTTATGGCGTACGATTCCGGAAAATGCTGATAAAACGACAAATAAAACGATTAACTTCCCAAGTGAGCCGCAAGAAAACTTACTATACTTCATCGAAAAAAACGCGCCTTTATTAAAGCCTTGGCAACGGGAAGTGGTTCGTATTGTTCGTAAAGTTTCACAATACTTTTACCCACAAAAACAAACGCAAGTAATGAATGAAGGTTGGGCCTGTTTCTGGCACTACACTATTTTAAACACACTATATGAAGAAGGTAAGGTCAGTGAAAAATTCATGTTAGAATTTTTACATAACCATACCAACGTAGTCGCGCAGCCTGACTATAACAGTCCTTATTATTCAGGAATAAACCCTTACGCCTTGGGCTTTAATATGTTTATGGATATTAAACGAATTTGCCAAGAGCCCACAGAAGAAGATAAACAGTGGTTTCCTGAAATTGCCGGAAGTAATTGGTTAGATACTTTACATTTCGCCATGGAAAACTTCAAAGATGAAAGTTTTATAAGTCAATTTTTATCACCAAAACTAATGCGTGATTTTAAATTATTTCATATACATGATGATGAAAAAGAAAACTTTATCGAAGTTGCGGCAATACATAACGAACAAGGCTATAAAAAAATCAGAGCGGCATTATCTGATCAATACAACTTAAGTAACATTGAAACCAATATTCAAATCACCAAAGCGAACATCACCGGAGATCGCTCTCTGACTTTAAAATATACCCCTCATCAGCAGGTACCATTAGCCAATTCAAAAGATGAAGTGTTAAAGCATTTATATTATCTATGGCAGTTTGAGGTAAAATTAATTCAAGAAAACCAGCAAGGTGAAGAAGAAGTAATAGCGCAATGTCCGCCAAAAGATAACCCCCATTAATTGAATGAGTTTTATTTCAATCAGTTTTTTTATTTTTTTGAGCGGTTTAAAGCGAGAAGTTCTCAAACATGAAAGTTTACTCACTTTTACTCACATCCCCTTCCCCAAAGTTAACCGTTAAACATTTAAGATTTACCCTAATTAACAGTTAGTTAACCTAAGGTTAAAAGAATATAAATAAAGAAGGATTAATTAGTCTTTATTTTAATTATTTCTCTGTATATATAAGAAAATAAACTATCATATAAGAGTATTAAAAAAATACTGTTAAATTATAGGACTAAACATGACTAAAATAATTTTACTCGCTAGTGTATTAGCAACAAGCTTATTAATATCAGCCCCAGCAAAAGCAGATTTATCATTGCGTGTCTGTGAATATGTGCAAGCTAATGATAAAAACCGCTTACGCTCATTTTTAAAAGCAAATAAATTAAAAATAAGAAAGATCTATAAAGGCTTATTATGTAATGGTAATACTTTATTAGCATTTGCCGCAAAATCACAAGCTTTAGAAGTAGGTGAATTTATGATTGGTAAATTACCAGCCAAAGTTGTTGCTGCTGAAATCCCTGAAATTTCAAAATATTCAGCACATTTAGCTGAAGAAGCAAAAGATAGATAAAGTTAATTTTATTTATTTCTATCAAATTACCATGAAAAACTAAGAAAAATGTGCATATTAGCAGCGTTTTGTTGAGAGTTTAGCCAAACAATCAAAAAGTCTTCTTTTTTTATTAAAAAACGGTTGACGAAGCCGAAACAGATTTGCATAATACGCGCCACTTGCTGAGAGGCAGGTTGGAAAGGCTACATAGCTCAGCTGGTTAGAGCACATCACTCATAATGATGGGGTCCCAGGTTCAAATCCCGGTGTAGCCACCATTAACTCTTAGTGATAGAAATAATGCGGGGTTGGCGGAATTGGTAGACGCGCTGGATTTAGGTTCCAGTATCGCAAGATGTGAGAGTTCAAGTCTCTCACCCCGTACCATTTCAAATAACACATTTCTTCTCGAAACTGTGTTAGAAAGTAAGTTACATTGCAGGGGTATAGCCAAGCGGTAAGGCAGCGGGTTTTGATCCCGTCATTCAGAGGTTCAAATCCTCTTACCCCTGCCACTTTCTTTTTATTCTCAAGTAAAATCCGAAAGTTAATATTGTAACGACAACGAGTTTTCTGCAGGGGTATAGCCAAGCGGTAAGGCAGCGGGTTTTGATCCCGTCATTCAGAGGTTCAAATCCTCTTACCCCTGCCACTTTCTTTGTTTTTCTATTTTCTATTTTCTATTTTCTAAATAATTTTAACTCAGACGTTTAAATACCACAGGCATATGCCAACGCTTTATTTTTAAGCTTTGGAAACTTGTTGGTCATAAATAATCCAGTATTGCGAAACAGCTTGATTAGACCTGAAGGATGGCTAAAGCCACTATAAAGCATATCCATTGCGGTCATCATTAATAAATTATCTCGTCTTCTCGCCTTTTCATATCCTGCTAGTACTTCAACATCATGCCAGCATTTTCCCTCACCGATTGCTTTAGCAACGACTTCTTGTAACGCTTTGACATCTTTAAAACCTAGATTTACTCCCTGCCCTGCTAATGGGTTTATGGTATGAGCAGCATCGCCCAACAAAACAACACGATTTTTTTGGTACTGATTAGCATGCCTGCGAGTTAAAGGAAAACTCGCTTTATCAATAACTTTAATGTTGCCAAGTTTTGCCGGAAAGGCTTCGAGAATAGCCGCTTGTAGTTGTGGGTTTGATAAGTTTGATAATCGCGAAATTTCTTCTTTAGCATGGTACCAAACAAGTGAAGCATGGTTTCCAGGCATAGGTAACATAGCCACAGGGCCCGTTTCACGGAAATGTTGCCAGGTGATTTCTTGCTGACTTAACTCAGTTTCAACATTAATTAGCATTGCAGCTTGCTGATAATCCCAACCAGTTGTACCAATATTGGCGAGTTGCCTGACTTGAGAGTGTGCGCCATCAGCAGCAATCAGTAATTTGGTTTCAATCGTTTTATTTGATAATTGAACACTGACCTGTTTATCGTTTTGTTCAAATGAAATAAGCGATTCAGGACAGAACAAGTCGATATTTTCATGATGTTGTATTTGTTGCCATAAAGACAATTGAATTAAACGATTTTCAACGATATGACCAAGATGTTGTTCATTAATTTCTGAAGCAGAAAACTCTGTATACGCAGATTCTTGCTCCCATACACTTAACCGCCGATATGGGCATGCTCGCCATTGTTTAATTTGCGGCCATGCATTAAGTTGCTCTAATAAAAATTGAGATGATAACGACAGTGCAGAAACACGAAGATCAAAGGGTTGATTCTGGATAAATGATTTCGGTGCCGACTTTTCAATGACCGCAACTTTCAACCCCAACTGAGCCAATGATAAAGCACTTGCTGCGCCTACCATGCCACCGCCAACAACAACACAATCAAATTTATCCATGAACCAACATTCTACTATTGTTTTTCCACTATTCTAACTAACCAAAGTCACGAATTCGATAACTATCTCTTTATTACTCACGAATTATCGTGAGCACAGGAAAGTACTGTTTTATTTATCGTAGGTGCAAGCGTCTTGATTGTCTCGATAATTTTAAAATGCGCTGTTGATAAATTAAATACAAAAACCGCCATCAAGGATCAACAACTGTAATTTTATTTTTGCCAATTTTCATCCGTTATAACTAGCCTCGGCATTCAAGAAAGAGTAAAATACGCCCCCTAAAATTCTCTAGCAAAAACTAGAACCAATTTCATGAACACAATAGGCATAAATAAATGAGTAAAAAGTTATACATAAAAACCTGGGGTTGCCAAATGAACGAGTACGACTCGCAAAAGATGGCCGAATTATTAGACTCCACACATGGCTATGAATTAGCAGAAGAAGCTGAAGATGCCGATGTGATTTTATTAAATACCTGTTCGATTCGTGAAAAAGCACAAGAAAAAGTTTTTCATCAACTAGGTCGTTGGAAAAATTTAAAAGTAAACAAACCTGAATTGCTTATTGGTGTTGGTGGGTGTGTTGCCTCACAAGAAGGTGATGCTATTCGTCAACGTGCCCCATTTGTTGATATGGTATTTGGCCCACAAACGTTGCACCGTTTACCTGAAATGATCCAACAAGTCACGGGTGATCATAACCCTGTGGTAGATGTTAGCTTTCCAGAAATTGAAAAATTTGACCGTTTACCAGAGCCTAAAGCAGAAGGCGCTACTGCGTTTGTTTCCATTATGGAAGGTTGTAGTAAATATTGTACTTTCTGTGTCGTGCCTTATACCCGCGGTGAAGAAGTCAGTCGTCCATTAGATGACGTGCTTTATGAAATAGCACAATTAGCCGAACAAGGCGTACGGGAAGTTAATTTACTTGGCCAAAACGTTAATGCCTACCGTGGTGATTCTCATGATGGTACGGTATGTCGTTTTTCCGAACTCATTCGTTTAATAGCCACCATAGATGGTATTGATCGCATCCGTTACACAACCTCGCACCCAGTAGAATTTACGGATGACATTATCGAAGTTTATAAAGATGTTCCTGAGTTAGTCAGCCATCTACATTTACCGGTGCAAAGTGGTTCTGATCGAATTCTTACCCAAATGAAACGTGGTCATACTGCATTAGAATATAAATCACAAATCAGAAAGCTTAAAAAAGCACGCCCTGATATTTGTATGTCTTCTGACTTTATCGTGGGCTTTCCTGGCGAAACCGATGCTGATTTTGAAGCAACCATGGACTTAATTAAATCGGTTGATTTTGATTTAAGTTTTAGTTTTATTTATAGTGCGCGCCCAGGAACGCCGGCTGCCGATATGGTTGACGATATTAGTGATGAAACGAAAAAACAACGTTTGCAAATATTACAAGATCGTATCACCTCACAAGCACTGCGTATTGCACGTCAAATGCTTAATACCGAACAACGTATTTTAGTTGAAGGCCCTTCTAAGAAAAACCCGATGGAATTACGTGGCCGCACTGAAAACAATCGTATCGTCAACTTTGTTGCGCCACATAGCGTAATCGGTGGTTTTGTTGATGTGAAAATCACAGATGTTTATGCAAATTCATTACGCGGTGAATTGGTTCGTCAAGAAAGTGAAATGGGATTACGAATTGCGCATTCACCTGCTGATATATTATCAAACAGTCATCATAACGCTAAACCAGCTAATGTAGATGAGTTAGGTGTCGGCACATTCACCCCTTAATCTTGCGAATATTTGCCGCTCGTTAAAACACCTTGATTAATTAGCGGCTTATTTATTAATTAAAATGGACAACAAGCTTTTGAGTAAAGACAAACAAAGTATTTTAACATTAGAGCCTATCGACAATACAAGACAAGCTAATTTGTGTGGCCCTATGGACGATAATTTAAAAACGATCGAACGTCGTTTAGGGGTTGAAATAAGTTATCGCACTAATCACTTTAAAATCATTGGTGCGCCGGCTCAAATTAAAGCGGTTGCGAAAATATTAAAAGATTTATACTTAGAAACTGAAACCGTCAAAGGGGAAAGTAAAACAATCACGGATGAAATGGTGCATCTTGCGATTATCGATGCCAATGTCCTCGAGCAAGCACCTAGCAAAGTCGATGCAGACTTTAATAAAATGGTGACCATCAAAACTAAGCGTGGCGTTATTAAGCCTCGCAACGAAAACCAATCAGCTTATGTGCAAAATGTTTTAGTTAATGATATTAGTTTTGGTATCGGTGTAGCTGGCACCGGTAAAACATACTTAGCCGTTGCTTGTGCTGTTGAAGCGCTGGAAAGACAAGAAGTTAGACGTATTCTATTAACTCGCCCTGCGGTAGAAGCCGGTGAAAAATTAGGTTTTCTGCCTGGTGATTTAACCCAAAAAATTGACCCTTATCTGCGCCCACTCTACGATGCATTATTCGAAATGCTTGGTTTTGAAAAGGTCGAAAAGTTAATCGAACGTAATGTCATTGAAATTGCACCGTTGGCATATATGCGTGGTCGTACATTAAATGATGCCTTTATTATTCTTGATGAAAGCCAAAATACCACAGTAGAACAAATGAAAATGTTTCTAACGCGAATTGGCTTTAACTCTCGGGCGGTAATAACGGGCGATATTACACAAGTTGATTTACCAAGGGGTCAACGTTCAGGCTTACGTCATGCTATTGAAGTTTTAGAAGATATCCCAGGTGTTAGTTTTAACTTTTTCCAATCAAAAGATGTCGTTAGGCATCCTGTTGTCGCTCATATTGTTGAAGCGTATGACGCATATGACCAGAAAATGAATCGAATTAAAGCTGAGAAGAAAAAACAAGATCAGCTAGCCAAGCAGCAAGTCATTGAAGCCAATCAAGAAGCAGGCAAATAATTGTGTCTATAGATTTAGATCTACAAATTGCTTGTAATGCTGTAAATTTACCAAGTCATCAAGATATACAGTTATGGGTAAACACGGCGTTATCACCTTATAATAAAGCCTTTGAATTAACGGTGCGTATTGTTGAGGTTGAAGAAAGCCAATCGTTAAATTTGCAATATCGTCAAAAAGATAAACCAACTAACGTACTCTCTTTTCCGTTCGAGGTACCAGAAGGTATTGAATTAGCCCTATTAGGTGATTTAGTTATTTGTGCCCAAGTCGTTCAACAAGAAGCTGAGCAACAAAATAAAGCATTAATGCATCATTGGGCGCATATGGTTATTCATGGTTGCTTGCATTTACTAGGTTATGACCATATAGATGATAATGAGGCTAAAGAAATGGAAGCACTTGAAATAAAATTACTTTCAGCATTAAATATTAATGATCCGTATCAATTAATCTAACGCTATTTTCTATTTTGACAATAACTACTTGAAATATACTTTAATTGATTACAAACTAAACAACTCACTAATAATAGGAATAATATAAGCTCTATGAGCGACGATAACCCACACTCTAGTAACGGTTCTTCAAATAAAACTTTTTTTAATAAAATATTACAAGCTTTTACCGGAGAGCCGAAAAACAAAGATGAACTTTTCGATGTGCTAAACGATGCAGAAGATCGCGAACTCATCAAACCAGAAACTAAACTGATGATCGAAGGGGTATTAGAAGTTTCTGATATGCGTGTAAGAGATATCATGATCCCTCGCTCTCAAATGGTCACACTGGACATCAATATTCCACTTAAAGATGCAATTCCACTTATCGTCGAATCAGGCCACTCGCGTTTTCCAGTAGTAAACGAAGATATCGACCATATTGAGGGAATTTTATTAGCAAAAGATTTACTCGCCTATGCCTTTAATGAAGAAGAGCAACCTTGTACCTTTAATGAAGTGATCCGTCCTGCGATCATAGTACCTGAAAGTAAAAAAGTTGAACCTTTGCTAAAAGAGTTTCGCTCACAACGTTACCATATGGCTATTGTCGTTGATGAATATGGCGGAGTATCAGGCGTTGTTACCATTGAAGATATATTAGAATTAATAGTGGGTGAAATTGAAGATGAAACTGACGATGAAATTATAGAAGATATCAAACACTTAGCTAGTAATGTCTATCAAGTACAAGCACTAACTGAAATTGATGATTTTAACGAATACTTTAATTGTGAATTTGACGAAAACGGTGCTGATACCATAGGTGGAATAGTCCTTCATCAATTTGGCCATATGCCTAAAAAATCTGAATCATTAAATCTTAATGATTTTGAATTTAAAGTCACTTCAGCTGATAACCGACGTATTCAAGTCTTACAAGTCACTATCCCAAAAGATCATCAAGTCAATGGCAAAACGATTGATTAACTTACTATGATCCAGCGTTAGCATGTTCAAATCTTTTCTGCCCAAATGTAAGCGTAATATTAGCGATAAAACCTTATGGTTAAGTTTTATCGCTGGTCTTAACTTAGTATTTTCTTATGCGCCATTCTCATTTTGGTGGATAAGCTTTATCAGTTTAACGTTATGGTTTGTACATTTAGAAAAACTCTGTCAAAAAAAACAAGTTAACACCACTCGATTACTCACAAAACATAGCTTTATTTTTGGCTTTGGTTGGTTTGCAAGTGGCATAAGTTGGGTCCATGTTTCTATTGCTGAATTTGGCGGTATGCCATTATTCGCTTCTTTATTTTTGATGTTGCTATTGTGTTTATATTTAGCTTTATTCCCAACCCTGGCAGGTTATTTGACCGCTAAAATAGCAAATTCTACAACAAAAACGCAGCAAGCTTGCAGCAAATTAAACCTTTGGTTGTTGCCAAGCACTTGGTTATTAACAGAATATTTGCGTGGTGTTGTACTAACAGGTTTTCCATGGTTATCATTAGGTTATGGTCAAATCAGTGGGCCATTAGCCCCTTTAGCACCGATTATTGGCGAATTAGGCATTACTTTTTGCCTGCTAATATTTTGTGTCGCGCTTAGCAAGTTAATATTGAAATCACACATTAAACAAGCCGGCATTGCTTCACTTTCAATTTGCATTATCACGCTATTTTCACATCAGCAAACTTGGGTTTCACCAACGGGAAAAACCATTAAAACGGCCTTAATTCAGGGGAATATTGAACAATCAATTAAGTGGCAGCCAGAGCAACAATGGCCGACTATGTTAAAATATTTAGATTTAACACGTTTAAATTATGATGCCCAGTTAATTATTTGGCCGGAATCAGCAATACCGGCGATTGAAACTATGAGTACCACACAAGAATTTCTTGATATGGCCAACCAATCTGCTGCTTTAAATAATGCCACCATAATCACGGGTATTTTAAATTATAACTTTGAAACCAAAGAGTATTTTAATAGCTTAATTGTTTTAGGAAAAAAACATCACGCGGATATTAATGGCGATTATTATTATGGAAACAATAACCGTTATGATAAAAACCATTTATTACCTATTGGCGAATTTGTGCCATTTGGTGATTTGCTTAGGCCCATAGCCCCCCTATTCAATTTACCACAATCTTCCTTTAGCCGAGGCAGTTATGTGCAAGACAATTTACAGGCAAATGATTTAAATATATTACCGTTAATTTGTTTTGAAATAGCATTTCCCGAACAACTTGCCGCTAACTTTTATAATGACAGCGATATACTGTTAACCGTTAGTAATGATGCCTGGTTTGGTAACTCGCATGGACCACACCAACATATGGAAATTGCTCGTATGCGGGCGTTAGAATTTGGCCGCCCTTTATTGCGTTCTACGAATACGGGGGTTACTGCAGTAACTGATCATTTAGGTGTTATCACCAAACAAATACCGCAATTTGAACAAGCGGTATTAACAACAGAAATTCAATTAGTTTCAGGACAAACCCCATACAGCCAATATGGTCGATACCCTATTTGGTTCATTGGTTTTTTGCTGATATTCATTAACATAGTTCACAACAAAGCACAAAATAGAACATCACTTAACACATTGTAAAACATAGTGTTATTAAGATTTCCCGTTACCTTTCCTGATATTATTTCCTCAAATTGTTAAATAATTTAAACCTTTTTCCCTGCTAACACGACTTACTTATCAAACAACCATTATTTCAATGGTTATGTCTTATTCGGGGGAATTGACATGCAAATCAAAGATACCAGTGATCAGGATGTCCAGATCACAGTACAAAAATCAAAACCTAAATTTTGGTTAACTCTAATTACTTCATTTACCATCCTCGTCCTGATTATCTGGCAAGTGGCTCCTGCCGCAAGTCGATGGAGCCAAGCCAGTGAATCTATTTCAATCGATCGCGTGAGATTATCCACTATCACTCGAGGTGATTTCATCAGAGATATTTCAGTATTAGGCCGAGTTGTTGCAGCAGTTAGTCCAACCGTTTATAGCCCCGCAGACGGCACAGTAACACTCTTAATTGAAGCGGGTCATGAGGTAAAAGAAGGCCAAGCATTAGCCACCCTAGATAGCCCTGAATTAACCAGCCAACTTTTTCAACAACAAGCCACGCTTGAAGGACTTGAGTCAAGTTATGAACGTCAACAAATACAATCAAAAAAACAACGTTTACAAGATCAGAAAGCGGTTGATCTAGCCAATGTCAGATTAATTTCCGCCAATCGTGAAAAGCGTCGCGCTGATCAAGGATATGAAAAAAATGCCATCAGTCAGATAGATTTTGAAAAAGCACAAGACGAGTTAGAAAATGCTAAATTACAACACCGCCATGCTGAGCAAGACGCAGCATTGAATATTGAAAGCTTAGACTTTGACAGCAAATCGTTGTCGCTCGACATTCGTCGTCAAAAATTACTCGTAAAAGAATTAAAACGCCAAGTTGATGCACTGACCATTCGTTCTCCTGTTAATGGCATCGTGGGGAATTTAAACGCCGATAACAAAACATTTTTAAGTAAAAACCAATCAATTTTAACGGTAGTAGATTTAAGTAATTTAGAAGTAGAAATTGAAATACCAGAAAGTTATGCCGATGACTTAGCCATTGGTATGGACGTAGCTGTACAATTTGAACAACGCCAGTTCAGTGCTCGTCTAGTAACAATTTCCCCCGAAATACTGAATAATCAGGTTACTGGGCGAGTACGCTTCTCTGGTGAAACACCCGCAAAACTTCGTCAAAACCAACGGTTAAATACGCAAATCATCCTTGAACAAAAAAGTAATGTCTTACAAGTGCAACGAGGACAATTTCTCGAAAGCTCAGGTGGCAGATTCGCTTATCTTGTTAATGATGGCTTAGCACGAAAAACCCCTATCACACTGGGTGCGAGAAGTTTAAGTCATGTCGAAGTATTAAGTGGCTTAAGCGAAGGACAGCAAATCATTATTTCAGGCACAGATATGTTTAATTCAGCAGAACAAGTGTTATTGAATAACTAATAAATCAACCATTATAACGAATAATAAATCCACGCGATTCAAGGAACAAACTATGTTAGTCATGAAAAATATCAATAAAATATTTCAAACAGCCGACATTCAAACACATGCACTAAGAGATTTTAATTTAACCGTCAATGAAGGGGATTTTATCAGTGTGACTGGACCTTCAGGCTCAGGTAAAACAACGTTCTTAAATATTGCCGGCTTATTAGAAACGTTCACCGATGGTGAATTTACCTTAGACGGAAAAGACGTTGGTAGCCTAAATGATAACGGCCGTTCAAAAATGAGAAACGAGAAAATAGGCTTTGTTTTTCAGAGTTTTAATTTAATACCTGATTTAAACCTTTTTGACAATGTTGATGTTCCTCTGCGTTATAGAGGCTTTAATGCCAAAGAAAGAAAAGCACGTATCGAAGCAAATTTAGCTCGTGTTGGTCTTTCTTCAAGAATGAAACATTTGCCAAGCCAACTCTCTGGAGGACAGCAGCAACGTGTTGCTATTGCACGAGCACTTGCTACTGATCCTCGTTTTTTACTTGCTGATGAGCCGACAGGAAATTTAGATTCTGAAATGGCGCAAGGCGTAATGAGTTTACTCGAAGAAATCAATAAACAAGGCACAACCATTATTATGGTAACCCACGACGCTGAACTTGCTCAACGAGCTTCAAGAACAATTCAAGTGAAAGATGGCCGAGTGAGCGAGTTAGAAATTATTGATAATCAAGCAATTGCTTAATCGATGACTCATTAATTAAGGAGTGGAAATGTTTAACTATTATATAAAAATTGCATGGATCAGTATCTTGCGTCATTGGGGATTAAGCTTACTGATGATTTGCGCAATAGGCTTAGGAATTGGTGCAACTATGACCACCATCACCGTTAATTACCTAATGTCTGCCAACCCAATTCCTCATAAAAGTGAACAACTTTATTATGTACAATTAGACAGTTGGGACGCAAACGACCCGTTTGATGAAGGTCAAAATCCGCCGGATCAAATGACCTATACCGACTCAACAAATTTAATGAAAGCAAAAAAAGCGTTTCGTCAAAATGTTCAAGCGCAAGCTTATGCCGTAATTGAACCCTCTGATCCTGACATTTTGCCGTTAATTGTTGATGGCCGAGCAAATTCCGCTGATTTTTTCGCCATGTTTGATGTACCGTTTCTTTACGGCAATGCATGGTCAGCAAGCGCTGATGAAAATAAAGAACAAGTCGTAGTATTAAATAAAGCCACCAACGATAAACTTTTTGGTGGTGAAAACTCCGTCGGTAAATCGATAAAGATCGACGGAAATATGTTTAGCATTGTTGGGGTGATTGATCATTGGCAACCCAAACCGCGTTTTTATGATATTACCACAGGTGCATTTAACGAATCTGAGGATATCTTTGTCCCATTTAGTTTAATCGCCGAAGAAAAAATTGGTCGCTCAGGCAATACCAATTGCTGGAAGCCCTCTGGTGATGGTTTTCAAGCATTTTTAAATTCAGAATGTATTTGGACTCAATTTTGGGTTGAATTAAGAACCCCGCAAGAAAAACAAGACTACATGACTTTTTTAAATGCCTATGTTGAAGAACAAAAACAATATGGTCGTTTTGAACGTCCACTTGATAACCGTTTAAACACAGTCACGCAATGGTTAGAAGTGCAAGAAGTCGTCGCTGATGATGCAAAAATGATGTTAGCAATGGCACTGATGTTTTTAATTGTGTGTTTATTAAATACCGTTGGTTTACTGCTCGCGAAATTTTTAGGCAAAGCCCCAGAAATTGGACTAAGACAAGCACTAGGCGCTAGTAAGTCAACCTTGTTTTATCAATATATGATTGAATCAGCTTGTATAGGGTTAGCCGGAGGTTTATTAGGCTTATTTCTCGCCTACCTAGGCTTACAAGGCATAGAAACGCTATACGGTGAATATATGCAAGGCTTAGCAACGTTAGATCTCAACATGATGATTTTAGCCGTGACCTTATCGTTACTTGCAACGTTAATTGCAGGAATATATCCCACATGGCGAGCTTGTAAAGTGCAACCTGCTCACCAATTAAAATGTCAATAATGCGAGGAATGTCAAAATGTTAGAAACAGGTTTAATATTTCGCGCATTAATGCGTAACAAAATAGGGGCATTACTTATTGCCCTGCAAATTGCGTTAACGTTGGCGATTATGGTTAATGCAATCTTTATGATCCAAGATCGAAATCAGCAAATGTCTCGGGCAAGTGGCCTTGATGAAGCGAATACATTTTATTTAACCAATACCGTATTTGGTGAAAATTATAATAAGCAAGTCAATCTACAAACTGATTTACATGCTATTCGTAACACGCCAGGTATTGTTGATGCCATTCAAATTAATGCGATTCCGCTAAGTGGAGGTGGCTGGTCAATGTCATTGCAACATGAACCAGGTGACGATAAAGACACAATTGGAAGTGCTTTATATATGGTGGATGAACACGCCATTAATACGTTAGGGGTTGAATTAATTGCGGGCCAAAACTTTACTAGCCAAGACATCCAATGGCGAGAAAGTGGCTCAACAAAATGGCCTCCTAAAACGATTATTACTAAAGCCTTTGCCGAGCAACTCTACCCGGGTAACTGGCAGTCAGCTGTTGGTAAAACTTTCTATATTTCACAAACACAACCTATGCAAATAATTGGCATAATGAAAGCGTTACAAGCGCCTTGGAATGGTTGGAGTGGTGTTGAGCGAAGTATGTTAGTGCCCTTTCATATGGACGCAAAAAACAGTCGTTACTTTATAAGAACACAACCAGGTCGGCGTGATGAAATGATGCCTATCATCGAAAAGCTTTTAGCAGAAAGTAATAAAGAGCGCATTATACGCAGAGTGAGTACCATTGAAGAAACAAGGCAAAGAAGTTATCAACGCCATAATGCGACGAATAAAATATTAATGACGGTTATTATCACATTAACTTTAATTACCGGTTTTGGCATAGTCGGATTAGCTATTTTTAGCATTAATAGACGGACCAAACAAATTGGTACAAGACGAGCACTTGGTGCGACGCAATGGCAGATCATGCGGTACTTTATGGTAGAAAACTTATTAATTTCTTCCGTTGGTGTTGTGATCGGTTCAATCGGTGCAATCACATTAAATTATTGGTTAGTAAAAACCTTTAGCTTATCGCCGATCAGTTTCGAACTCGTATTATTTGGTGTGATCGCATTATTTATAGTAGGTCAATTAGCGGTGTTATACCCAGCCAGACGCGCTGCGATGATCCCTCCGGCGACAGCGACAAGAACGATTTAAACATAAAGATCACTTAAAACGGAAAAAAATACAGGCGTTATTATTGAATAATAACGCCTTTTTTTGATTAAAGAATCAAAGGTCAAACAAGATTAACCCAAGTATTCTTGTAAAAAACTTTAGCATTTTATTGTTCATGCTATGATTAAGGCACATAATAAAAACAAAGCTTAAGCCAATGAAATACTCTCAAAAATTCCTTACAACACTTATTCTTACTCTTAGCTCTGCCTCACTATTTGCACAAACTACCTTAATTAAAAATGTCCAAGGTTACACGTTAAATGGTGAAACATTACAAGCGTTTTCGGCCATTACCTTTACCGAGGATAAAATCGATAAGCTTTTTACTAAGCAAGACAAAATTGACAGTCAACCAGATTGGCACATTATCGATGGAAATGGCGCAACTATGCTGCCTGGATTAATTGACGCTCACGGTCATGTCTTAAATTATGGCCAAAGCTTGATGACAGCAGATCTTGTCGGAACCCGATCAGAGCAGGCAGCGGTTCAGCGAACGTTGAAATATGCTCACGAAAATCCGACGCTAACTTGGATAACAGGACGAGGCTGGAACCAAGTACAATGGGATGTTAAAACATTTCCAACGAAAGAGTCGTTAGATGTTGTATTTCCTGATAAACCGGTATGGTTACGACGAGTAGATGGTCATGCAGGTTGGGCAAACAGTAAGGCAATGGCCTTAGCCGGCATTACTCAGCAATCAAAATCTCCCGAAGGTGGCAGCATCATCAGAGATAATAATGGTCAGCCAACGGGTGTATTTATTGATAATGCGATGGCGTTAATAGAAAAAAATATTGCCCCGTTGACAATTACACAACAAAAAAACATTTTGTTAAAAGCGATGCATTCATTGGCAAGCTTAGGCCTCACCAGTGTCCATGATGCTGGTATTGATAGCGAAACGCTTACCGCTTTTCAGCAGCTTAGCGCTGAAGGGAAAATGCCTATTCGTATTAACGCTATGCTGTATTTGCCGACTAACCAATGGCAACAAACCTTAGACAAAGGAACGTTTCATTCAGCAGATCACATGCTTAATTTTAATAGTGTTAAAATTCAAGCTGATGGCGCGCTAGGAAGTCGCGGCGCGGCCATGATAGAAGATTATTCGGATCACGCGGGACATAAAGGGCTACTACTGCATGATAATCAGTCGTTAAGCCATTATATCAATAGTGCGATGCAAGCTGGTTTTCAAGTAAACACCCATGCTATTGGTGATAATGCTAACAAAATAGTTCTCGACCTTTATCAAACAGCAATCAAAAAAAATAACAGTAAAGCGTTACGTCATCGTGTTGAGCATGCACAAATACTGCGCTTAATAGATATTCCGCGTTTTCATGATTTGGGTATCATCGCTTCAATGCAAGCAACGCATGCCACCAGTGATAAAAACATGGCGGTTGATCGGATTGGAGAAGATCGTATTTTAGGCGCTTACGCTTGGCGTAAACTGTTAAACGCCAATACCGTTATTGCTGCCGGCTCAGATTTTCCTGTTGAATCTGCTAATCCATTTTTTGGTCTACACGCTTCGGTAACCCGACAAGACAAGCAGAATTTACCGAAAAATGGCTGGTACCCTGAAGAAAAAATGACTCGCGTTGAAGCTTTAAAAACGTTTACGATTGATGCTGCATTTGCCGGTCATCAAGAAAAAATCATTGGTAGTTTAGCTCCAGGTAAAAAAGCAGACTTTATTTTATTAACCGATAACTATTTTACCAGCGATGAATCAAAGCTTTGGCAAAACCAAGTATTATCAACTTGGGTAAACGGCATACAGGTTTATAAAAAATAAATGAAAAAGGATGATATTTTCCTATCATCCTTTTATTTTTATACTGCAAGTAAAACAGTAAAGAATTACATCTAAAACAGCTTGTTACGATTGATATAACCAAGTCAAAAAACGCTTTGACTCACCAATATTATTAAACGTAAATAATTTAGATCCAATTTTATCTGTAACAACCACATTTCGTTTATTTACCGAAATAGATTGTAATGGCGAAGTGATTGAATACACTTCTTTATTATATGTATATGACATAATAAAACTCTATAAAATGCGCATATGCGCGTAAAATCAAAAGTTATATTATTGGTTTGCAAAACTTTGAGCTTTAGAGCACAAATTAACTACACAGAGACCTTGTCTCAATTCGTTGACAATAATTAAACTTGCTTTAGGGGAAAACTTCGATGTTTAAATTTTTCATGAACCACGTTGCTGTTCTAGGTACTTGCATGTGTTTATCGTCATACGATAAATTATTCAAGTAACAAATATCAGAAACCGTTTAGCTGGCTTTTGGCCAGCATTGATTTGGCATTTCTATAGTGTTTCTACTTGATTTGCGTTAAGTAGCTGCACGTAACAAGTATTCACTTGTAACAAAACCAAAAACATTGTGAAAAATTAAACTCGAAAGTTCGATTCACCCTTGTGATTGCTAACTGTGAAAGGGAAAGACAAAACACAATTCACCGGATAATTGTTTATTAGGTGAAAAGTTAGATAAACGAGAGGAGATTAAATAACAGCGAGATAGTATAGAGAATAATTACATAAGTAAATACTTTATTATAAATAATCAGTATTTAATCTTTAATTCCGCTATTTTTTCACAGTAACTTTCATTACTCTGAGCTAATAATTTTTATCATAGAGCACAGCTGTTCGGTTTAATATAAAACAGACACAGAAGGAAATAGAATGAAATATGTTCGTTTAGGCAGTAGTTCGTTAGAAGTATCACGAATTTGTTTAGGGAGTATGACATGGGGCTTACAAAACAATCAACAAGACGCTAATGAGCAACTTGATTACGCGCAAACTCAAGGGATTAATTTTCTTGATACCGCAGAGTTGTATGCTGTACCTCCTTCGGAAGATACCTATGGTAAAACCGAAACCATCATTGGCAATTGGCTAAAAGCTAACCCATCTCGTCGTAAAGAAATCGTCCTTGCCTCAAAAATTGCAGGGCCAGGCTTATCTTATATTCGTGACAATAGTGAAATTAACAGTAAAACGATTGTCGAAGCCGTTGAAGCCTCCCTTAAACGCCTGCAAACTGATTATATTGATTTATATCAATTACATTGGCCAAATTACACTTCACCTCATTTCGGTAAACATTGGCCTAACAACATTCATTACACGAGTTTTAATGCTGAACAACAAACCGAAAAAATGCTCGATATTTTACAAGGATTGTCGCATTGCATGGCCGCAGGAAAAATTCGTCACTGTGGTTTATCAAATGATACTCCTTGGGGAATAAACCAATATTTACGTTTAAGTGAGCAACACAATTTGCCGCGTATGGTTTCCATTCAAAATGAATTTAGCTTATTACACACCAAAGATTGGCCATATCTTATTGAAAACTGTGTACATGAAGACATTGCTTATTTACCTTGGTCACCATTAGCAACTGGCTTACTTACTGGAAAATACCTTAACGGCAACATTCCCAAAGGCAGTCGTTGGACCTTTATGCAACGCAATGGTCTCTTTAGAGATACGCCTAATACACATAAAGCCGTACAAGCATTTGTTGATTTAGCTAAACAACATAACTTAACGCCGGCTTCATTAGCATTAGGATGGGTGGATCAAGTGAATGGCGTAACATCTACCATAATTGGAGCGACAAGTATGAAACAATTAAAAGAGAATATTCATGCATTTAAAGCTCCTTTATCGGAAGAAATCATTAAAGATATTGGACAAATTTTACAACAGCACCCTTCACCTTTTTAAGAATGGTAAATCTAGTTTTTTAATATAACGAGTCCTTACTGTGGAAAATCGGTTAAGGACTTTTTTATCAATGCATTTCAATGAATGAAAAGTTACATCAATTGTTACTAATTTTGTCACAGCCCCGTTCTTAATTGATTCGACATGAAAAGCTTTGTAACCTAGTATGATAATCACTATAAATCATTAATTTTTATTATGAACTACAAAATCAGCTTATTGCTTTTCACTTTTTCTCTCATTACATCTCCCGTTTTAATGGCTTTTCAACATAATGGTGAAACACTCCCTCCACCAAGAAAATTAACAGAAGAACAAGCAAAAGTTGCGGCAGATAATTACCAAAAATACTGCGCTTTGTGTCATGGTGAAGATAGACAAGGACATGTGAATGATCATGCCCCTTCTTTACGCAGTAAGAGTTTAATGGAGTCTGGCGTTGCCCATCAAATTTTAAGACCTATGTCTTACGGGAGAAATGGTACTGCCATGGGTGGCTACCTTGATGAAGTAGGCGGACCTATGACATTAGCAGAAACTTGGGATTTAACCTATTGGTTGTTTGAACAAGCAGGAGTCGAACGTCTAAAGTTTTCAACCAACCCCGTGACTGGCGATATCAAAAAAGGTGAAAAAACTTACCTTGAAAACTGTACAACATGCCACGGTGTAAATGGTGAAGGAGTTACCGCGCCAGCGTTAGGTAATCAATCAGCATTAGCCCACAATACTGATGAATTTATTCGTCATGCTATTCGTAACGGTCGCCAAGACACGCCAATGCCGGCTTTTAAAGATAAGTTACCTGCCGAAGACATTGATAACATCACTGCATTTTTACGCAGTAAAGCACTTGGTTGGAAAGATGAAAAACCGATATTAAAAGCGTTACCTAAACCAGAAGAATACGTATTCAATCCTGAAGGTGATGATCCAAACTTTGATTTAACAGAAGATAACTACGTTTCATCTGAAGAGTTATTCGCTGCCTTAGAAGCGAAAAACAGAATGGTCTTAATAGATACACGCGTAACCTCTGTTTGGCAAAATGCCCATATTGAAGGCTCAATCCCCTTCCCTTATTACACAGACACGGATATTATCAAAACCGTTGCTGGCATACCAAAAGACGTGCAAATAGTCGCTTATTGTTCTTGTCCGAGAGCAGCAGCGGACTACACCATCAAAAAATTAGAAAATTTAGGCTACACCCGCACAGCCGTTCTGTATGAAGGTATTTTTGGCTGGATGAATCAAGGTTACCCAGTGATGCGTGGTGATATAAAAGACGTACATGATTAGCATGGCGAAAACGTAATGTAGCAGTAATAAGAGAATGATTACCGCTTTTACTAAATAAACTGCTATCATGCTGCCGGATAAAAAGTGGTTTATTTACCCGTTGCTATTAATTGAGTAAAACTTGTATGTTTGTCGGAAATAATAATCAAGTCATCACGCCGTGTATTGGTCAATGTCACTTAGACGCATCAAATGTTTGTACTGGTTGCTATCGAACGTCGTCAGAAATTACTTCATGGATAGATAAGTCAGATGATGAAAAAATTGCCATTGTGATCCGCTGTAAAAAACATATTGAAGCTAAGCAAAATACAAGTTACGAACAGTAAACCATGTCAGAAAAACCACTGACTTTAGACCGCTATGTCTCAATGTGACCCTGAGGGTTAGCTAAAAACCCTTAAATATCAGGTAAAAATTCTTTTCGCCCAACGCGCCAAACCTACAGTAACACTACCGAAATGATCACCAATCACCAATGGAATACCAGGCATTTGCGCTGTTAAGTAATCATTTAACACCGGTGATTTTGCCGTGCCGCCAGTGACAAAAATTACATCAGGTTGACAGCCGGCATTCTTTACCGCTTCGGACATCATTTGGCTAATTTGCTTAAGTTGACTGTTGCTTGCCTCAAGCATTAACCCTCGCGAAACGTCAACACTTAGTTGTTGATCAATGTCATCTAACGCAATGTTTGCTTCATGTGTCTCTGTTAAAGCTATTTTTGCTTGCTCTGCACCATTCACTAAACAATAACTCAACTTTTGATCATGAACTTTCAATAATCGTTCAAATATCTCGGGCTCTGCAGCATCGCGTTTTAATTGCTCTAAAAAACGACGGTTTGCTTGACTATAAAACTCGGTTTGTAGATTGACATTATTAATAGCCACCGCTTGATTGTAACTATTCACCGGCATAGGTTTACCCGTTTTTAAGTAACTATTCATACCAAGGCTAGGCATGATCCCTTTTAACGCTAATTGAATGTCAAAATCATTCCCGCCAATGCGTACACCACTATGTGATAATAAATGTGCGCTTCTATCGGTACTTTCTCGAAACTCAGGTCCCATTAATAACATAGAGCAATCGGTTGTCCCACCACCAATATCTACAACTAATACTTTCGTTTCTTGGCTAAGTGAGGCTTCATATTCAAAACCTGCGGCGACAGGTTCGAACTGAAATTCAACGTCTTTAAAACCGATTCGCTTTGCTGCATTGGTTAACACGTTAATGGCTTGCCGATTACTTTCTTCCCCTTTTAGCCCTTGGAAATTAATCGGTCTGCCGATCACAGCTTTCGTGATGTCTTTTTGTAAGGCCTGTTCAGCATGAGTTTTAATGTTCATCATCATGGCGGCAACAATATCTTCAAATAAGTGAATTTGTGCTTCAACTAAACCACTTGCCCCTAAAAATGACTTTGGCGATTTGATGTAATAGCCTTCTTCTGGCTCATTTAGGTAATTATCGAGTGCCGTTTGCCCAAAAGACAGTTCAGGTGAAATACCATCAAGTTTAAGCTCTCGAATAATGTTTTGACTACGTTGTAAAGATAATCCCCTTTTCGCTTTGAAATCAGCTTGTGCACTTTCTGGTAAACGTTGATAGAGCCAATGACTAATAATGTCGCGACTTGGTGAATATAAAGTAGAAGGAGTAAAGCGGCCATGGTCACCTAGTGATAAAATTGTTGGCTGATCATTATTCATAACACCTACAGCACAATTTGACGTACCATAATCAAAACCTATCATGACTTTTATTCCACCACTACTCAATAAAAAGGCTGCGTAGAATACTGGGGAATAAAGATAAGTACAAGCCAACCTTCTATATTTTACCGCCTTGTTGCGTTAAACAAGCAGAAATTTAAGCTTTGCAAGCGAGCTAAATTCACGTGTTTTTATGGTATAGTGAAACAAATAATGAATTGGGTAGAGTCATTGAAAGCCTGTAATCAATGTGGAAAATGTTGTATCAAATATGGTGATGGCGGCATAGAAGCAACCGTTGAAGAAATTGATATGTGGGCAATATTTCGACCAAATATATATCAATATGTCCGAGAATATAAACTTTGGTTCGATCCTGACACTCAACAACAATTAAGCCAATGCCCATTTTTAGAAAAACTTCCCAATCAAAAAGCTAATGAGCCAGTGAAATATAGTTGTGGGATTTATGAAGATCGCCCACAAGATTGTCGCTTATATCCCAGCAGTATTAATGAAATGGTCCGTGATGAGTGTGAAATGATTGAAACTTTTGATTTAACACACCCTAAACAAGCGCAAGTAGCATTTGAAAAACTAATCGACCATTAATGTATTTTCCCGCTTTAGTATTGGTCGGTCATTGAATATAGACTATTAGCACTCTGTCTGGTCACGTTTAACCAGACACTGTTAAGTGACACTTTCAGTTATAAATAAATCCAACTTAATAAAAATGACAGCGTAACCCACATTAATAAAATGAGTGGGACACCAACCCGAATAAAATCAGAAAACTGATAACCACCAGCATTCATCACTAAGATATTAGTTTTATAAGCCATTGGCGTAGCGTAACTTAAATTCGCGCCAAATAGTACGGCTAAAATAAACGGCTCAACCGGCAAGCCTAATTGAGTAGCAACTGAAATAGCAATAGGGGTACCAATAACCGCTGCAGCATTATTTGAGACAACATTGGTTAATACCGCTAGCATTAACATTAATGCCGACAAAACCCCCGCCGGCGGCAAATCGTACGCCAAGGCGACAAACATTTGCGCAATATAATCGGCACCACCGGTTTGCATCATTGCTGAACCCAAAGCTAAAGAAGCAACAACAATTAAGACCACTTGGCTACTGAGCGCCACCGACAAATCTCGCCAGTCAAGACATTTAGTGATTAATAAAAATAATGTCCCGCACATTGCACTGATGGCGATAGGTAATAAGCCAAAAGCAGCAACCGCAATAACAAAAAATAACACCGCTAATGCCAACGGGGCTTTTTGTGAATAAGGCAACTCAGCTGCGCCATCAATAATTAAAAAGCCCTGATTTTCTTTTAATTCATCAATTTGTTCAGATTCACCCTGCACTAATAACACATCGCCCGTTTGAATCGGTACATGTCCAATACTTCTTCGCCCTATTTCCATGGCATTGCCACCTCGATGCAAAGCAATAACCGATATGCCATAGCGTTTGGCAAACTGAACTTCTTTTAAGGTTCGCCCGACTAAACCTGACTGTTGTACGACAACGATTTCGGCCAAAGTTTGTTTTTCTGCATTCAAAGGATGATTTTCATCTACTTTATGACTACCAGAAAAAAGCGTGGTATGGGTTGCCGATTCGAATTCTTTTAATTGATCCGGATAATCTTTAACCAGTAAACGATCGCCTACTTTTAACTTAGTATCCGGAAAAGGTACAATATTTTGATATTCAGGGCTCCGCTGAACCGCTTGAATATTCATTTGTCCGTCGGTCATTTTTAAAACTTCTGCTACGGTAGTTCCATTAGCGATGCTTTCTTCATTGATATTTAAATAAGCGCTAAAAATACGTGGTGAGGTATCTGGTAATGACGGCGTACGTTTTGGCAATAACTTAGGCGCTATCAACCATAAATAAGCAATAGCAATGCTCGCAGCAATTAACGCAGGAGTAGCGAAGGCAAACATACTGATACGAGGCAACCCCATATCACTGGCCACACTAACCACTAATAAATTGGTAGAAGTACCAATTGTGGTTGTCATGCCACCGACGAGTGTTGCTAAGCCCATTGGTAACAACATTCCCGAAGTATCGGTTCGAGTTCTTAAAGCTACATTCGTAAGTATCGGTAAAAACAAAACCACTATTGGAGTGTTATTAACGAAAGCACTTAAAAAGCCGGCAACAATTAAGGTGATCAGTAATGATAATCCTGGGCTTATTTTCCATAATTTAGCTAAATAACGTCCGACAGGGACTAAAGCCCCTGTTCTCACTAACGCATGACCAATAATCATTAAACCACAAACCGTGATCAAGGCTTCGTGACCAAAACCAAAGAATAAAGATGAGGCTTCTAAATGAGTTCCGTTAATTTCGAAAGGAAAAATAGTAAACAATAAACATAAGATGACCAAAACGGCCAAAGACGATGTTTCAAGTGGAATATCATCGCGACGAAAAAAATATAAAGCAACAACGGTAACTAACAACATTGCTAAAGCATGATTATTCGGTATATCAGGTATATTCACTATTTTTCAACTTACGCCAGTATCACGAATATAATTCGCTAAATTATCAATAACGTTAGCATTACCTTATTTAAAAAGCGATGCTGTTGCAAAAAAAGAATCTATGCTAAAAGAGTAAAGTTAAAACAAGCGCTTAAATTTTACATAAAAATAATAGCCATTAGCCTTGTTTATAAATGGCTATCATTAAATCTTCAATTTATTTAATTCAATTGAAATATGCGAAACTTGCGGTAAAATTTCTTTAACAATGGCTTTATATTCGGCTATTTTTAGTGGTTTATTTGATGATAAGGATAACACAGCTGATTGGTGAGAACTGGCTATCTTCCAGACATGAATATCATGTATAACAGTATTTTTCTCATTCATAGCTATAGAAACTTTCTCTAAGGTTGAAGTTTCTACAGACTTATCTAAAAGTATCGCGCTTGATTCATTTATTAAACCAAAAGACCAGTGAAATATAACCATCGCCCCAACGATTCCCATTAATGGGTCTATCCACACTATTCCAATATATTTACCGATTAATAGCGCGACAATAGCAAGAACAGAAGTCAATGTGTCGGCCAAGACGTGGAGATAAGCGGCTTTCATGTTTTGATCATGGTGATGGTGTGAATGATCATGATGGTGATGGTGATCTTTTAAAATCAAAGCTGACACTAAATTAACCAAAAGACCAATGAACGCCACGATAATTGCTTCACTAAACTGAATACTCTGTGGTTCAACAAGTCGCTGAATTGATTCAATGATCATCATAAGTGCAACTATGCCTAACGCAACAGCACTCGCGAATCCCCCAAGATAATTCACTTTTCCTGTGCCAAAACTAAATGACTTATTGTTCATATGCTTCTTGGCATAATGATAGGCAAATAATGTGATCAGAAATGCGGCTGAATGAGTCCCCATATGCCAACCATCGGCAAGTAATGCCATAGAGCCTGACCACGTGCCAGCAGCAATTTCAAGGGTCATTATCAGTGTAGTTAACCAAAATACAATTTTTACTTTATGTGTGTTTTTGGCGTTATCTACACCAAAATCATGAGAATGTTGCCATTGTATTGTTGAATCACTCACTTTATTTCCTTAACTATTGAAACATGAATATTGAAGATGACTTAAGCTTAATAACATACCCCCGCTGAGTATATTTAAAAAGTAAAAAATTACATATTTCATACACATAAAGATCAAAAGAAATTCATAAATCGAGTCAGATGGATAAAAGATCAATTGATTTCATGACAAAGCACCTTAATAATCATTCGAACAGTATGGCGGTATTACAACAAATAATGGCTTTAAAAGGCGCTGTAAACGGATTAATGAAAAAGTTGTTGGAAGGTCATTTGAGTGAGCATTTAGGCGCTAAAAATTTCACAACCAAAAGACGTAAAGAAGAAGTCGAACAAGTCATTATACTGCTTAAAAGTTACTTAAAATAATGAGAGATAAGTACCTTAAAAAACACGGCAAATATACGCACAAGGGTGTTGTAAATCGCTTGCCTAGTGTTTAAAAATATGAATAGTTAACGGCACTTAAAACCTTAACAAATATATTACTGACGATTCTTAGGTTTAAAATTTAAGATGGAAACAGGTACTGTTTTTTTCACGGGAAATTCGTCAAAAGCTTTACGTGAAATAATACGACCCAATCGGCTTTCAATAGCACATAACTCACGAAAGTTATCCTTAGAGACCAAAGAAATAGCTTCACCGCTTTCACCTGCCCGTCCCGTTCTGCCTATGCGATGAATATAATCTTCAACTTTTGCTGGTAAATCATAATTTATTACCCGTGCTAAATCGCCTATATCAATACCTCGTGCGGCGATCCCCGTCGACACTAAAAAGTCAATTTTACCGGATTTAAAATCATTTAAAATACGCTCTCTTATTTCTTGCGTACGACCACTGTGAATACATTGTGCTTTAATACCGCGTTTTTCTAATTGGCTTACCAGTTTTGCAGCCCCATGTTTTGTTTCAATAAAAATTAGCGCTTGTTGCCAATTGAATTTCTGAATCAAAAAACTGAGTAATGCTGATTTATTGCTTTTATCTGTCGTTACTAACCATTGATCAATTTTCGGCTGAGAAGCACTGTCTAAAGCAATAGAAATTTCACGTGCTTGCTGGTCAATGGCGCGCTTTGCCAATGCACGAACATCTTCAGACATCGTTGCTGAAAACAGTAAATTTTGTCGAGAACTTGGTAAACGTTCTATAATTTTATTAATGTCATCAATAAACCCCATATCTAACATTCTGTCGGCTTCGTCTAATACTAACACCTCTAATTCGTCAAAATGTAAAAGCCGTTGATGAGCTAAATCTAAAAGTCTACCGGGAGTAGCAACGAGAATATCTACGCCCCAAATTAAGCGTTGCTTCTGTGGTTCAATATCTGTTCCTCCGTAAACTGCCAAAGAACTAACTTCTAGGTACTTAGCATATTGGGCAATACTCGCTTCAACTTGTATGGCCAATTCACGGGTGGGTGTAAGGACAAGTGCGCGAATACGTTTACCACGCAAGGTTTTATCATGATTAAATTTTTCAAGCAAAGGAAGTACAAAACTAGCGGTTTTACCTGTACCTGTTTGTGCTGCAGCAATTAAATCTTTTCCAGATAAAACAACTGGGATTGCTTGTTGTTGAATCGGTGTGGGCTTGGTATATCCTAATTCAGCAACGGTTTTTAATAATGCGTCAGATAACCCCAGTGTTGAAAACGGCATAGTGTTATCCATGAAACTTAATTTGTAACCCTTTTAAAAAGGTCGATAACACCTCATCAGAGCACATCTTGTAATGTTTATGATTGACGTTTCTAAAGAAAGCACTTAATTCATATTTACCTAAGGTTAAACCAGCTAAAGACAAAATTTCAATCACCTCATCAGCTTTTAATGCTAAAGCGATTTTTACCTTGTTAAAAATAATATTATTGGTTAACTCATTTTGTGGAGCCGGCTGTGGGCCATCTTTCGCGCCACGTTTGTCAATAATTAAACCATTTAAAAACCGGGCAAAATCTAGGTCTGAAATTTCTCGATAATCAGCATGATCTTTTTCTTGATAAAAATGGGCTAATTGCTCTGTAGTTACATGACTTTGACCAAGCAAAAATATCGAGATAATTTGTTGGTCAGTTAAGGAAAATATTTTACTGATTCGACGAAGAAGATCATTGTTTATCATAAGTTACTCTTTAAATTTTTAATGATTGTTAGGCAACATGTTGCGCTTGCACTTGACTGTCTAGGTATTCGTCTAACGTACCTTGAAAATTAACAACTTGCTTATCTTTAATATCAATGATTCTAGTTGCTAAACTTGAAACAAATTTTCGGTCATGGCTGACAAAAATTAACGTACCTTCAAAATCTTTCAAGGCATTATTTAACGCGTCAATGGCTTCAATATCCATATGGTTAGTCGGCTCATCCATGATCAATACATTTATATCGGCCATCATTAACATACCAAATAACAGGCGATTTTTTTCACCTCCTGAACAATTACGTGCCTTTTTATTAGCATCATCATCGGTAAACAGCATTCGGCCTAACATGCCACGAACACTTAAATCATTATGACAAGGTCTACGCCATTGAGACATCCACTCCATCAAGGTTAAATCGTTATCAAAAAAAGCACTACTGTCTTGAGGACAATAACCCACTGAGGCATTTTCAGACCATTTAATAACACCTTCGTTTTGTGTTAACTCGTTAACTAAACAACGCAAAAACGTGGTTTTTCCTACGCCATTTTCACCAATGATAGCTAACTTAGCACCCGCTTCTAATAATAAGTCACCCTTGCTAAAAAGCGCTTCTCCATCAAACCCATGACCCAAGTTTTCTAATTCTAATGCCTGACGATGCATTTTTTTACCCGGAGCAAATGCAATTTTAGGAGTAATTCGACTTGATGACTTCACTTCGTCTAACTTAATTTTATCCATTTTTTTAGCACGAGAACTTGCTTGTTTCGCTTTAGAAGCGTTTGCTCCGAAACGATTGACAAAGTCTTGTAATTCGGCAATTTCAGCTTCTTTTTTCTCATTACCTGATAACAATTGCTCTCTTAATAAGGCAGATTGCGCTAGATAAAATTCATAGTTTCCTGGGTAAATTCGTAACTCACCGTAATCTATATCTGCCATATGAGTACAGACGGCATTTAAAAAGTGCCTATCATGTGAAATGATGATCATCGTGCATTTACGCTTATTTAATTCTGCTTCTAACCAGCTGATAGTATGAATATCTAAGTTGTTGGTTGGCTCATCGAGTAATAAAATATCAGGGTTTGCAAATAACGCTTGCGCCAGAAGTACACGCAACTTCCAACCTGGGGCAACTTGCTGCATAGAGCCATAATGAAATGACTCTTCAATACCGGCATCAAGTAATATTTCACCGGCACGACTTTCAGCTGTGTAACCATCCATTTCAGCAAATTCACTTTCTAATTCGCCAGCACGCATGCCATCTGCTTCAGACATTTCAGTTTGCGCATAAATCGCATCTCGTTCTTGCTTAACCTTCCATAAAGCCATATCGCCCATGATTACCGTATCGATAACAGAAAATTCTTCAAAAGCAAATTGATCTTGTCCTAAGGTACTGACTTTGTTACCTGTACTAACTGAAACATTACCTGAGCTTGGTACTAAATCACCACTGAGTATTTTCATAAAGGTTGATTTTCCACAACCATTAGCGCCTATTAAACCGTAGCGATTACCATTACCGAATTTAGCGGAAATATTTTCAAACAAAGGCTCAGCGCCAAACTGCATTGTAATGTTAGAGGTAGATATCAAAAGTGCGTTCCTGAATTGAATATTGGCTTGGCTAATGACACTTTTAAAAATGGTGTATTAGCAGTAAAGGTAAAACGTCGTATCAATAAAATACCGGTAAACGTTAACAGATATCAGCATTTAGCTACGCTTTTAATTACCAGTAATTTTGAAGTCGCGCATTATACAGGAATAAACCGCCAAGCTATAGTCTATATTGGCTTTTTATGTATAAATTTTCACCAAAAGAAAAGCTTTCAATTTCGAGATTCAACTGATTGACAAAATAGAGGGCTTAATAACAGATTGCATCGACCGACTTAAAAGGGAGACACTTTCCAGCACCACAATAAAATGTAACTTAATTACAAAACCTGTTTATACAATCATAAAAACCAATAAAAACAAACCTTAGAACCAGCTAAATATCAATAAAACCACATAATAAATGTAATTTAAAAACACAAATGTAATTTAATTACAGAAAATCCTTTACAAGTAAAATTAAATTAGTATAATTACTCTATCTTAAGTGATTGGCACTTAAGCCAATTAATTATCTACGTGATTTAGAGGTTTATATGAAAAATTTATTAGCTGTTTTATCGTTAGTTTTATTCACTTCATCTGCAAGTGCTTCAAGTTCAAATGTGAAATTCGTTTCATTAGACAACACAGCAGAAAGTAAAATCTGTGTTTTAGCTGCAACAAATGGTTATAGAGCAGCGATTAAGCAAGCAGAAAAAATGAATAATGTTCATGCTTATAACATCACATGTAACGGTCAAAACATTCGTGATTTTTCTAACTCATTTAAAGCACAACCGGTAAAAGCTATCGAAAAATCAGTTTTTATTAAACCTGCCAATAACTCGATTGAGTCTATGATTTGTGCTCAAGCAGTTAAAAATGGTCTTGACTCTGTTGTTGGTAAAACAAAATATGATGTTAATGAAATGGTTTGTAACGGTTTACGTATCAGTCAATTCGTTAAGCGTTATAGCAACTCTTAATTGAGAAAGTTTTAGTTTTTTTGTAACTCCCCTTACAAAGACTTTTTAGCCACGTACATCACGTGGCTTTTTTTTATCTAAAAATCCACGCTAAGTTCAGAAATTAATCAGTAACAATCCACTTTGGCTACTCAAAGACGTTTCAAATTTATTTGACTCTATATCTAGAATTTCATGGCAATGCTGTGATTCATATATAATAAATAATATACTGTTTAATAAGCTTACATAAGGAATCAAATCATTAGATTTGAATAAAATGCGCATTATGAATGAAGTTATAGACACAATATCTAAAGGTAATGTTTACGTTATGAAACATTCGTTGTTTTCTGATGTGATACGAATAGGATGTACGCCACAATCGCCGGAAGAATATGCCAAGACTTTGTCAAAAACGACGCCTGGTGAATATAAAGTAGTCTTTCAACTTTATTGTGAAAATCCCTGCCAAATAAAAAAGCAAGTGAGAGAATATTTACGTGCCAAAAAATATGTCAATGAATTTTATCAAGTGCCTCCTGAAAAAGCAGAAAAGCTACTAAAAGCAGAGACATTAAAAATCCCCATTCTTCATAAATAAGGGTTGTTAGTTCTCTATTTATTGATCCGTTATCATAGTTGATACAAGTTGAGTGGCGCCTTCAGCGGTTAAACCATTAACAACACCTTGTTGATTTTCCAAAGATTGATTTTGACTGACTTTCCATTTTCCAACCATATCATTTATTTCAACCTCAATACCCACAATGGCTGATAACATTTTCTCAATATAGTGGCTTGGCGCATCACTTACCGACCAAGGTTTAGGTTGATGCACTTCATGTAGGTTTGTTAGATGATTAACAATGGCTAATTTAGTTTCATTCTCATGTCTAAATTTAAGAGTCCCTTTGACATGCACTGCAATATAATTCCACGTAGGAACCGCTCGGCCATGCTCTTGCTTAGAAGGATAATAATTAGGAGAGATATAACCATTAGGCCCATTAAAAACAACTAATGCATCTTCACTCTCTTGCTTCATTTTCCAAAGTGAATTCGCTTTAGCAATATGCGCAAAAAGTACCTTTTTTCCCTCTTTTTTCTCTAGATAAAAAGGTAGGTGGTTAACTTCAATTTCTGAGTCTACTTTAGAGATTAAACTGGCAAAGGGAAATTGTCCGATCAGTTCGATTAAAGTAGCTTCATTAGACTCTTGAAAATGTTTCGGGATATACACTTATAACTTTTCCTGTGTGAAGTTTTATAAGTTAAATTCATCCACAGATTTATCTAACTTCTGCGCTAAATTCGCGACTTCTTTACTGTGAGATAACGTAGAAAGAGATTTATCATTACTGTACTGACTTAATTGCACAACATCATTAATACTAAGGTTGATATCGCCACTTAAGGTATTTTGATGTTGAGCAGATTGTGCAATATCCAAACTCATAGAGTGCATTTGTTCAATAGCTTGTGTAATTAAATTTAATGTTTCTAGTAATTTAGCCGTATGTTCTTGACAGTTTTCGGCTTCAGCTTTTCCTTCATTCACTTCTAACACCGCTCTTTGCGTTTTACTTTGCAAAGAGGTGATCATCAGATTAATTTCAGCTGTCGACTCCTGAGTACGACTAGCGAGCATTCTCACTTCATCGGCCACGACAGCAAAGCCTCTGCCACTTTCACCCGCACGTGCCGCTTCAATTGCAGCATTGAGTGCGAGTAAATTAGTTTGATCGGCAATACTTTGTATGGTTTCTAAGATCCCACCAATGTTGGTAGACTCTTGCTGTAATTCATTGATTAGATTACTGGTTGTGTCTAAACCGTTAGATAAACCTGAAATTTGTTTATTGGTATTATTTGCTATCGCCTTTAAATCATCACTTTGATTAAGAGCAGCCGTCATCTGCTCTTCCGCAGACTTCGCTTGTTGTAACACATTATCGGCACTGACATTTAACTGTGTGGTGATATCGGTTACTTGTGCAACGGTATTTTGTTGTTGCTCAATAGAGCTAACAATTTCAGCAACTTCATTCGTCGATGAAATTGCCGCGTTACTGAGTAAATGACAATTACTACTAATTTCGCCCACCAAAGAACGTAAGTCTTCCACGACTAAGTTTACATTTTTAGATAGAATCCCGTATTCATCTTCAGATTCAACTTTAAGCTGGCGTGAAAGATCTCCTTTTGCAATGTGTGCTAAGGCTTTATTAATGCGCACTAATGGTAGGCTCATCGATCGCACTGTAACAAAAGAAATAATCGTACTTACAATACTAATAATTAATAAAAGTATCCAAGTTGAAGTCTGGCCTTTGTCGACATCTTTAAGAACATTATTCTGTAAATGATTTACTTCATTATTAAAAGCAACTAATAATTTGTCGATGGCAACAATAGAGCTATTCACTTGGCTTTCAGACAAAATGGATTGTTGTTCAAGCACATCCACTTGAGTTAACTGCCCTATTTTCATTTGTGATAAACTTTGCTCGCCTGAAATTAACGGCGTTAAGGTGTCAAAATCAACGGCAACTTTGTCAACAATTTCAAAACTGACATGACCTTTACTTAAGCGTTTTAAATAATCTAACAATGGTTTAGTGTTATCAAAACCAATAACAACGGACTCTTCAACACTAAGTGCATTTTCCATGGTGTTGATACTAGGAATAGTTTCAATTGATTCACTTAAACTAATTAAATAACCTTCAACTTGTACTGAAACTGAAGAAAGTTGTTCAAGTAAGTTTTCTTGTTCAGGGTCTTCAAGATACGATAATTCAACTAATTGATCCTCTACACTTCTAAGCGTTTCAACTAAAATATCTTTTTGTTGAGTGATTTCAACTTGTTGAGAAAGTATCGATTCTTTACCAGAAAACATGACTTTAACAGTATTTGAATAAGGTAAATAATACGTCTTAAAGTCTTTTAGAAAACTAGCACTTTCATGCTTAGCTAATAACTTGTCTATTTTTAAGACTTCTTGATTAAGCTCGTTACCGACCACAGTAAACTGCTTTTTTAATTCGGCTAATCTATCAGCATCAGTAACGTATGGGATCAGAGAAGATAACTTCGCTTGCTTTAACAAATGGATTTGTACTTTACTACTGTAATTTTGAACTGGGATAGCAAATTTATCGACTTGAGATGTCGCGGTTTTAATTCCAGACAAGATATTTATTGAACTTATACTTGCGACGAATAACAAGAGTAAAACAACAACAAAACCTATAATAACTTTATGAGAAACTTTTAATTGCATATTAATCAAATACTAAATCAGCACTATTGAATAAAGGATAGCTTAAATACTAAACACTTATCAAAGTTTATATTTAATTCATTGTAAATAAAATGTTAAATGTGCACTCATTATTTTACAGGTCATTTTTTACCGTTATCATTTTACTTTCTAAAGTTTGTTTAACCTTAGGCCATTCTGTGTCAATAATTGAGAAAATAGCAGTATTACGAAAACTACCATCAGATAATATTCGTTGATGACGTAATATACCTTCAAATTTTGCCCCCAAACGAGTAATCGCACTTCTAGATTTCTCATTTTGTTCATGTGTTTTAAATTCAACACGTATTGCATGTAACTGTTCAAAAGCATGTTTAAGTAAACAGAATTTTGCATGAGTATTAACATATGTTTGTTGGTATTTTGGCGTTATAAAGGTGAAGCCAATCTCAATATTTCTATCTTCGGGTTTTATTGAACAAAATCGTGTACTACCAACCAACTCACCACTTGCTTTATCAAAAATAGCATAGGCAATATGCTCACCTTTTTTCATCATTACTTCGGAGTACGTTAACCACTTTTTTGCGACCTGCAAAGAAGCACATTTATCAGGTAATGACCAACGCCAAATTTCAGGAAAGGCGCCAGCTTGATAAAAGCTAGTAAGATGATCAACGCTTAAAGGACGCAGTTCTACTTTATTCGTCGACAATATAGTTGGTTTAGGGCTAAAATTTTCACGTAATGTCATTGTTATCTCCTCACTTAGATATCGTTATTATCTTTATTTGTGGTATAAATAAAACAACCAGATTACTTATATTAACTATACCAGTGATTCCATTAAACTTAGTCTTAGAGAATAACCATTCAAAATACTATTTAAATATTGCCGATGCCATTAGAAAGGCAATTGAACAAGGACTTGTTACCCCTTGCGAGTTGTTGCCTTCAGCGAGAAAACTCGCGGAGCAACTACAAGTAAATCGCCATACGATTATGGCTGCTTATCGTGAATTAATTGCACAAGGTTGGGTAGAGTCTAAATTACGAAAAGGGTATCGCGTCACTAAAAACTTACCGATTATCCAAGCAAGTCATAAGAAACACTCTTCTTCACATGAAACGGTGTCACATAACTGGCAAATTATTAAAAAAAATAACACTGCGCAGAAAAAATCCGCTAGCCAATATCAGTTTAATTTTGCCGGCGGCAACCCAGATATATCACTTTTTCCTTTTAATGATTTTCGCTCATCTATGAATACGGCATTAAACCGTCCCGCAATAAAAGATTTAAATTATGGTGATAACGCAGGTTACCCTCCTTTTATCAAGGAAGTTTCAACTTATTTACGTCGTGTGCGATCAATCAATGATAAAGAGATCATTGTTGTTAATGGTACGCAAGAAGCGCTGTATATTCTTTCTCAAGTGTTATTAACTAAAGGAGATAAAGTGGCAGTAGAAAGCTTAGGCTATCGCCCTGCTTGGAATACATTTGAAAACACTGGGGCACAATTAATAGAAATAAAACAAACCAATCAAGGAATAGATGTTGACCATTTAGAAAGCATACTGAAAATACATAGCATCAAGCTTTTATACTTAACTCCACTTCATCAATACCCAACAACCACAACTTTACCCGTAAGTGAACGGATGAAAATTTATCGGTTAGCTCAGCAATATAACTTTGCGATTATAGAAGATGATTATGATCATGAATTTCACTACGACACCCAGCCATTAGCTCCTATAGCCGCAAATGACCCTGCAGGCTTAGTAATCTATATCTCTAGTTTTTCAAAACTAATGTTTCCAGCTGTACGGTTAGGCATTATGGCAGTTGATAAATCATTGGCCAGTCATTTAATTAATTACCGTACGCTTATCAATCATAAAGCGAATATCTTAATGCAAGATGCAGTCGCCAGATGGATGAAAGAAGGTGCATTTGAACGCCATTTAAGAAAGGTCACCAGAGTTTATCAGAAAAGACGTGAATGTATGGTACACATGCTTAATGAATTTAAAAATCAAGGAATGAACATCCATTTTAATACACCGCCTGGCGGCATGGCGCTATGGGTTGATGTAGGCTTTAATGCAGAAAAAATAGCATTAAAAGCACAACAACAAGACATTTATATATTGGCTGAAAAAGCTTTTCATTTATCTGCACGCAATAATCTCAATAAATATCTTCGGTTAGGTTTTAGTGGCCAAAGTGAAGAGAAAATCGAACAAGGGTTAATAAAATTAAAACGAATCATGCTAAGTCTTTAAAATATAAGCAACTGCCTTGCAAAAACTAATGTGCTCTAGTAGCTTATTCACTTAATAACAATAAAAATTGAAGGTAATTCATGTCAATTAATACTATTTACAAAGTTACATTACACCCGTTCATTAACGAATCTATCGCCAGCTTAAAGTCGATGACCAGTTTATCAGGTAGTGCTGGTGAAACATTTTTGGATAAAGTTGAAGATTTTCGTTTTAAAGGTTATGCCGTTTGTTCAAACATTACCGGTTGTTTAGATGGGGTTATAATGATGCATCATTACCCTGAAACAGCCGTCGCAATCGGAAATTCAGTTTGTCAAAATATGTTCGACGAAAAGTATGATTATCAAGAGATTAATGAAGAACTGAGTAATGCTCTAGCTGAATGGGGCAATACTATTGTGGGCCGAGCTACAGACTTACTTAGTAGAAACAACCTAAAGTTTGACTTTTCAAGTCCATATTTTATCCATAACTTTAATGACATGGAAAAATACTTAGAAGGAGTAAAAGAAATTGTAACTGTGCCAATTAGCGTTGAAGGCGTGGGAAGATACTATTTTAATTTACTTGTTCGTAATGTTAATTTTCAAACCACTAATGTTGAACGTGAGCAAAGTACTGGCATTTCTAACCCTCATACCAAACCATTACCATTAGAGAGTAAAGTATTACTCGTTGATGACAGCGCTATGATTAGAAAAGCGTTAAAACGTTTCCTTGCAGGTTTAGGTTATAACAATGTTATTGAAGCGGACGATGGACTTACCGCCGTTGAAGCCGTTAAGAATGAAAACCCTGATTTTATGTTTATGGATGTTGTTATGACAAATATGAACGGTAATGAGGCTTTAAAAACTATTCGAGCCATTGGCTCTGACGTACCTGTTGTTATGTTGTCTTCGGTTACCGACAAAGGTTTAGTTGATGAATGTCAGCAAATTGGCGTTTCAGGATTTATCTTTAAACCGATTCAAGCTGATAATGGGGCTGAAATCATCAAAAACTATTTGAAAATAGCCTAACCGCTTCTCTCACAGTGAGTTAAATTTTGCTAATAAGCGCATAAATTAATTTTTATGCGCTTTTTTCTTGATTCGCATTAACCAGACACTCTGCCACAATTAATTTAAGTAAAAAGGTTTCTCTTTCAATAGAAAGTCCTTTTTTGTCACTGTGCTCAATGGTGTGCTCGTTATGTTTAATCGCCTCGTGAATATTAATCCAGACTGGACGCATTCCATTATTAATTTCATGAACTTCTAATGACGTATCATGTAATTTTTCATCAATGGTACATGTAAAACAATACGACAGCATATGCACAATATTAAAGTCATCTTTATACCAAGGTAGATACTCTTCATAGACACCAAAGTCTTGAATGTTTTGAATATTATGTGCACCTGTTTCTTCATTTAATTCGCGAATAAGTCCGTCAATAATACTTTCACCGTCATTAACCCCACCGCCAGGTAAACTATAATCATGATAACGTTTAGTGTACAAAAGCAGAATTTCTTCACCTTTTAAAACGATCGCACGGGCCGCTTTTCGAGTAAATTGCTTGTTGGTTAAATTTTGGATATCAGGATGAATGGTTGATTTTAATAAGCGCATGATTGATTAAATCGATTAAATAAATGGGGATAAGATGAGCTAGCGTTTGCGGTGATTCATCAATAGAGAAATAGCAGGCTGCACCTATAACAGCAGCCTTTGGTTCAATATTAACAATTAAGTTATTTAAAGGGGACTATTCTGCCAACTCTTTTAATACATCATCTTTAAGTTCTGACCACAACTTCCCTGACTCAATACCATATTTACGAACAGTATAAACAGACTCATCATGTTTACCTTCGTTGGCAAGTTCAATAAGTTTTTCATAATAGCGGCGAGTAATTTCACGGCCCATTGGATGGGCAAAATACAAACTACCTAAACGAGAATAGAGTCCTCTAAAACCATTTAAAATTAATAAATAAATCGAGTTTCCTGAAGCTACAACTAGTTCTTTATTTAAACGATAATCAAATTCAGCAAAAGCTTCGCCGTTATCTTCTATCGTTTCATATTCTTTTAATAGTTTAATTGCTTGTTCAGGATTATTTTTAATCGCACCACGAACATAAATCGCACTAATATTGGTACGTGCTGACATTAAATTATCGACTAAATCAGGGATACCTTCTTGATCAAGTTGAGCTAATGTTTCTAGAATATTTAAGCTCGATGTTTCCCAAAAGTTATTCACTTTTGTTGGCTTACCATGTTTTATCGTCAACCAACCATCGCGCGCTAATCGTTGTAATACTTCACGTAATGTCGTTCTTGTGACCCCAATAAGTTCCGACAGCTCTCTCTCTGCAGGAAGTATTGAGCCAGGAGGAAATCCTCCATTCCAAATTGATTCGACAATGTACTGTTCCGCAAACCCTGCAGGACTGTGTGCTTTAATAACCATAAGGCTCCACGCAACTTCTAAAAAATTAATGAAACTGATTGTACCAGAAGAATTTTTTGGTACAAGAAAGTTATTTTAAAGTTAAGATGATTCTATTTTACAAGCTAAGGATTAATGCTTAAACTACTGAAAGTGTCTAATAATTAATAATAACTACAAACAATTAACGCTAGTTAGCCGTTTGTTTAACCTATTTAAAAGGGTCAATATGCAACAATCATCTATGAGTGCTTTTTATAAGAACTTCCTCGGAAACTCGCCTGAGTGGTATAAATTAGCCATTATTGCTTTTTTAATTATCAATCCAATTTTATTTTTCTTTATCAACCCCTATGTCGCAGGTTGGGCGTTGGTAATTGAATTTATTTTTACTCTCGCGATGGCTTTAAAGTGTTATCCACTACAACCGGGTGGTCTACTTGCCATTGAAGCGGTTGCTATGGGTATGACAACCCCCTCTCAAGTGATGCACGAAATGATCGTGAATTTTGAAGTAATTTTACTGCTTATTTTTATGGTGGCAGGTATTTACTTTATGAAAAACTTATTACTGTTCTTGTTTACTAAAATAGTCACGAAAGTTCGGTCTAAAACGTTAGTTTCACTATTATTTTGTTTTTCAGGTGCTTTTCTTTCAGCATTTTTGGACGCCTTGACAGTTATCGCTGTGATAATCAGTGTCGCGATTGGTTTTTACTCGGTTTACCATAAAGTCGCTTCAGGTAAGGCTAACCATATTGCCCATGACCACACATCCGATCACGAAGTAACAGAGTACTCTCGTAACGATTTACAACAATTTCGTGGTTATTTACGCAATTTATTAATGCATGCTGGTGTTGGTACTGCACTTGGTGGGGTTTGCACCATAGTAGGTGAACCGCAAAACTTAATTATTGGTCAGCAAGCCGGTTGGGAGTTTGTTGAATTTGCGATACGTATGTCACCTGTTACGGCACCTGTTTTTGTCGCAGGTATGATCACTTGTGTTTTATTAGAGAAATTAAAATGGTTTGGTTATGGAGTAAAGTTACCCAGCAACGTTCATCAAAACTTAAATGATTTCGATATCGCCGAAAGTGAAAAACGTACCAAAAGCGATAATATTAAACTCGTAATGCAAGGTGTGATTGCCATTTGGTTAATCATAGGTTTAGCCCTTCATTTAGCACCCGTTGGTTTAATTGGGTTATCGGTAATTATTTTAGCCACAACTTTTACTGGGGTTACTGAAGAACATCAGATTGGCCACGCTTTTGAAGAAGCCTTACCTTTTACAGCTTTATTAGCCGTTTTCTTTGCCGTTGTCGCGGTGATCATTGATCAACAACTTTTTACTCCTGTAATTACTTGGGTATTAACTTATGAAGGTAATATGCAGTTAGTGATGTTTTATTTAGCTAACGGTTTATTGTCTATGGTCAGTGATAATGTTTTTGTTGGTACCGTATATATAACTGAAATTCAAAAAGCCTTAGTCGCTGGTACTATTACCAGAGATCAGTTTGATTTACTAGCGGTTGCAATTAACACAGGTACTAACTTACCAAGTGTTGCAACTCCTAATGGCCAAGCTGCTTTCTTATTCTTATTAACTTCGGCATTGGCTCCGTTAGTAAGATTATCGTACGGACGAATGGTGGTTATGGCTTTCCCTTATACGATTGTTTTAACCATTGTCGGCTTATTGATGATTTCATCAGGATTTCTTGAAGAAAAGACAGCGGATTATTATGAATCTGGCATAATCAACCACCACAGTGCTGATGAGATAGGCCCCGTTAAAAGTGGTCATTAATATTCTCGATTTTAATCATTAAACTGATAAACGCCTGATGTTTTTTCATTAGGCGTTTTTTTTGACCTTTAAAAATAAATGTACTGCTTGTAAATTTATTCACACATGAATGTTTACATTTTATAATAAAAGCCATAGTGAAATTTTTTCAGTCGTTTTATACTCTTATGATAAAAATAATCTATCACCTGAATTCTGTTTCACGTAAGTTAATTAAGAAACTGAATTTCAGCTAAATTTTCTTTAGGACTTTCTGTGCAATTTTTAAGTAACTTGATCTCTAATAAAAAAGCCTGGCAATTACTGGCAATCAGTGCGCTTGTTTTTGAAATTACCGCTTTATGCTTTCAATATCTTTTGGAATTAAAGCCTTGCATTATGTGCATTTATCAACGTGTTGCTATTTGGGCGATCTTTTTTGCTGGAGTTATTGGTAGTTTCTCACACCAATACATTTTTGGTCGTTTGATCGCTTATACACTGTGGGGGACAGGTGCTATTTGGGGATTATTAATAGCTTTAGAGCATGTAGAAATGCAAAGCGCAACGATGTCATTTTTATTCAGTTGTGAATTTGTACCAAACTTCCCCAGTTGGGCACCTCTTCACGAATGGCTACCAGCACTTTTTGCCGCGACGGGAGATTGTGGAAATATTGATTGGCAATTTTTAGGCTATAGCATGCCACAATGGATGATTGTTGTTTATGGTATATATACGGCTTTATTTGCTACTGTTTTACTTGCTCGACTTCAACAACACAAAATGTTTTAACATCAAAAAGCGAGACTAAATGGGTTTTATCTGCGATTCATTACAGTAGATAAAACCCAAGTAAACTCGTTAAATCTAATGGAACATACTTTTCATACTATCGGCAAAAGCGACAAACTTTTCTTTGATGGTTCGTTTTAACTTAATGTTTATCCCCCCAAAAAGGCAAAAGCCCTCTATAAGAATACAAGGGGCATTTCTATCAGCAATTGAAGGCGCTTTATTATTTACACCACCAAACACACAAAATGCTTTTGAGACAACATTTACGTATTCAGGTACATAAATATTATCGCCACCAAAGATACAGAGTACTTTTATCCTCGTTACTTTTTGCGAGAATTTAGAGTCACTAAAGTCGATGTTACTTCCTCCAAAAATACTGAGCGAACGTAATTCTTTCGGCACTGTCCACGCACCGCTACGATCGCTACCACCAAAAATATTTACCAAATATTCAGTATTTTCATGTTCACTCGGTGCAACATTTGCGTAAAAGTCGCGCTGTTTTTTATCTTGGTATTCTTTGTCTACATTTAAGTCTAAATCTTCAGCTAATGCCGCTATTTCTTTGTGATTTTGACTTGCCATTGCAGTATCTAAACGACGCTCAAATGCTTCATAAGATAGCTTTCCATGGCTATAATTCATAATCAGTTGATCAATGACTTCTTCACGAACAGTTTCAATCGGTCTGTCTTCTATTGCAACAGGCATAAGTATTTCCTTTTTCTGGCCAGCTATCTTTTACGGGGTAAACAAGCAATTTACGAACCAAAGATTAAAGAAGATAAATATCAATGAGTTAGGTGATTATCAGTTTAATTAAAACATTAAATTCAGACATAATTCGTTTAAACGATCAGTTTTTAGTCAAATACACAACATACCGTCAAGCTAAATTTAAACGTCTTTTTCTAACGCTTCAGCCTCTGCCATCGCTGCTCGTTCAGCCTTTGAAATATAACGAGGTTTATTACTTTTATGTAATTTTGCATTGGCTTTTTTCAATTTACTTTTTAAGGCATTATTGATTTTCTTTTTTCTGTTCATTATCTTTTATTCATCAAATTTATTTATTGTTCATCATTCTAACAGAGAAGTGATCCTAGCGATAATAGTGCTTAGACGTAGGAAAAGAATTTACGCCTTTAAACTTAGCCGTATTAAATAGTATTTCATCGCAATTTACTTTATTTGCTGGTAAAACAATTTATGCTTAGCACTACTCTTAAATAGTAAATAAAGAACAACATAATGACATTAAAGAACACGGTACTTGCCATCACGGCGATAATTCTAGCAGGATGTAATTCTACCTCCCCAACCTTATCATTAGCAGAACGAGCGAGAGTTATTCACGACAAAGTTATTGTTTTAGATACTCATAATGACTTTAGTAATGCAAATTTTTCTAAAGATAAAAATTATACTATGCGTTTAAAAAGCCAAGTGAATTTGCCTAAGATGCAAGAAGGTGGCTTAGATGTATCTTGGTTAATTGTTTACACCGGACAAGGCGAACTTACGCCTGAAGGTTATCAAGCAGCTCATCAAAAGGCGCTAGAAAAATTTGCTTCTATCCATCGCCTAACCAATGAAATTGCCCCCGATAAAATAGCGCTAGCTTTAACGTCAAATGATGTTCGCCGCATTTTTAAAAGTGGTAAAAAAGTTGCGATGATCGGTGTTGAAAATGGCTACCCTATTGGGACTGATATCAATAATGTCAAAAAATTCTATGACTTAGGCGCACGATATATGTCGTTAGCTCATAATGGTCATAGCCAACTGAGTGATTCAAATACTGGTGATGCCAAGCAAGAATGGTTACACAATGGCTTAAGTGATTTAGGTCGAGAAGTGATCAAAGAAATGAATAAATGGGGGATCATGATTGATATTTCACATCCATCTAAAGCTGCCAATATTGAAATGATGAAATTATCAAAAGCCCCTGTCATTGCTTCTCATTCGGCAAGTAGAGCAATGTATGATCATAGCAGAAACCTAGACGATGAAGAGTTAATGTTGCTAAAAGAAAATGGTGGAGTTGTGCAAACGGTTGCCTTTAGATCGTATTTAAATGGTGAAAAATCAAAAGTATTCGCTGCTGCTAAAACTAAAATATTACAAAAAATAGCCGAAAAAGAAGGTAAAAGCATTTTAACTCGTGCACAACGTAAAGCACTGTCGGCTGACGATTTAGATAAATATTGGGATTTTTATGACAAAATAAGTCAGTTAGGTGAACCTGAAATAGCAAAAATAAGCAAAAAGATTCAACAAGTGAATGTGAGTGATTTTGTTGATCACATTGATTATATGGTCAACCTTATTGGTATTGAACATGTCGGCATTAGTTCCGATTTTGATGGCGGTGGCGGTGTTCTTGGTTGGAATGATGCGTCTGAAACTTTCAATGTAACACTTGAATTAGTGAAAAGAGGTTACACTGAACAACAGATTGAAAAACTATGGGGAGGTAATTTATTACGCGTTTTAGATGACGTGGAAAAAGTTGCATTAACCCTTAGAAATAAAAGTTAACAATGCGCCAAAAAGACTAAAAGGGGCTGGTTTTCAGTATTGATTTTGTAATTTTACGAGATCAATACTGTTTAACGCGCTATATTTTTATTTTGTTAAAGCTTATTCGCAGAAAATGTGAAGATATTGGATAAAACAACACCGAACGCCATTGTCTATCCCTACAAAAAACAGGTAAAATTAACCTTTATTCATATAAACATGAAACGATCCCTTTTGAGGTATAAATGACCATCGTTATAAAAAATCAGGAAGAAATTGCTAAAATGCGTGTTGCCGGAAAATTAGCAGCGGATGTGTTAGAAATGATAGAACCACATGTTAAAGCTGGCATTACAACGGATGAACTAAATACCATTTGCGCCGAATATACCGAAAAGGTGCAAGACGCGATTTCTGCCCCATTAAATTATCACGGTTTTCCTAAATCTATTTGTACTTCTGTGAATCATGTTGTGTGCCACGGGATCCCTAATGACATTCCCCTTGCAGATGGCGACATTATAAATATTGATATTACAGTCATCAAAGATGGCTTTCATGGTGATACCAGTAAAATGTTTTTAATTGGCGATGTATCTGCTGAGGACAATCGATTATGTCGTATTACCCAAGAAGCACTTTATGTGGGATTAAAGAAAGTCAAACCGGGTAATACATTTGGTGAAATTGGCGCTGCCATTCAAAAATTCATCAAAAAGTCTGGTCGCTATTCTATTGTCAAAGAGTATTGTGGTCATGGTATTGGTACTGAGTTTCATGAAGATCCACAAATCGTTCATTATAAAAACAATGACAAAACAAAAATGCAAGAAGGCATGTGCTTTACCATTGAACCTATGATCAATCTTGGCCGCGCAAACACTGTCCTTGATAAAGAAGATAACTGGACGGTTTACACGATTGATGGCAAAAAATCTGCACAGTGGGAACACACTATCGTAGTGACAAGAACAGGTTGTGAAATCTTAACATTACGAAAAGACGATACTATTAGTAGAATTTTACATAATTAAAATCACATTATCAGTCTGGCCATTTCAGGCTTTTTATTTGTTTAGCAAAGAGAATATCTGACATTGCATACTCAATCATTAGTACCACTAGAGTTTATTGAATCACTTTCTATCAGTGCTCCACAAATGTCATCAAAGGAGATTTGTCAGCTAAACGATGCCTTTCATCAATGGCAAAAAGAGCAATTTATTATTGATGACATCACAAATATTTTAAATGCGCGTGTAGAATTTGTCGATCAGGTGCTTACAAAATTATGGTGTCAACATAATTTAGATGAATACCAAATTAGCCTTATTGCCGTTGGTGGTTATGGACGAGGCGAGCTTCATCCTTGTTCAGATGTAGACATATTATTACTCACGCAAGAAATTTTAGAGCCTGAGCTTGAAGAAAAAATATCGGCATTTATTACACAGCTTTGGGATGTAAAACTCGATATTGGCCATAGTGTTCGTAGTATCAAAGAGTGTCTTAAACAAGCCGTTAATGATGTCACGATTGCCACCAATTTAATGGAAATGCGTCAAGTTTGCGGTAATGAAGCGTTAACCCAGCATTTACAACCCTTGTTAAATGAAGATGTGTTTTGGACTTCGAAAAAGTTTTTTGTAGCAAAACGAGAAGAACAACTAGAACGTCATAAACAATATAATGGTGCCGCCTATACATTAGAGCCTAACCTAAAAGCTAACCCTGGTGGCTTAAGAGATATACAAACTATTGGCTGGGTTGCAAAACGCCACTTTAAAGCAGATTCATTAGAGGAGTTAGTGCAACATAAATATCTAACACAAAATGAATACTTTGAATTATTAGAGTGTCAGGATTATTTATGGCGTATGCGTGGCGCATTGCATTTTATTGCTGGCCGAAGCGAAAATCGATTGTTATTTGATTACCAAGCAGATGTAGCAGATATGATGGGCTTTGGTGCAGAGGGAAAAATAGCGGTTGAGCGAATGATGAAACGCTTTTTCCGTATTATTGGTCGTGTCGCCGAATTAAATAAAATGTTATTACAGTATTTTGAATATGCCATTATTCAAAATAAAGTACATGATAAAACGACGGTTATAAATGATGATTTTATTATTCTCGACGGACAAATAAAAGTAACCAACCATCGCACCTTTATGCGTTCAACGAAGATCATGGAAATGTTTTTGTTGATTGCTAAACACGAAGAAATTACCGATTTACACCCGAATACTTTACGTTTAATGAGGAATGCAAGACGACGCTTAGTTTCAGGAATGATGGATTATGAACGTTGTCGTCAATTATTTTTAGAAATCATCAAACATCCTAGAGGATTAGGTTTACCGTTTACCTTAATGCACCGTCATTCAATCTTAGGAGCATATTTACCTGCCTGGAGAAACATCGCCGGACAAATGCAGTTTGACCTCTTTCATGCCTATTCAGTTGATGAACATAGCTATCGGTTGATCAAAAACCTCTATCGATTTAATCAGAAAGAGCACAATGATGAATTTCCACTGTGTAGTAAAATTGTTCAAAGGATCAGAAAGCCTGAATTATTATTTTTAGCTGGAATTTTTCATGATATCGCGAAAGGTCGAGGGGGTAGTCACGCCGATTTAGGGGCCATTGATGCTTTAGAATTTAGTAAAGAACATAAATTAAGTGATCACGATGGCCGAATGATTTCTTGGTTGGTTAAGCATCATTTGTTGATGTCGGTAACGGCTCAACGAAGAGATATTTCTGATCCAGAAGTTATTGCTAAATTTGCCAATATCGTTAGAGATGAAGCACATCTTGATTACCTATATTGCTTAACCGTTGCAGATATGCGCGCAACCAATGAAAGTTTATGGAATAGCTGGAAAGAAAACTTATTAGAAGAGTTATATAACAGCACTAAACGTGCCTTTAGACGAGGCTTAGAAAAGCCGGTTGATTTACGAGCAAAAATACGAGAAAACCAACAACAAGCCATCAACTTATTAATCGGGAAAAATATTAGCCAAACGGAAATAAAAACTCTTTGGTCAGAATTTAAAGCGGATTACTTTTTACGCTATGCACCAGAACAAATTGTTTGGCATACCGAGCACATCCTAAAACACAATAAAGATGAGCCTTTAGTGTTAATAAGCCCGTATCCTTATCGAGGAGGAACCGAAGTCTTTGTTTACACTAAAGATAAAGCAAATATTTTTGTTAAAATTGTTTCATTACTCGGTTCAAAATGTTTTTCTATTCATGATGCAAAAATTATCAGCAGCAAAACAGGCTATACTGCCAATACTTTTGTTATTTTAGATCAGCAAGGAAACGCTATCGATGATAAATATCGCGCGTTAGAATTAGCAGGATCACTAACAGAAGTGCTAGAAAGTAAAACTGCCGATATTAAATTTAAACCTATTTCAAATCGACTTAAACAATTTCATGTGCCAACGCAAGTTAGCTTTATCGAAACCAAGTCGAAGAAAAATACGTTATTGGAAATTACCTCGTTAGATAGACCGGGACTGTTAGCACAATTTGCCAATGTGTTCCAAGAATGTAAATTACATATCCATTCCGCCAAAATAACCACGTTTGGCGAAAAAGTAGAAGATATGTTTATTGTTTCAACTTTGGATGAAAAAGCATTAACCGCTAAAGAACAGCAAGAATTATCCACCAAGTTGTGCGACGACACAGCTATGTAACCATTTATTTTTAAAGCTATTTAGGAAGAAATATGTCTGAACTACAAAAAATCATTGAACAAGCGTTTGATGATCGTATGAATATAAGCCCGGCCACCGTCACCACAGAAGTAAAAAACGCTGTGCTTGATGCCCTTGCTGCATTGAATGATGGCTCAGCCCGTGTCGCTGAAAAAATTGCTGGCGAATGGGTTGTGCATCAATGGCTTAAAAAGGCGGTATTACTATCATTTCGTATATGGGATAACGAAGTAATTGATGGGGCTGAAAGTACCTTTTTTGACAAAGTTCCAATGAAATATAGCGACTATACACAAGAAATGTTCGAAGCAGATGGCGTAAGAGTTGTACCTGGAGCTTCTGTACGAACCGGTAGCTATATTGGTAAGAATGTTGTTGTTATGCCAAGCTTTGTCAATATAGGTGCTTATGTTGATGAAGGTTGTATGGTTGACGGATGGGCAACGGTTGGCTCTTGTGCACAAATAGGTAAAAACGTCCATTTATCAGGTGGTGTTGGGATCGGTGGTGTTTTAGAGCCTTTACAAGCAGGTCCTACTATTATCGAAGATAATTGTTTTATTGGCGCTCGTTCTGAAATCGTTGAAGGTGTAGTAGTAGAAGAAGGTGCCGTGATCTCTATGGGCGTGTATATCGGTCAAAGCACGCGCATTTTTGATCGTGAAACCGGTGAAGTTCACTACGGAAGAGTTCCAGCAGGCTCAGTAGTTGTACCGGGAAATCTTCCTAGTAAGTGTGGTACATATAGTTTATATGCCGCGATTATCGTTAAAAAAGTAGATGCCAAGACACGTGCTAAAGTTGGCATAAACGCATTACTTCGATCAGTTTCTGAAGAATAATCACAACCATACTCTGGTCAACATAACGCTAGTGTCGTGCTAGCGTTATTTTTTTGACACTTGTAAAATCAACTTCAACATCCGACTAAATTACCGTAGTTAAAATGAAAGTTGAATCAAACGCACCTAATTAATTTCATTTATTTTTCAGATAGCTAGCATTTAAACAAGACATAAATTTTGCTTTATTTTTATTTTGGCATACCGCTTGCGATGTCAGTAATGACATGAACAAATAATCGCGTGCTATATGAAAAAACTAACTTACTTAATACTATTTTTTGTACTATTTACTGCTATCGGTTGTAGCAGTACGAAAACGGTACAATACCAAGCCATTGAAAAAAAACCGTTAATCTCTGATCATTATTTGATGATGTCATTATTAAATAGACCGGTGACAGAAGATCAAAAACTAATGCTAGCTTTTGCACAAGTACAAGATAAATATCAACAGCAATTAGCGCCCGTTTTTGTTAATGCTGTGATGATAACAGGCAACAAAGCCGAACAACCTTCTCGTCAGCAACCAACCTCTATTTATAGCCATTTGATCGCTGAAGATATTAATGCCATTCGTATGAGTGGTCCTTATTAAACCATTTAAGATGAACTAATAAATCAAACTGACATTTCAATGTCTGCAAGCTTCCATGATAATTGCTCAAAAACACCTTGCCATTGTTGGTCAAATTGACAAGTAATAGTCAGCAGATTTTGATGAATGGGATGTGCAAACGATAACGATTTGGCAATAAGCATTAATCGTTTAAATCCGAAATACTGACTGAAAAATGGGTTTTGTTTGTTATCGCCATAATTTATATCGCCAATAATAGGATGACGCAAATGTGCTAAATGTCGGCGAATTTGATGTCTTCTTCCGGTTTCGGGTAATAATTTCAGCAAACTATATCGAACACTATCATATCGCCCTAATGGTATTGGCAATACTGCATGAGCAACGGCTTGATATTGAGTAATAGCACTTTGCGCCTCTTTATTTGGATTCACATTTTTATCACCTAATTTATCTAGCTTTTCTTTTAAGGGATAGTCAAGGGTATCCTCACCAAATAAGTGTCCCCTCGTTAATGCAAAATAAGTTTTTTGAATGGTTTTATCTGTAAAGGCTTGTCCCATAATTCGAGCGACTTCTTCGGTTAAAGCAAATAACAAAACACCGGACGTAGGTCTATCTAATCGATGCAAGGGGTAAACATATTGACCAACCATGTCACGCACTAACTGTAAGGCGAAATATATCTCGTCTTTATCCATAAAACTGCGATGAACAAAAAGTCCAGGAGGTTTATCGATTGCGACTAGATATTCATCTTGATAAAGAATAGTTAACTCTGGCTTTTCAGTAATAATAGCGGACAATTTTTTCTTACGGTGATGGAGTTTAGTTTCTATTATCTCTATAATGCCGCCATTATTCGATAGTTAATTTACTTATGACGACCATTGCTTCTATTTCCGAACTTTTGACGCTTTCTAACTGCCAATTTCGTGTTTACGATCTAGGAAGAAAAATTGATAAACTATCAAAAGAAACATTCAATAAAGTAGAGCTAAATCAACTTCCCTATCCTACTCCTTTTCAAGGTCATGCACATTTAGCTATTACTTTTTGGCAAAAACAATCTCCACAACCCTTTTTATGGTTTGTGAAATTACCATTAGATGAGAGGGGTTTATTAAACCAAGGGGCTAGAAATCACTTTGTCGCAATTATTGCTGAAGCACTCGGCGCGGATTTATCAGTAGATCCCACCGAAAAGCAGGAAGAATTATTAAAGAGCAATCCTTATATATTTACTCCTTCACAATATAAATTAGCTATGTTAAATAGTTTAATTTCATTCGATTTGAAATCGCCACCCAGTCAACATTATCAAAGTTTTCAACGTTATTTAACCGATAAAAACTGGCAGCAATGGCAAACTATTGGTGTACAAGGTATCACGGATTTTGTCGCAAGAATTGGCGATAAAGAGCATGATGAATTAATCGCAAATTCATTAGCTGATCTTCCGTTTGAAGTATTGAGTCCATTATGTGGCGCCTTAGAAAATAAAACATTATCCTTATGTATTATTGAATCTTTACTTCACTTACTATCAAAGACTCCTTCGGATAACCTCGATAAACAACAAATGTTATTGCGTAGCTTAGCTTCATCCACTGAACATACGTTAGTAGATAACTATTTTCTTAATTTGTTAAATAAAGAACAATTAGACACTGATTTATTAATTTGCATCTCAGGTAGGTGTTGGACAACGTTAAACAATGATAAACGTATTATGCTATTTTTAGAGCACTTAGCTGCTAAACAGGATTTCGAATTGTTTACCGCTATTTTTAAAGACTTAGTTGCGATACCTACTATTCGTCCTATTTTGTTTCAATGTATGAGAAGCACAGAACGTAGTGAAACGCTTTCAGTTGCAATTGGCCAACTGTTTACAGCACAAGGTTAAAACCAATGGAAAATATTTATATATTATTAGCAGTATGTTTGGCCTTTTGGTACTTCATTTATTTAAGAAAAGTCGCTGAATTTGCCCGTTTACATATTAATAAATACTGTCAGAAAGAAAAGTTGCAATATTTAAGTATTGCGAGAAAATCAAGTCGTTTACGTTTTAGTAAACGATTAGGCATTTATTGGCTCAGTATTTTTGAGTTTGAATTTAGTGGTGACGGTGAATCAATGTACACGGGAAAAGTGTCTTTAGAAAATTACAAATTACTAAATATTGAAATACCGGCTTATCGTATCTAGTAAACGGGAGCTAAACCAAACAGCTTGTTGATTTTGTTAAAATTAAATTCACAAAAAGAAAAAGCGACAATAGTCGCTTTTTCTTTTTGGTTAGGTACTTCCTGTGCCTTTATTCGCTCTGAGCCTTCCTGGCTTTAATTCCATTTACTTAGGTAAACTATTCCTTAGTTCAAACAATGGCCATATCCTTGATCCAACATCCTGTTGAACAATACATAATAAATATGCACTTTTATCCGTAATGAACATCCTGTTCGGCATTGTTTGGTAAAAACATCCTTTGTTTATTTTCCGTTATCAAATCAATTCCATTGATTGCTATTCTCGAGCTATACAAAGATAAAGACCATCCATTGCTTATCTTTGTCTTGGTTTTCCATAACCATTGTCTTCCTGACAAAATAAAGTGTAGCAACTACTACGCGATAGTTTAGTGAGTAAAAATAAAAGAACCTTCATGCTATTATTGGACATAAGTTTAAATTACATTTTTATTCTTAAAATTCAACAAATTAGATATCGACCACTAAAAATAGCTCACGAAACGACTTTATCTATCTGACAAAAAAAGTGACGATGTCTTACAAAAGAATTTACTAATTTCTTAATGAGACAAACAGGGATAATTTAACGATATAATCCCTGACATTTCTCAATAAAACGATTACCCTATTCCATTATGTAATCAAGTTTTGTTTAGATATCTCGTTTTCTATTGAAAGCGTAAAGTCAGTTTACTTCCTTGGAGATTTCGTGTTTTTTTTACAGTCATTATTTTGCTGGGTTGGTGCCGATAATCGGTATCGTTTTTCGCTTATTGTTGCTTTTAATCACTTATTTTTTATTGTATTCAGTGCCGTATTTCATACATCGTTTTTTCTCAGTTGTATTATCTTAATGTTATCGACAATTATTTTAACCTGCACAACTAAACGTCGACTTAACGATGCAAGGTTGACGAAAAACTGGCTTTATACTCCTGCTATTTCATTTGCAATTATAGGTCTGATAATTATAAGTTTTAATTATCAGCCACTCTACTGGTTAACGCTTTTCCCTGCGGCATTATCTAGTATTTTATTAACCTATCCTAGCCAAAATAATAGCCAATACAACTACGGTTACTCGGGTCCTATTAACTTATCCCCAGTAAAAAATACAACAATGAGAAACCAAAGAATAGAGCCAACATTAACAAGTCAACATGCACACTTGAATGTCGAAAACACTACTAGTTTCAATCATCCCCCGACACAATCTTTTGAAGACTCATATTACAATGATAAAACTAGCGCTAATAACTCAGCTCAAGATATTGGAGAGCTTATTCGAGAAAAGTTATTAAACAATCATAATAGTAAATTCGTTATTTTAGGCTTACTAACGATTATAGTCATAGCCATGCTCACTAGCTTGATCCTCTCATTTTCATCAAAAAATCAAGAAACGACTATGACAGGACAAGAAAAATTAGTCGAAGAAAAATCTACACAAACTACAATAAATGAGCGCACCAATAAAGTCACTTTACCGGATGATTTTTCAATTATGACAACGCCATTTAATGGCTTAATTGTACATTGGCAAGCCGATAGTACTCACGAATTAAATCTATGGGATATTAGTCGAGCCACAGGTGATGATAGTTGCAAAAGCATCAGCTTTAATAATGACAATAGCTATCGAACAACAAAGGTTTACGTTGAAAATACTGTTGAATATATTGCAGAGTTTTCTCCATTAGATACGCGAAAAATTTTGAAGGATATTGCTTTAAGAAGTAATTTTACTTTATGTGGATATTCTTTTTCGTTAAAAGGCAGTCAAGCTACATTAGGGAAAAGTAACTTTTATGCTGATTTATTAGCACAATAATATCTAACATTTAACAAGACGATAAAAATAAAAAATGCGGCTCAAAGAGCCGCATTTCTTTAACTAGCTTAATGCATCCTGCATAATTTAGTTTCCCGCTTTTTCATCCTTAAATGACTATCCTTAGTCTTTCCTTACTTAACAAATCCTTCGAAGTCCAAAAATCCATTTAAATAGCATCATCCTGAGCTATATTTGTCGTCCTTACGCGTTATCCTAACGCTCTTCCTTGACAAGTACATCCTTATAAAATCCTTTCGGTTTCTACCGATGACTTTATCCTTAAGTCTCCAATTATTATCCTTAATAAGCTAACCTAAGCTTGAGGACTCCCTGCCCTTTGTCTTCCTGACATGATTAATATTACGCAATATCTGAAATTTTCGTAGAGATAAAAATAAAATAAAATCACGTCGAAAAAACGCCCACAAGGGAATTAACAATTATCCCCTTACAAAACAACCTCTTACACCTGAGATTTAACATACTTGTAACAATAAAGACATAATATCTTACGAGAATGTAGGAGATGTCTTACAAGGTATTAAGATACAGTCCTAACGTTCAGGGAATTCCCAATTGTGGATCATCAGAAATTATCACAATTCTTGAATCGAACTTCCTGAGTAGTAATTAAATTAATAACAAATGAGCAGAGTTTCTGCGTTAGCAGTTGCCAGAAAATCATCAAGAAACGTCACAAAAGGCTAAAAAATGGTAACTCAGTGCGCAATGCACAAGTAAGCTATTTTTGATTACTTAGGTCAACCGATAGCCAAAAGCGGACATTTAATGTATCCGCGTATTGTTAAAAATGACATATTCATTTTTGTAAGATACAAATACCGATTTTGTAATTTCAACTCTATTGCTTATTGGCCTTAATTGATTTTAACAGGTTCAATTGACGAGTTTTGTAGGCGTTATTTTCAACATTTTCGACAATACTTTTTTTAATAGCTAAGTTTCTCATTTCTAGCGCTTTATCTAAGTTACCATTAGCTTCATAGCCATCAGCTAAACTGTCATAGGCGTCAGCTCTATAGGGGTAATTTTTAACATTTTGCTCAAAAATCGCTATCGCAGTAGTAAAGTTTTTTTCCTTCAGGGCGTTATAAGCTACTCTATTAATAGATCCATAACTTGGCTTTATTTCATAACCATAAATTTCTGATTGCTTTTTGTAGAATTTTTTGATCTCAGGAATACCTTTAGATATAGTCTCGTGACTCGGTTGCAATGCAATATATAGCTTTTGAAAAGCTAATGAGTGTCCGGCAAGTGCTGTTGTATTATGAGTTTCTGAGGTAACTAAGTCAGAATTAAATTTGAACCCTTTTCGGTTATGTGATTTGAGCAATTTTGTATATCGCTCATATGAACTTAGCATATGACCACCTTCGCTCCCCATATTTACATACAGGTACGTGTTTAATTCGTCTGGTTGTTTTAAAAAGCTTTCAGCCTCTTTGAATAGGATCTGTTTATGCCACCATAAACTGGGGCTAAAGGCGAAGTGTGCCTGAAATAGTTCAGGTCTCGACTGCAATGCATAGATAGAAAGTAAGCCACCTAAGGAATGGCCTGAGACTGTTTTGAAATTGTTTGCCCGATATTTTTTACCAACATATGGGATAAGTTCCTTCTCAATGAAATCAAGAAAGTCATCTGCGCCACCTGAAATACCCCATTCGTTGTAGCTTTCATCATAGGTGGGCGTGAAGTCCCTTGTGCGATGTGTATTTTTTATCGCAATGATAATCATCTCTTGTGCCATGCTAGATTGATTCAGTAAATCTAAAGTGCCTATGGTATGTGCAAAGTTTCTTTGCCCGTCCAATAAATACAGAACGGGATAGTTAAGCATTTTATTTTCTTTATAGTTATTAGGTAAATGTATTAACAAGTCCCGTTGCTCTGACAAAATGGTTGAATACAAGCTGTCAGTTATTGAAGTGCCTCGTACATTAGCATTTACTTCCCCAGAGCTAATTAAAAACACGAAGAGTAGAGTTGCTATCTGTTTAACCATAAAAGTTTCCATTATCTTATTAATATTAGAGGGTTAATGTGACGATTAACCAGAGAAAAGTAATGAAGATGTTGTGAAAAAAGGTGATGAAAAGGTGAATTTTAAAAATTAGTCAGCATATTAGAGAAGTGAAACTAATTCGTTTTTCAATATAACTTTCAGTGTGATATCGTTTGAATGAGATTGATTAATTTGAGAATTATTACAGTAGGTTATGATTAAATTTGGCGAGTATATACTCGATGTAGAACATTCACGCTTACTGAATGCTAGCGATAATTCTGAAATACTTATAGAGCCCAAAATATTTGAATTACTACTGCTATTCATTGAACGCCCAAATGCTGTTATCTCAAGGCAAGATATGCTTGAACAATTGTGGGCAGGCTCTGTAGTTACCGACAATGCCATCAATAAATTAATAGGTAACCTTCGCAAGTTACTAGCTGATGATGCGAAAAAACCGAATTACATTCAAACGGTACCTAAACGAGGGTATCGTCTAGTTTGTAATGTTGAAATACTAGAAGTCACCGATTCAACCCTAAATGATTCAAACTTAATTAATGCAGACTCAGCCCAAACTGCTTCATTTGGCTTTTTGGATGGAAAGTGGAAAACATATATTGGAGTTTCTTTCGCTGTTATTTTGACCATTGTCTTAAGCATTTTCATCATACTTAACTCTAGTTACAACAGTTCCTCAAATATAAGTTACTCTGTAGCATTAACACGAGACCAAGGTGCAGAGCTGTCTCCTATCATGCACCCAAATAATAGGCACTTGTATTATTTAAAAGTAAATGATGAGCACACAGGTCATGAACTATGGCTAAAGAATATTGACACTTCCATCACTAGGCAAGCAAATGTAAGCGGCAATATTAGTCAAATTATTTCTGTCATTGAAGACGCTAATGCCAATCAAACTATCATATTTTACCTTGATATATTGGCGAATAATTGCGGAGTTTATCAAGCATTTCTGCCATCGCCAGAAGAGTTAAATCAGGCAAGTAAAGCGCCCCAAAAGTTATTTGATTGCAGTGATAAGAGAATCAAAGATATAGATTATCATGTTGGTCAAAATGCCTTTTACTATGCTGCTCAACCTCAGAATTATTGGCCGAATCAAATTTATGCATTTGATGTTGAAACAAGCGAACACAGAATAGTTACCCAATCACAACCCAAAGGCTGGGGTCATCATAGCCTTGATATATCCCCGAACGGTGAAAAACTTTTAATAATGAGTACAGATAGTGATTACAAAACGCATTTACTGTCGCTGAATTTGTCAAATAACATAATTACAAAGGGTATTAAGTTTGAAAAGCCAGTGTATGAAGCTATTTGGCACCATGACTCCAAACAGGTTTATTACTTTGCTTCTTCACCTTCTCAACGAATCATAAGAAGTGATATCGATGGCCAGAATGCTACTGAAGTTATCAATATATCAGAGGAAATATTACCAAAACTTTCAAGGCTGCCTGACGGTAAAAATGTACTTTTTAGTACAGAAAACAAAAACTATAGCAGTCGCTGGTTAACTTCTTCTAACAACAGCAACGCTATTGATAATTCATCAGTACCTGATGTTTTTCCTGCACTATTTCACAAAAATGACCAATATTTATTCGTTTCAAAGAGAAGCGGTCGCGAGCAATTGTATCTAGCAAATAGTCAAAATAAGAAAGCTAACATTGTCACGAATTTACCTAAGTCTCATTCGTTCAGACACCTTGTGATTTCTGAAGACGATAAGCATCTTTTGTTAAATATTGAAAATAAGGTGTACCTGGTTCCCATATATGAATTAAATCAAAATGAGCTTTTGACTGAATTTAAACAGGAACATTTACTTTATGAAAGTCAAAATCCGATCATTTCTTTGGATTGGTTTACAAACAAGACTGCGGCTATTACTAACGTAATTAATGGAACACCTGAATTGGTAGTAATCCAAGTAACTAACAAGAAAAAGCTAAAATTTGACGGAAGATGGGCTTATGGTTTGATGGACAACGAACAACCAGAACTTATATATTTTATTGAGCAACAAACTAACCTTTTGTACCAAGCAAGTTATTTGTCTCTCGAAGATAATCCTTTTACTAGTCAGCTAAGTTTTTTCAATACGCAAATATCACTGCCAACTGATTTCTATCATGTAAAGATAGATTCTAATATTTTGTATTATGTTAATAACGAAAAAGGAAACGAATACCTTTACGCGGTGCCCTTAAATAAAAAACATGAAAACAGTAAGATATTATTGAATGACTTCTCAAGTTATGATGTAAGTAAAGACCGTATAATAGTGAGTGATGTTAAGAGCATAGAAGGTGATGTTCATCGCACTATGTATTGAACGTCCGCTTTCGTATCTTTTTTAACATCTGGGCGATGTTAATTTGAATATTCTCTAGCTAGCCCAACCTCTAGTGGTCGTTAGAGAGATTATTGTAATGAACATTTTGTGACAAAAAGCAGAAGTTGCCGATAAGACCCAAACCATCACTCTAATCCTATTAATTTCAGGCAGGCTGTTTGGCAGTCATATTTGACCTTGCACAAATTATTGTCGACACTTTGCACGTATTCGACCTGATATTTCAATTTAAAAGCAGGTGCAACTATATATTGTCGACAATACGTGATTTAATAGCCTCACTTAGATATTGGAGGTAACTATGAGTGTTTATGATTTTTTTGGAACTGTTAATACTGTTTTTATTTTTGTAAGTTTGTATGGTGTTTTATCGCAAGTAAGAACTATTTGGCGTAGGAAGAAAGAAGAGGTAGGCACTGGTTCTACAGAGTTGTTGTCTATTAATCAGTTTACTGTCAGTTACTTAGCGTATTTTTCGTTTTTCATTTATGGTTACTCTATAGAGCCTTTTAATCATTACATTGTGTGGCCTCGTTTAATCGCAACTTTACTGGTAGGCGTTATTTTGTATGAAATATGGCTTGATAGAAAAACAAATGCATCTGCTTATGTCGTCTTAATTGCTTTAGTTTCTTTAATGTTAGGAATGGCGGGGCTGTTTTATGGTGATACATTTGTTGACGAAGGACGTTATGTGTCGACAATTATCATTCTCGTCATATCACTATTAATCGCGCAAGGTTATTATCATCAAATAAAGTTAATTATAAGATCTGGTGCTACAGGTGCAGTCGACTTAAAAATGAGTCAATTTATTTTTATGATGGATATTTCAACTATCGCCTTTGCTTTGAGTATGGGAATTGAAAACGGATGGCCATTAATGGTCCTTGCTATAACGAGTGGTATAACAAAAATAATCATAATGTATTTGTTCAAATGGGTTAAGTTAAGCCCTGTGGCTATAGAACGTAGAAAAGAATACAACAGTTAATATGATAAATCATATGATTTATTTTCCACCTGCAATGTCAATGAACGAGCCAGTGATATAAGAGACTTCATCAGATAATAACCATACTATTGAGTTCGCAACTTCTTCGGTAGTTTTGCCACGTTGTAATAGTATTTGTGAACTTAACCAAGGCTAAGGTCAACTTTCGTATCTTTGCTGACCATATCGGATCGTTGACGAGTCACAAATTTTTTTGGTGTAATTTAAATGTTAATTTTTCTCATCGTATAACGCATTTATTATTATTTGTGATGAACGACAAAATTTATTGGCAATAAATCCATGAATAGATAAAAGAATGAGCTGAAAGGATAAAGTTAAATGAGGAATACCAATGCATAAAGCAAGTGTTCCTCATAAAACATAGGATTTATTTTCGATAATGTACCATTAGAGATCCAGAGACATTTCCTACGTCGACATTCTTTATAAATTCATAATCAACGGCTTTAAAAAATTCTTGATATTTTTTTGACGTTGCATAAACCGCGACCCCTTCACTTGTCGAATATTCATCTAGTAAGGTATTAACCGCAGCCATTAAATAATGGCCAAATCCATGGTGTTGATGTAAAGGATGAATCGCTATAAAAGAGAGAAAATGAAACTCCTTCATTGGAACAGCATCCAGTACCTTTTCTTCCTTTTCTATCATCTGTTTAGTGCTGAAATAACCTGCTCCGAGTAACATTTTTAATCGCCAATGCCAAAACCTGTCTGCTGCTACACCTGTTTGACGACTATTCAAACAAGCTACACCTACCATAGTGTCTCCTAGATATAAGCCAACAATGGGTTGCTCTGCTTGCCAAAATGCATTCAATTCTTCCCTAATAGAAGAACGCAAACGTTGCTCATAATCACTTTTTTCACTATTAAAAATTTCTAAAAAGACGGGATCATCATGATATGCTTGATAGAGCAAAGACACCGCAAGCTTAAGATCCTCGGCAGAAATATAAGCTGCTCTAATATCTTCTTTTGTTGCATTAGTTGCTGTTTGAGACATTGATTATCCTCTTATAGTTATGATATGAATTTTATTACCATAACAGGTTAATTAAAAAAAGGTCAAATTAGACACACTTTAATATACGTTTTATTCTGAACTAAATGACACTACTTTACTCTGAGGTTTAGAAACATTTTTTAACGTAAATTTAATTGACCTGACAGGTAAAAATTTACACCATAAGTTAAATAATCTAAAACATACGAAAATAAAGGATCTTCTGTGGAACTACGCTTTTCATCTATCGTTATGATTACATCATTTTTCAGCCTATCAAGTTTCAATGCATACGCTGATGGACTCACTGATTTAAAATCAACCTTATTAAAATTTACCGGTGATACACCTATATCGGCTATCGTTGAGTCAGCTTATACAGAAAAACGAGGCAAGAAAAAAAAGCAGAAAACCAAGAAAGGTTTAATACAAGTTAATTTAAGTGAAGATAACCAAGGGTTAAAGCTTATTTACAGTAATGAAACCATCTCAAAGCTTGAACACGAAGCCGAACAAAAAGAACATGATGATGAAGCAAACACCCCTACTTTAAATGCCGTTAATGGTGTAGGCGTAGCCGAAATGAGTACCATGTTATCAGCTGCTCCGAATTTATTGCGTACTTTAAAAAAAGCCACGTTTGTTAGTGAAGAAGTCGTAAAACATAACGAGGAAAACGTTCGACAACTTAATTTCACCTTACCTTTAGAAGCAATCATAGATAACAAAGAAGTGCATGAATATGTGGATGAATTTAAAAGTGAATTTAACGTTTTAATTAATCAAAGCGGCACACCACTTCAATCATCCATTACCTTTGCTGGTAGTGGCAGTGCCTATATTTTTTTCACCATGGACTTAACTCAAACCAATACGTTTACTTATAAAGAGATCAATAACCGATTAGTTAATATCAAGAAAACATTTAAAAGCAAACGCAGTTCTACCTGGGGGGATACTGAATCAGAAGGTTATAAAGTGTTAATTCCACATACCGAGAACTCAGTGTTAGCTGCTTTACACTAAACAAAGGTTGTCATTTATTGGCAACCACACTTTCTTTTACAATAATGGGCTATCCCATGTTCAGAAAAGTCAAACTCACAGCATCTTTTCAACTTTTCTTTGAGTTGACTTTTCCCGCGACCAATTCTTGATTTTGTTGCCGACAACGTCAGTTGAGTTTTGTGATTCAGTTAACATAAACATTCCTCTTTATTATTTAATCTCATCTATAAAGACGGTTCAATAATAAAAAGGATGCATTTATTTTAGTTTATATAGAGATTTGCTAAAAATGACGCTACTTTTTACTGTTAATGATTTGCTCTACCAACTCAAGTCCGGATTGATTACACGCCGGCAATTCTATCTGAGAGGAACCAATAGGCGTTATTCGCTGACCAAATTTAATGATATGTGCACTCCAGGTTAATCCACCACCAAAAGCGGGTAAAAGAATATGGCTATTGGCTTTAACTCTTTTTTCTTCAATGGCTTCGACAAAAGCAACCAAAGCGGTGGCAGCAGACATATTGCCATATCGATGGATATTAATAAAAACATCACTTTTATCTAATGATAGTTTTTTGGCAAGCGAATCAATGATCCGCAAGTTAGCTTGATGAGGAACGACTAAATCAATGTCTTGTGAAGTAAAATTTAATTTCTTTAACGTCTTTTCACAACCTTGAGCCATGCCAGCAACCGCTTTCTTAAAAATTTCTTGGCCTAGAAAAGCCCAGGTTGCATCGCCCAGTACTCTTTCTTTATTGGCATATTTCATCCCCCAACCTTCAACGGCTAAAATATCACGCGATTCGCCAAAGCAACCTAACGACTCTGCTAATACTCCTTCTTCCTCATCACTTGCCTCAAGGTATAAGGCAGCCGCTCCATCACCAAATAACACAGCAACATCTCTATTACTCCAATCCATGATAGGCGAAATAGCTTCAGCGCCAATCACTAGCGCCGATTTAACCACGCCACTTTTAATCATAGCGGTTGCCGTCGTTAAACTATACATACCACTTGTACAAGCTGTATTTACGTCCATGCAAGCAGCATTTTTTGCGCCTAATAAACGCTGTACATTAGACGCAGCATTAGGACATAACTCATCAAATGTAGTACTTCCAAAAACAATCAATTCAACATCTCCAGCTTCTTTACCTGCAGCCGCTAACGCTTTTTCGCATGCAACATAGGCAAGTTCACTCACTTGAACGTGGGAAATTCTCCGCTCTTTCATGCCTGTTCGAGAGGTGATCCACTCATCATTCGTTTCTAGAAATGTCGCTAAATCGTCATTTGATAAAACAGCTGGAGGTAAACATTTCCCCCAACCTTTAATTGCTGCATATGTCATAGATTACCTATTTAATTTTTTATCGCTGAACATTTATATCAGCTTACTGTTCGTACCAGTTATATTATCGCCAGCATAAAGCCTGTGAAACGTAATGTCTAGATTGAACAACCTTAGGCTTTTAATAAATTTTGACTATATTTAAAGTAGTTTAAACTTTATGTTAAGGAATTTACCATGTCAGATCATCACACTTATAAAAAAGTTGAAATGGTTGGCTCTTCAAAAAACAGTATTGAAGAAGCCATTGAAAACGCATTAGCAGAATGTCATAAAACCATTAAAAACATGGACTGGTTTGAAGTCACTGAAACACGTGGTCATATAGTAGAAGGCTCGGTAGGTCATTATCAAGTAACACTTAAAATAGGTTTTAGAATAGAAAACAGTTAGTTAACAATAAAAATACGTCTTAACTTTGTGTTATATCAAGTATAATCTTGATATAACAGATTAGTATTGTGTTCATTAATACTTTTGAACTCTTTTGGAACTTGAACATTTATGTCACTCACAAATAAAGCGGGAACTCCTGTTCAATGGGGCGATTTTTTAAAGTCAGGCAATCGGGTGTTTATTGGTTCAAATGCTGCGGTTCCCAATTTATTAATTCAAAACCTCATTGAACACAGTGCCAAGCTGCATGATATAGAAACCGTTCACATCCTAACGTTCTCCGATAATGTTTGGGCATTACCTGAACACAAAGATCTCTTTAAGGTCAATTCGTTATTTATTGGCGGTAAAAATGTTCGAGAGGCTGTTGCAGAAGGTCGCGCAGATTACACTCCTTGCTTTATTTCAGAAATACCCACGTTATTTAAGGAAAATATTTTACCGCTCGACGCGGCTTTAGTAATGGTGAGCCCACCTGATGAATATGGTTATTGTTCACTTGGTGTCAGTGTTGATGTTGTCGCCTCAGCGGTAAAGTCAGCCAAATATGTTATTGCCCAAGTAAACCCCAATATGCCCTGCACGAATGGTCATAGCTTTATTCATATCAATCAAATACATGCTTGGCTTGATGGCAAGGAACCTTTACCTGAAATACCAGAGCCTGATATAGACCAAGTCTCCGAGCGAATTGGCCAGTACGCGGCAATGTTGGTTGAAAATGGTTCAACGATTCAAATTGGCATAGGTAAAATTCCTGCTGCGGTTTTACGCTATTTGGCCAACCATAAAGATTTAGGTGTTCACAGTGAGATGATCTCAGATGGCATCATAGATCTCATGTTAAGTGGCGTAATAAACAATCGAAAGAAAACCTTTCACAAAGGGAAAACCGTTGTTACTTTTTGTATTGGTTCACAAAGGTTATATGATTTTGTACATAAAAATCAGCATGTTGAGTTTTACCCTTCAGAGCACATCAATTCACCGGTAAATATCGCTAAAAATGACAACATGGTTTCTATTAATAGTGCTATTGAAGTAGATTTAACCGGCCAAGTGGTATCCGATTCAATCGGCTATCATTTTTATAGCGGCATTGGAGGACAAGTAGATTTTGTGCGAGGAGCGTGGCTAAGCAAAGGAGGAAAACCTGTTATTGTACTGCCCTCTACAACTAAAGATGGTAAAATTTCACGTATTGTCCCTCATGTAACAGAAGGCGGCGGAGTCGTTACCTCAAGAGGACATGTAGCTTATGTGGTAACAGAATTTGGTATTGCAAATTTAATTGGTAAAAGTATTCGAGAACGCGCCTTAGAGCTGATCAGAATAGCTCATCCTAAATTTAGAGAGCAATTATTAAAAGACGTTCGTAAAAATTATTGGGTGCCAGAATACCAAGATAATACGCCCACTTCCGTTCCCGAATTAGGCGCCATTGAATTTAAAAAATACACCTTTGCCGGTGATAGATATATCTTAAGGCCTTTAGGCCCTGCTGACGAACGTAAACTTCAAGAGTTTTTTTATTCTCATACTAAAGAAACCTTAATGATGCGATATAATCACCACGCAACACAAATGACACGTGAAAAATCTTGTAATTTAGTCAGCGTAGACCAACATAAAGATCTTGCCTTATGTTTCACTCAACAAGAACATCTTGGCGAGGTAATACAAGCAGTCGGGCGATATTATTATATTGAATCAGCGAATGCCGCTGAGGTGGCGTTTGTGATCAGAGAATGTCAACGCGGTAAAGGCATGGCGACAACACTTTTACTTCAAATAATCAAAATAGCCAAAAAACGAGGCCTTGCCAAATTGCTTGCCTGTGTTAGACGAGATAATGCTCCAATGTTAAAAGTATTTGAAAATACAGGCTTTATTCGAGGTTATTCGGAAGACTTCGATGAAGTTGCATTAACTTTTGATTTACTCGAAACCAATAAAAATAAAGAAAATAATAACGAGCATTCACAATCATAAATGTTTTAAGGAATTTTAATGACGGTTGGACTACTGAGTCATCATCGCTGTAATGGTCATAATATGGGCGAATACCACCCAGAATCTCCCGCTCGGCTAGGGGCTATTCAAGATCAATTAATTCGCAGTGGTTTAGAATATGTCGTGAAACAAATTGATGCAACGCCACTCGATCGTCAATTATTATTGCTCGCTCACGATAAAGATTATATTGATCATATTTTTGAACATGTTCCTAAAGAAGGACTTTTCAGACTCGATGATGATACCGCGATGAGTTCAAAATCATTAGAGGCCGCGCTTTATTCCGCAGGAGCCGCTAAAGATGCCGTAGACTTAGTAATGTCTAATACTTTATCATCAGCATTTTGTATTACCCGCCCGCCTGGCCATCATGCTGAACGAGATAAAGCTATGGGGTTTTGCATATTTAATAATATCGCCATTGCATCGGAATATGCCAAGAAACATTATAAATTAAAGCGAGTTGCTATAGTCGACTTTGACGTTCATCACGGTAATGGCACTGAAAATATAATCAAAGATAAAAAAGGTACCTTGTTTTGTTCTTCATACCAATACCCTTTTTATCCTTTTGAAATGCAAGCAAGTGATACGCCACCAATTATTAACACGCCACTAGATGCCACAACCAAAGGGCCTGAATTTAGAGAAATAATTGCCGAAAAATGGTTACCCGCGCTTAGAAAGTTCAAACCTGAAATGATCTTCATCTCCGCAGGTTTTGATGCGCATATTGAAGATGAAATGTCGCAAGTGAGTTTGACTGAACAAGATTATCGTTGGGTCACCGATGAAGTAAAGCGAATAGCTGATCAATACAGTAAAGGTCGAATTGTTTCGGTATTAGAAGGAGGTTATTCCTTGGGGGCATTAGGTCGATGCGCCGTTGCGCATATCAATGGTTTAATTGGCAACTAAACCTAAAAAGTAGTCTGCTCAAACTAAAAATCTAAAAAATTAAAGGCTATTCAATCACTTGAATAGCCTTTAACTTTAACATTCCTTTTTACTTTACGTTAAACAGGCATAAACCCATCTGACTGTTTGACCTGATATTTTTCATTTAATTTCTTTTTCAACACACCTTTACGATGTTTCAGCGCAGCTTGTAATTTTTTAGAAGCAGCAGCTATTGCAGAATATAGTTCTTTGCCTGATGCTTTCACTGAAACTTTTTGTCCCTCATATAAAGTTGTGACTTCCAATTTTTGTTCATGAGGCTCAACGGTAATAACCGAATCGATTGTCATTAAATCGGGAAAATGTTTGGCTATTTTAGCAAATTTGCTTTCAATGGCTTGTTTAATTGCGTCGGTAATTTCAACATGGTGACCTGATATTGTTATTTTCATAATACAACCTTCTTAAAAGTTAAAAGTATATTGAGGAGATAATCAGTATGACTTAGCGCCTATTAAATATACTCGGGGCTTACAAAAATAAAACAATGGTAAAAACAAATTATTTTTAAAACGAATGTATATAAATATTTCAAGGTTATAGTGAAAGCTTATAAGTAAATGGGATCAATGCTGTCATGGCACATTATTAACCCGTATTAAATTGTTCTGAATTTATCGAGGAGAACTCTAGGTGTTTATGATTAATTCAAAAGCTTCACGACAAAGCTATAAATATTAAATTTACCTAGCTTCCTATATCAATTCACAGATACACTGTGGCAATAAAAACCATCAAAAAAATCGCTGAGTGATGTCAAAATTATCAAAAGTAAACCAGCAAGATGAACAATCACTTGCGTTAAAATATTTTCCTAGATTTTTACTTTATCTCATTATTTTACAAAGCATTGTTTATTGGGTTCATCGTGATCTATGGCTATCTCAAACCATACAACATGCGCTTTCCAATAGTGTCGCTTATCTATATCAATTAATTGCAGAGCCGATAATTGTTGACGGAAATTTGCTCAAACACACCAATTCAACAAGGTTTTTAATTGTCGATAACGAATGTACCGGTTTAATGCTTATCGCCAGCGTTAGTGCGGTAGTTTTGGCATTAAACCAGCCAATTTATAATAAAATCTGCATGTTGATTGTGGCTGTGCTGGTATTACATGTAGAGAATATATTACGCATTATCCATTTAATGTATGAAATTAAAGAAGAAAATAATGACTTTGATTTTTATCATCTGTATATTTGGCAAATTATTAACTTCGTTACCGCCCTACTTGTCATTGTAGGTGTTGAACGAATACTTGGAAGCAAAGCACCGTAAAATGAATCACATTATCGCAGTCATTTTTATTATCTTATGTTTGGCCTTCCCCTCACTAGTATCTGCAAGCGGTGGTGGCGGTGGCGGTGGAACGAGCAGCGGCTCTAGCGTGCCGGTACTTCATACTGTTTTGCAATTAATACTTGTGGCTTTTGTCGCTTTTCTTTATCGCCATAAAAAATAGGTTATCGCTTATATTATCCTCTGATAATTCATTAAATACTCACAACACTGATAAGCAATTTAATAGCCTTTTACTGGGGCTATTCACCGTTTTGCTCTTTTACCTCGCTTTCCCCAGCGGTGGTTATGCAATTTTAACTTGGTTTACTATGGTGCCAATTATTGTTGCGCTCAATAAAGTTACGTTACGTAATGCTTTTATGTTGGGATTATTGTCTGCTACTTTAGGCTGGCTATGCAGCATTTGGTGGGCAGTTTACGGCGTAGCTGCAATTACTTCATCTGCCCCGAATATTGTTTTACCTTTTGTTTTTATATTTTGTCTAATCTCAGCAATTCCTTATGCATGTGCTTGTTGGCTTCACGTACGCTTTAAGTTTGGGCAATCGTTGTCAGGAGCATTTTTTTCAGCAACATTTTTTACGGTAGTGGTAAATTACATTCCCCATATATTACCAGGCAACCTTGCACACGCTTTATACCTTCAGCCGTTATTCACTCAATTAGCTGATATCGGGGGGGTTGCGTTAGTCTTCTTCCTTATTCATTGTATCAACCTATTAATTGCCAATGGTATTACCTTAGTCAACACAGATAAAACAAAAGCGTTGCAATGCTTTATCGTGGCGTTAGTTTTGTTTTTCGCAAACATTGGTTATGGACACTATAAAAAAAATGAAGTGATTGGGGATTACCCAATTCAAGCAAACAGTACAACATCTACCAAAATGATATCGAAAGAAAAAAGTCTTCGAGTAGCAATTGTCCAACCTAATATCGATATAACCAATAGGACCCGGGATGATTGGTTAACGGTAAAAGCAGAGCTTGACCAACTACTTTTACAAATAGAAAATGAACAGAACATTGATTTAGTGGTTTTTCCTGAAATTCCTGTTCCTATTTCTTATCGTTATTACCCAGAAGATGAAGTATTTTTTAAGCCATTATTAAAAAACTCCTCGCTGTTACTAACAACAATTAAACCCCTTAATGAAACCTTAGATAATAACGCTGGGTATTTTAATACCATGGAACTTTTTGGCGATAATGCCGTAGAACAAACCTATGCTAAGCAGGTGCTCTTACCGTTTGGTGAGTATCTGCCTTTCGAGCAACAACTGCCTTGGCTAAGAGAGATATTTCCATTTGCACCAAATTATAAACCTGGTAATCAATCTGCGTTATTTGAAGTTAAAAACTCACAAAACATAAGTTTCAAGGCTGTTCCGTTGATCTGTTATGAAGCTGTTTTTACCGAGCAAGTTGCCAAAGGTATGGCTCAAGGGGGCGAGTTTTTGATCAATAGTTCAAATGATGCTTGGTTTTATCATACCTCAGGAAAACGAGTACATATGGCCCTTTCGCTTTTTCGAAGCATTGAATATCGAAAATATCTAATAAGAGTGACCAATACTGGGCTCACTGCTGTTTTAGATCCCTATGGTAATATTGTTGAAGGCTCTCAAATTAAAGAGAATACACATGGCTATTCTGTTGTTGATATACCAATATATGACACAGCAAGTTTTTACCAGCAACATCCCAATGCCGTTAAATATATATTGCTATTAGTGAGCCTTCTCAGTTTCATTTATTATGGCACAAAGCGCTCTACACTAAACGTTTAAAAAGAGTATTGTTCCATTTCAGCAATTTGCTTTTTCAAACGTCGTTGTTCTTTGATTGTTTCTATTTCACGCCATTTACGCTTATTTGTTTTACCTTTATTTTTGACTGCTTTTTCAGAAAACTCTTCGTCATTTATAAAATCAAATTCATCCCAATTAAACTTATTCATTTTCGAACTCCTCAATAATTTGTAGGAGAAAGATAAAATTAAAAGATGACAATTATTTTACGATTACATGAACAATCAATGACGATTAGCGAAACTAAGTCATTAAATAACATTTAATGAAGACATGATTGCCATACCTTCCACATTGCAAAACTCGAGAGCTTGGTCAATATCATCAAGGGTTAATGATAAATCTTCTAACAAATGTTGCCCTAAAAATGTTTTCTTTGAGTACATGCCAGGATGAGAGTTGATCAAGGCTAAACGTGTGGTAATAAAAAGCAGCGTCGATTTTTTATCAAGATCTTCGTTATAAGCATCTTTATATAAGGCAATAGGTTCAATAATACTTGTCGGTAACTGCCATAATGATAATAACTCAGCACTACATTGAGAAAACGTAAAACCAAAGGTATCAATTTGACGATCCCATGGCGTTTCTTCTCTGTCATAACCTTCACAATACTGCACTTTTTTGGGGCTGGTGTGAACAATGGCTAATTCACCAATATTATGTAAAAGCCCAGACAAGAACATCGAATCAGCGTTTTCAAGTTTAATTTTTTTGGCTAAAAATTTGGTCAATAATGCGCAATCAACACTAATTTCCCAAAACTTATCCATATCTAAAATCGTTGGATCTAATCCAGAAAAAGCCGCGGTAACGCCATAAGTATCAATTAATGTTTGAACTTCTTTGATCCCTAAGATCATCAGTGCTCGATCAATCGAGTCTATTTCTTTTGGAAAATTAAAAAGCGCGCTGTTGGCAATTTTAAGTAAACTTGATGCTAGAGCGGGTTCTAACGAGAGTAAAGCAGAAATGTCTGCAAGCGTCGTGCTTTCATCAGCTAACATGTCTTTAAGTTTAAGATAAATATCAGGTAATACACATAGTTGTTGCGCTTTAATGGCATACTCATGAGCAGTTAAAGACATAAAACTAATCCTCTCTCAACAGTGTTATTTTTATTAAAAATAACACCTCTATTCAAGAAAGGATAGCCCGTGATCAACATAGCGATAAAAATTTTCTACTTAAAATAACATTAAAAGAGTACGCATACATTTATTCGCTATTTGATTCGAGAAATGATCACCAGTTCTTCGGCGCAATTAATACTTTTTTACTATTTTCACGTACCATTAAAGCGCTTAAATACTTGACGATTAAAGGATATCTATCAATCAAATTAAAAGGCTCTGGTAATGTTGAAAGATAATGAAGTATCGGAGCAATTAAAGCATCTGCTATGGATAATTGCTCATTATTAAGTGTATCACTGTGCTCCAGTTCATTTTCAATGATCGACAGAGCATCCAGAGCTGGCTGTTGCATTGACTGAACAACATCAAGTCTCACTTTACCCTGCTCTCCTTTAGGAAAAGCAAACTCTAATAAATAATCTCTGACAAGGGCTTTATCTAAATAGATAGAAATAATGGCACTAAACGCATCTATTCGTGCCATTTGATGCGCCGAGAAACAGGTTGACACCTTAGGCATAAATGTCGCTTGAAGATAACGACAAATCGAAGCAGTTTCACAGAGAATTAACCCTTGATGTTTAATAATGGGAAATTTTCCATAAGGGTGTAATTTAAAGTGTTGCTCGCTTTTTAGCTCCACCAGCTCACCTGAAAACTGTAACCCTGTGCAATAATCAAGCTGATATTCTTCACATAACAACATAATGCTGCGAACAAAATTTGAAAAACTGGGGCCAAAAATTTCAATCTGCTTATTATCGTTTGATGGAGCCTGAGAGTGCTGGTTCATTTTCTATTCCTTTAACTTAATTAAGTGAAGTCTTATTGATGAATGTAGAGCAAAGATAAAACTTTTAACAATATGTTCAAGAACATATTTTAAATTTATGAGAGACTGTTTAAAAATCTGATTAAGGCACTATTATGGCGTGGCATAAACATCACAAAAAACAATCAAAAGATAAAATACTGACGAGTGCAGCCGATTTATTTACCCGTTATGGCTTTGAAAAAGTATCAATAAATCAAGTCATGGAGAATGCTAAATTAACACGTGGGGCGTTTTACGCTCACTTCGCTTCTAAAAGTGAGTTATATGCCCAAGCTATTACCAAAGCAGGAATATTAGCGAGTAATGATCATCTTAGCCATTGTGACGGTAGCTTAATGGGAATAACTAAACGTTATTTAAGTGGTGAGCATCGCAATGAAACAGTTAAGCATCTTTGTCCATTAGCATTTTTAGTGACTGATATTAATCAGCAGAATAAAACAGTTAAAGACACTTATACCAATATTTTTAAAGGCTTTGTTGACAATACCAACCAACAAATAAAATGTGATCAAAAAGCCTTACAAGTCGCGACATTGATGATTGGTGGCTTAGCATTATCAAAAGCAATAAATGATCCAGTATTGAGTGATAAATTACTTATTGCTTGTCAGGAAGGTATCGCAAACTTAATAAATGCTAATATAAGTTAGACTAATGATCAAAAACAAGATGGCTCATGAATATAACGTATTAGTCTTCATCTTCATCAAGGCTTTCACTTAAGTCTTCATCAGGAGCTGTAAACTGGCGATTAGCCATTTTCACTATCACTTCAACATAAAAAGAATTAGCGCCAGCTGCAACTGCTTCATCAATTGATTTATTAATAGCAGCTAAGTGCACAACATCCGCCGTAGGTTCAGTTAAACCAAATTTGCAATCAAAATCCCAATAATCAACACCTTCAGGTAAGGTTTTGTTTCGCTCTCTTTTAATATATTTTTTAATTTCACTTTTAATAGCATCAACTCTACGAGCCGGTTTAATTTTAGGGTGAGTCAGTTGAAACGTTTTTTTCATGAAAGTCCTATCTATAATTTTGGTAAAGAATCTACTGGTATGAGCCTAACGTGGCGTATGGGTATTTTACGCTGTATTTTATCGGATAGCGAACAAAGAACTCACATGCCGCAATTAATTAATAAATCAAGCCAGAGTTACGATTATGCTAAAGAGCTCAAGTTTTAACTATCAGCACAGCATACTTATACTAAAAACACGACGCTATGACTATTTAAGACACTAGAGCTTTGAGCAAAATATCTGTTATTGATAGCGATAGTCCGTAAATCCTTATTATTTATTTTATCAGTAAGCACTTAAAGTGCCCTTAAAAATAAACTTGTCGGCTCAATCCCTGTGTGAAAAGTACTTACTGTGCTTGAAATTTTTTGTAAATATACATGAGGAAAAACAAGAGTAATCCGGCTAAAAGCCCAATGATTCCTTCGATACTCATGGGTACGATCACAGTTGAGAACGTCAATTCAAAACGTTGAGTCCAAAGAACCATAGCTTCTACTTTATGATGTAGCCAAGTAAAACTGTGAACTAATATTCCTCCTCCAACTAAGAACATTGCAACAGTGCCAACAACAGATAAGGTTTTCATTAATACTGGTGCAAACATTAAAATTGTGCGCCCTAAACTACGTTGCAGTGCATTAAACTTACCAGAGACTGATTTTCTTAATAAATATAACCCCAAATCATCAAGTTTGACAATGGCAGCAACAAAGCCATAAACGCCGATAGTGAATGCAATAGCCAAACCAGAAACGACCATAATTTGTGTTTGAAAAGCCGCTTCTTTAACAGAGCCTAAGACAATCACAATGATCTCTGCCGACAAGATAAAGTCTGTTCTAATCGCGCCTTTAATTTTATTTTTTTCAAACACAACTAAATCGACACTTTCGTCAGCAATATTTTTTAGCTTCTCTTGGTGAGCTTCTTGCAATTTTTCTTTATTTAAAAGGAACTGATGGGTTATTTTTTCAGCGCCTTCATAACATAAAAACAACCCTCCCAAGACCATTAACACGGTAATTAAAGGGGGATATATCGCGCTAATTAATAATGCTGCTGGCACCAAGATAAACTTATTAAGAAATGAGCCTTTTGCAACCGCCCAAACAACCGGTAACTCCCTATCTGCTTTCACACCGGAGACTTGTTCAGCATTTAAAGCAAGATCATCACCTAATACACCGGCGGTCTTTTTCGCCGCAACTTTCGATAATATAGCAACATCATCTAAAACTGTCGCAATATCATCAATGAGTACTAATAAACTTGAGCCTGCCACACGATTCCTTATTTACAATAAGTAAAACTATAAAAATTCAAACTGCTAAGTACTTATAACACCTATTAGCCATTCTCCCAATTTCTTTGCACTATTTATTGCATTATCAAAAAACCAGTTGTACCATTACATCAAGAGGTACACCAAAGAAAAAATGTGATTATGGAAATAGTAATAAATATTGAAGATCCAACACCTTTGTTTACTCAGCTTGTTGAGCAAATAAAACAAGCAGTCAAAGATAAAAAAATCAAACCCGGTGACCCATTACCTTCAATTAGACAACTTGCCAATGATTTAGAAGTAAATAGTAAAACCGTTGCCAAAGCTTATCGATTGCTCGAAAGAGATTCTGTTATACAGGCGAAAGGTTATCGAGGCACTTTTATTCATGAAGATGCAGTTAAAAACAGTGATTTTGATATTAATCAATGGATCACAACTCAACTCGAAGAGTCAGTTGCTTTACTTAAAAAATCAGGAGCAACTGATTCCGAAATAAGAATAGCGTTCACTAATGTGATGAACAATAACAAATATTAAGGAACAATTATGAGCATGTCTATTATTCTACTTTTAGTAGTGATCAGCCAAGTTTGGCTGCTCTCGTATTTTTATCCAAAACAAGTAGTTAAACGTATTAACTATGTGTTAACTCATTGTCCTGAGCATGATTATCCCAAGCTCTATCCGGTACCTGCAAAACGAATCCATACTATTAAACTTGTTTATCAGACGATGAACTATTTATTTATGATGATTGGCGCAGGATTAATTTTTTATTTTACTTATATCGTTCCCGATTATAGAGCACACATCAATATTCTGGATGATTTACCGTTATTATTTGGTATTGCGCAATTTATACCCTTATTTATCTTAGAACTACTTGGCTACAAACATTTAAAGTTAATGCGACAGCAAAATACGCAAACAAATCGAACTGCTGAGTTGCAACCAAGACTTTTATTTAATTTTGTCTCGCCTTTTTATTTAGCGTTAGCAGTATTAACTTATTTAAGCTTTATCATTTATGAATTATTTCTATGTAATTTTATATTAAATGTTGATGCGGCAATTAAAATTGGTACAGTGACTCTCACCAATATCATGTTTATCGCAATTGGTATGGCTAATTTATACGGTAAAAAACGTGACCCATACCAGGAGAATACAGATAGAAATAAACAAACAAAATTTGTATTAGAGTCTTTTGTTTTTATCAGTATTTTTATGACAATATATTTAATGATGCATTCTTGGGTAAATATTTATGAATTAAATATTCTTGAAGTGTTAATAAATAGTCTTTATTTTCAAGTATTAGCCTTGTTCAGTATTGGCGCATTATTAGGACGCTTCAAGGTTAATGAATTGAATTTTAATGTTTATAAAGCAGACAAAATTGCGTAATCCATGCTTTAAGTAATAAAAAAGGATATTTCTTTTGAGAAATATCCTTCAATCAATTTCATAGTTAATAATTCTATAAAAATGTTATTTATCAGCACGGCCCATAAATTTACGTTCTTCGGTATTAATTTTAATTCTATCACCGGTAGATATATGTTCAGGAACTTGTACCGTTAAACCCGTTGATAAAATAGCAGGCTTGGTTCTAGCTGTTGCAGAGCCGCCTTTTATTGAAGGATCGGTTTCAACAATTTCAAGTTCAACACTTGCCGGCACATCAACACCAACAGGTGAACCATCAACAAGAATAACTGACAAACCTTCTGTCGCTTCAGTAATAAAAACCACTTCATCTTCAATCGAAGATTTATTCAAATTATATGGCGTATAGTCTTCATTATCCATAAAGACATATTCATCACCATCAATATAAGAGAACATTGCCGCACGACGACTTAAATCAGCAAAATTAAGCATGTCTGAGTCTTTAAAAGTTTCATCAACTTTTCCACCAGTGACCACATCGTACATTCTCATACGATATAAACTGCCACCTGCTCTTCCTTGTGGAACAGAACGTTCAATGTCTTTAACAATTAACACTTTACCATTGTGTTCAATCGCTGCATTTTTTTTAATATCACTCGCCTTAGGCATAAAGTTTTTCTCTATAAAATAAATTAAATGGAAAATACCACGTTTAGTTGTTTTATCAAGCGCTAATGCATTTCTCACATGCTTTAAATCAATAAAATGACATTATTACTATAAAAAACTAAACGGTTTCATGAGTCAAAATATAATCCAAACCACCGGTGATTACTGCCACTTGCGCTAAATTACATTGCTGACTCGAAACTTTAGGGCTGTCTGGATAGACTTCGGTTGTCGTAACAAATTTAGCATCAGATAACCCCATACATAATCCATATTCTCTTGCCGAATAATTTATCACGCCAGGTTGCGTAACGGGGCTGCCAATCAATTGATTATTTTCATCTGCAGCGGCAATATGGGTAACTTTTTTCACATTCTCAATTATCGCTTTTTGAAAATCTGCTTGTGGTTCAAGCGTATTTCCCACTAAATAAAAACCATCTGGAATATTCCAGTTATCATGCACAGTCGCATCACGAGCAGCAAGCGCAGGTCTAAACTCAGCATTATCAGAGTCGGTAGTTTCATGTAAATCAAAATGAGCAAATAACGAAACCTTTAACGATGATAAGTAAGAGATTAAAGCAGCAGACTCTTCTGCTGGACTGTTCTTATAGAAAGACCGATTTGGATCGATTGCATTAGGGTTCCAACGGTTGATTGTTTCATATCCCCATGGACTCAAACACGGCGCAACCAGAAAGTTAAAAGCTGACTCATATCTGTGTGCATGTTCTTTAGCAAAAAGCAAAGCGCCTTGTACGCCGCTTGTTTCATAACCATGCACTCCTCCTGTGACAAGCACGGTTTTTTTAGCGTGATCAAATGTTTTGCTTTTTAAAATAAACAAGGGGTAACGTTGTTCATCAATGGGCAAAGCACCATATTGTTCAATCTCAAAATCACTCTTTAAGGCATTAATTTTCGTGATCACTTCATCATAATATGAACGTTTCACTGATTGAAGAGCAAACCATTGCTGCTTCTCTTCATTTCCCCATGGTTTTCCTTGTTTACCAATAGGGTAAGCTTGCTGTTTATTCATTTATCGCCTTATGTATACGGATTTGATGCATTAATTTTCGAGAGTTTAGCGATTAAAAAGTGGATTATCAAACTGATCTATTTTAATTGGATTAAATACCACAACTAAATGGGAATGAAAATTTATCATGAAAAGAGAATAAAAGTGGAATAAGCGCACTGAAAAATATTAATACGCTTTTATCACGTTTAAGTATTAATGAGCGTACAGTTAATATTAAAGGTCGATATTGTTCTGTTCATCTTCATCCTCTTCCTCGTCATCGTCATCGTCGATAATATCAGGAGTAACGGTATCAACCACTTCAATAGCCCCTCCTACAACGACAGATGCAACACCAACCGTGGCCGTAACGACAGTACAACCTGTTTGTAAAATAAGTAGCAACGGGATAAAAATGAAAATTATCGTCAAACGTGCCATTGGGCTTTCTCAGTTAACATTGAAATTTAGTGACACAAAGAATATCCGAATTTCAATAAAATAACACCTAACATGAATAAGACAAAAACAACTTTCCGATTGTTGTTAGATCGGCTTCTAGCAAAAAAGGTAAATTCAATAGATAAATTAAATTCATCAATAACCTTCACACTTTCTATCATTGTGTGGTAAAAACACTGACTGAATCTTTTTTGTTAAATTAAAATTGGAATTGAATGGTGGCTACTTCAAAGGCAAAAAAACTCCCTCCCTTGCATTTGCTTTCGATATTTGAATCTTCTGCCCGCTTAGAAAGTTTTAAATTAGCGAGTGAAGAACTTTTTCTAACGCCTTCTGCCGTTAGCCACCAAATCAAATCATTAGAAGAATATATTGGTACCTCATTATTTATTCGAAAAAGCAGAGGTGTGAAATTAAACTCAGCCGGAAAATTATACTTAAACTATATTCAACAAGGCCTCGACCAAATTGAACAAGGTACAAAAGCAGTTAAACGAAAGTACTTATCTCCGAACCTAAAAATTTCAACCTTTGCCACTATGGCAACTAACGTCATTTTGCCCCAATTAGGATTATTTCAACAAGCACATCCAGAGATAGGAATTCGAATTGAAACGGGATTAGACCTCACTGACTTTCGTTATGAAGACTTTGATTTAGCGATTAGAATAGGTAACGGTGATTGGCCAAATGTCAGCATGAAAAAACTGCTTGATATTAAAGTTGCCGCTCTATGCTCTCAAGAATTTGCCGATAAACATCAATTAACATCGATAGAGCAAATAAAAAACATTCCTTTAATTGATTTAACTAGCATGGATAACATTTGGCAAACTTGGGCGGAGGCCGCAGGTCTTGAAAACATAAATGTCGAGCATAATTTAACCTTTAGCAGTTACGAATCATCCTTACATGCTGCCGAGCAAGGCTTGGGACTATGTTTGGCATTAATGCCTATTGAAAACTCGCTAGTAAATCGAAAAGTATTAATAGATCCTTTTAATAAAACCGTCCCTTTTGGTCGAGCTCTCTACGCAGTTTACCGTGATGAAGACAAAGACAGGCATGATATTCAATGCTTCTTAAATTGGTTGATTAAATCTCCAAATATGATTGAGTCAGATGGGTAATATTAAGCATTTATTAAGTGAATGAAATTCACCTTTAGTGTGAATATAATCCTTTTGAAACTAGTCTAATTTATCACTAACATACTTGCATCAATAAATTACTGAAGTGAAGTTAGAGGGAATTATGCTTTTATCAATGATTAAATATCTTTATCGCGTGTTATCAACGTTAATCGTTTTTATACCTATAACACTCAATGTTATGTACCCTTCGAGCATTATCAATTCATTGCTCTATATCCCAGTATTATCATTAAGCTTAGCACTACTTTTCATCTATTTTGAAAAGCAAATCACACAATATTACTGGTCGATAAAAAAGCAATCATTCACAAACATTGAGCGTTCAAACGAAAAAGCATTGAGCGAAAAATTTTTCTTATGTGAAATTTGCAAAGTCAATAACTTACTTAAATAACGGTGCTGGCCATAACTCTAATACAGCATCAGAACTTAGTGTTATTACACCATTTTGTTCATTTACAGCAAAGTCTAATACGGTACTGCCAAAATTATAAGCTTTAATTTCTCCTTGGCTTATTTCGTTACCTGACATGACATCCCATAAAGAAATTTGATATTTTGATGAAGAGCTTAATAATTTTTTCGCTCCAGAGATGAAAATCGCTTCTCTAAAGTATCGGTTGCGTTCGAAATAGCTCAACGATGAAATTTCTTGACCTTTATTTAAAGAAAAAAATGTTTGATTATTGAGAGCATCTGACACAAATAACCGCTGTGATAAGTCATCAAACGCTAAACTGGTGATGCGAAAAGGTTGCTCATTACTCCAAATCACTTTCCCAGAAGCTAGATCCCACTTTATGGCTTGACCATCGAGTGAAGCAGATACTAATTTTTGTTCATTGTCACTAAAGATCAAATGATTAACGGGCCCATCGTGTAAAGCGAACTGAGATCTCAGACCATTAGTTATATCTACAACAACGACACTGCCTTCCGTTAAACCAATAATAACCTTATTACCGATTGAGTTAATTAAAATTTGACTAATTTCAGCGTCACGATCAAAGCCATTAACTTCCCAGGTAAGCGGTTTATGTTTTGAGTTAACAGAAAGTAGTGTTACTGAGTGTTTACCTGCAACAGCAAGCCACTGCTGATTATTCGATAACACCACATAATATTGCTGTTGTGGAAACAGAGAACTCGGCCACTGTTTAATAAGCGTATAACTTGAGTTTTGCCAAAGTGATAGATTATTTTTAATATCTAGTATAACTGAATATTGACCATCATTTGACAAATCACCATCAATTAAAGCCGCCTGCGTAAGTTGGTGATGTTCATTAGCAAGTAACAAATTAGGTTTTTCACACCCTAAAAGTAATACGCTTAATAGCAGTGTGAGTACAAAGAGTAACGTTTGATATATTTTCATTTTGTTTAGTACATTACCCATGATTGGTAAAACCTGTTATGACGTCGTTTCTATGAGCATAACTAATTAATCTTAGTTTTCTAACTTTTATTTTACTTCATTTTCTGATCTTAATAGCTTAGCAGTATATAATTAAATCATTCACTTAATAATATAATCAATAAATTTATGACCAGCGAAAACGAACAGTTAAATAACCCATTACATGGATTAAAACTTGATACCTTATTAAATGAATTAGTAAGTTACTATGGTTTTGAAATACTGGCGGAATATACCAATATAAATTGCTTCAAAAATCGAGCAACTATAGCTTCGAGTCTCAAGTTTTTACGTAAAACAGAATGGGCGCGGGAGAAAATAGAGCGTTTTTATCTTTACAATTATAAGAATTTACCTAAAGCTGATGATACGCAATACGAAATTCCACCACGTCAACGTATCATTCCTGCGCATCAAAAACCGCGTGAGCCTAAACAATTAATTTTAGGACAAGCTCCTTCACCAAAACCGAAAAAAGTTAATGACAATCGTTCATTTAACAATAAAGAGCAGGTAAAAAAACAAACGAATTATTCAAAAACACACCAGAAAGTCACAATTTCAAATACAGACAAGCCGGTTGATCCTTGGAGCAACTCGCCAAAATGATCATTACCGATGACACAAATACTATCGCGCTTTTCCCTGAGGTTATATTTATAACCCTTGAACTTAACTACCGAGATTAAATGAAAGTACCTAAACGATTACAACCTCTAATTGATGATGGCCTAATTGATGAAGTGCTCAGTCAATTAATGAGTGGCAAAGAAGCAACCGTTTATACCGTAAAATGTGGCAATAAAGTACGATGCGCAAAAGTATATAAGGAAGCGAATAAACGCAGTTTTAAAAAGGCAGCGCAATACCAGGAAGGACGTAAAAGTAGAAATAGCCGTCGAGCAAGAGCGATGGAAAAAGGCTCAAAATACGGAAAAAGCCAACAAGAGGAAGCTTGGCAAAATGCTGAGGTTGATGCCTTGTACCTTTTAGCAGCTGCCGGTGTACGTGTACCAGAGCCATATGGATGTTTTGATGGTGTATTACTGATGGAGTTAATAACAGATGATGAAGGTAATGTAGCCTCTCGTTTAAATGATGTTGTTATGGACGCAGAGCAAGCACGAGAAGATCATGAAATAGTCATGATTTATATTATGCGCATGCTCTGTGCTGGCGTTATACATGGCGATCTATCGGAATTTAACGTATTAGTAGATGAATATGGTCCGGTGATTATTGACTTACCACAGGCAGTAGATGCTGCGGCAAATAACAATGCCCGTAAAATGCTAAAACGTGATGTTGATAATATGACGACTTATTATGGTCAATTTGCTCCTGACTTACTTTCAAGTCGTTATGCAGAGGAAATGTGGTTTCTTTATGAAAATAGCGAACTAACACCTGACACTGAGCTCACAGGTAGGTTTAAAGACAACAATAAAGCGGCTGATGTAGATAATGTCATAGAAGAAATTAAAGCAGCCTATGAAGAGGAACAAGCTAGGCTAGAAAGAATACGTGAGTCTCAAGAAACAGAATAGTTCCAGTCTTTTATACTTATAAATTAAACTTAAATATTTTTCATATCGTTTAATCGCACGCACGTTAATAAAATTTAAACAATTATATTAAATCT